>JALYOG010000002.1 GCA_030856985.1 Pseudomonadota bacterium | reverse complement strand
GCTCGTCTTGTGTCAGCACAATCTCGGGGGCAACTCGCACTGGCGATCTCCGCTCTGCTTGGTAGTAAAGCATTGGAGTTCGAAGAGCGGTATAAGTTCCATCAAGAACGCGACACTACACTAGCGTCGCCGCGCCGCCCGCGTGTGCGCGTGGTCCATCTCCTCGTTGATTGCCCGCACGGCCAGCGCGGACTCTCGCGACAGGTAAAGGCTGGCGGCGAACATCGCCAGCACGCCGAACACCGCGAACAGCGTCGGCAGCACCCCGAGCCGGTGGCCGAGAAATCCGTCGATCGCCACGAACAGGCTGGTGGCGACAAAACAACTGATGGCGACGTAAAGCAGCTGGCTCCCGCGCAGGATCAACTGGGTGCGCTGGCGCTGCTTCACGATCCTGCGGTCGAGCAACTCGCGTTCGGCGGCCCCGTCGGCATTTGCCGAGTCCAGTTCGAGCAGCAGGCTGCGAAGCCGGTCCACGACCCGCGCGAGGCGGTTGTTGGCCGACATCAGCAGCGATGCGGTGGCGGTCAGGAAGAACGCCGGGGCGAGCATCGCGGTGAGGATCGCGTAGGGGGCGTAACTGGGCATCTGGTCGCGCTCCGGGCGCCGCGGACGACGTGGGCTATCATGCCGTTTCAACGACAAGACGGCCAATCATGAGCGCGAAATCAGGCAAGGGAAACGGCGGCAACCTCCGGCTGATCTGGATCGATCTTGAAATGACCGGACTGGACACGCTGACCGACTCGATCCTGGAGATCGCCACGGTGGTCACCGACGCCGAGTTGCACATCCTCGCCGAAGGCCCCGAACTGGCGATCCGCCATCCGCTGGAGCGCCTGCAGGCCATGGACGACTGGAACCGGAACCAGCACAGCGGCTCGGGCCTCTGGCAGCGCGTGCTGGATTCGACCGTATCGGCGCAGGAAGCCGAGAACCGGACCCTGCGGTTCCTGGAGCAGTGGGTGCAACCGAATACCTCGCCGATCTGCGGCAACTCGATCTGCCAGGACCGCCGCTTCCTGCATCGGCAGATGCCGCTGCTGGAAAACTTCTTCCACTACCGCAACCTCGACGTGAGCACGATCAAGGAGCTCGCCAGGCGCTGGGCGCCGGAGATCCTGGAAGGCTTCGGCAAGGAATCGGCCCACACCGCGATGAGCGACGTGCACGATTCCATCGCCGAGCTGCGTTACTACCGCACCTACATGGGCAAGCTCGGCGGCCTGTAGCGCCTACCGGGGATCGGCTTCCGGACGATGCCCCGGGTCGTCCACCGATACATGCGGTGCATCCTGCCCGAGCTGTGCCTTCGCGCCGGCCGCGGCGGCATCGTCCTTGTGGAAGATGCGCAGGTCGCGCTGCGGGTGGGGAATGCTCACCCCGCACTTGTCGAACGCCAGCTTGATGCGTTCGGTCAGTTCGCACTTGGTGACGAAGAAATCGGCGTTGAGCACGTGGCAACGGATGCCCAGCTGCACGCTGTTGTCGCCCAGCGAGTAGACCAGCACGTCGGGAGGCGGATCGTCCAGCACGCGCGGGTCGGACTGCATTTCCGCCAGCGCTGCGGCGCGCGCGGCGGTGATGTCGTCGCGATAGCCGATCCCGATCACCACCTCGATGCGGCGCATGACGTCCGGCGTCAGGTTGACGATCGAGTCGTTGGTGATGAGGCTGTTGGGCAGCACGATGGTCTGGTTGTCGGCGCCGCGCAGCCGCGTCTGGAAGATGCTCACGTCCTCGACCTTGCCGGTCTCGCCGGCGATGGTGACGATGTCGCCCGCGCGGAACGGCTTGAGCGAGACCAGCATCACCCCGGAGGCGATGTTCGACAGCGAGTCCTTCAGCGCCAGGCCGATCGCCAGGCCGGCCGCGCCGAGCACCGCGATCATCGAGGTCATCGGCACCCCGACGACCTGCAGTACCGCCAGGATCAGCACGACCAGCAGCACCACGTAGGCGACCTTGCGCAGGAACAGCACCGCCGTGGTTTCCACCTGCGCGCGCGTGAGCGCACGCTGGGCGATGTTGGAAATCCACCTTGCCACCCGCAGGCCGATCAGGAACAGCAGCAGCGCGCCGAGCCACGTCAGGGCGATGCTCGTCCAGTCGATCTTCTGCAGGTGGATCAGTGCCTGGTCTACGGTCGGCTCCATCGCAAACTCCTGATGTGGTCAGTGCTGCCGCGGCGCGGCGCCCCGGCCAGCAGGGCGCCTGCCACGGCGCGAACCGCAGCGGCGAATCGGTGTCCGCCGCCTTGCGCGGAGTGCTCAGCCGGCCGCGGCAGCCGTGGCATCGCAATCTGCGGATCTGCTCGCCGCGTCGACCTTCGTCAGTCGCAGCCAGGTGTCGACCACCGTGTCGGGATTCAACGACACCGACTCGATCCCCTGTGCCATCAGCCACTCGGCAAGATCCGGATGGTCGCTGGGCCCCTGGCCGCAGATGCCGATGTACTTGCCTTTCGCGCGCGCGGCCGAAATCGCCATCGACAGCAGTTTCTTGACCGCGGCATCGCGCTCGTCGAACAGATGGGCGACCGTGGCCGAATCGCGGTCCAGGCCGAGGGTCAGCTGGGTGAGATCGTTGGAGCCGATCGAGAAGCCGTCGAAGATGTCGAGGAACTCGTCGGCCAGCAGCGCGTTGGACGGCACCTCGCACATCATGATGATCTTCAAGCCCGGCTTTCCATCGGTGCTGGCGCCACGCTTCAGGCCGTGCTTTTCCAGCACCTGGATGACCTTGCGGCCCTCGTCGAGGGTGCGCACGAACGGAATCATCACCCAGCAGTTGTCCAGGCCCATCTCCTCCCGGACCTTGAGCACCGCCTGGCACTCCAGCGCGAACGCGTCCTCGAAGCTCGGATCCACGTAACGGCTGGCACCGCGGAACCCGATCATCGGATTCTCCTCGTGCGGCTCGTAGGCCGTACCGCCGATCAGGTTCGCGTACTCGTTGGTCTTGAAGTCCGACAGCCGCACGATCACCGGATTGGGTGCGAACGAGGCGGTGATCGTCGCAATGCCCTCGGCCAGACGGTCGACGTAGAACTGCACGGGTTCGCCATAGCCACGGATCTTCGCGTCGATCTTGGCCTTCGTCGCCGCGTCCTGTCGCTCGTATTCGAGCAGCGCCTTGGGATGGATGCCGATGTGGCTGGCGATGATCATCTCCAGCCGCGCCAGTCCGACGCCCGCGTTGGGCAACATCGCAAAGTCGAATGCGCGCTCGGGGTTGGCGACATTCATCATCACCTTGAGCGGGGCGGGCGGCATCTTCTGCAGGTCGGCACGATGGCATTCGAAGGCGAGGGCGCCGTCGTAGATGAAACCGGTGTCGCCCTCGGCGCAGCTGATCGTGACGATGCTGCCGTCCTGGATCGTCTCCAGCGCGTTGATGGTGCCCACGACGGCCGGCACGCCGAGTTCGCGGGCGATGATCGCCGCGTGGCAGGTGCGTCCGCCGCGATTGGTGACGATGGCGGCGGCGCGCTTCATCACCGGCTCCCAGTCCGGATCGGTCATGTCGGCGACGAGCACGTCGCCGGGCTGCACGCGGCCCATGTCGGCCAGCGTGCGCACGACGCGTGCGACGCCGCTGCCGATCTTCTGGCCGATGGCACGGCCTTCGCAGATCACCGGGCCGCGCTCGCCGAGCTGGTAACGCTCGATCTGGGTCGACTTGCCCTGGGACTTCACCGTCTCCGGACGCGCCTGGACGATGAACAGCTTGCCGCTGACACCGTCTTTCGCCCATTCGATGTCCATCGGCCGGCCGTAGTGCTTTTCGATCACCAGCGCCTGCTTCGCAAGCTCGTGCACGTCTTCGTCGCTGAGCGAGAACCTGTGCCGCAGTTCCTCGGGCGTCTCCTCGGTGCGCACGCGCTCGCCCGCGGTGTCGGAGTAGACCATGCGCAATTGTTTGGCACCGATCGAACGGCGCAGGATCGCCGGCTTGCCCTGCATCAGGGTGGGCTTGTAGACGAAGAATTCGTCCGGGTTCACCGCGCCCTGCACGACCATTTCGCCCAGGCCGTAGCTCGAGGTGATGAAAACCACTTCGCGGAAGCCTGACTCGGTGTCCATCGTGAACAGCACGCCGGAAGCACCGACGTCGGAACGGACCATCAGTTGCACGCCCGCCGACAGGAACACGTCCTCGTGCTTGAAGCCGTGATGCACGCGGTAGGCGATCGCGCGATCGTTGTAGAGGCTGGCGAACACCTCGCGGATCTTGATCAGCACGTCGTCGATGCCGGTCACATTGAGGAAGGTTTCCTGCTGGCCGGCGAAGCTTGCATCGGGAAGGTCTTCGGCCGTCGCCGAGGATCGCACCGCCACCGCGACATCGCCGCCGCCGTTTTCGTCGCACAATTGCCGATAAGCGCTGCGGATCGAGGATTCCAGTTCCGGCTGCAGCGGCGCCTCGATCACCCAGCCGCGGATGTCGCCGCCTGCGGCGGTCAGCGCCGCGACGTCTTCGACATCCAGCGGTGCCAGGCGGTCGAAGATGCGCTGGTGCAGGTTGTTGAAGGCGATGAAGTCCTTGAACGCCTCCGAGGTGGTGGCAAAGCCGCCCGGGACCGAGACGCCGAGACTCGCCAGGTTCCCGATCATCTCCCCGAGCGAGGAGTTCTTGCCGCCGACCTGGGCAAGGTCGTTCAGGCGCAGCGCGTGCAGCCAGAGGATGTTCTCTGTCGGGGCAGACTGGTTCAAGTGAGGCGATCTCCGTGGGGACGGGCGCGGCGGACGCGGCCAAACCACTATGATGGCGTCTGCACCTGGCGCTTACAAGCTTGATTCGCCGGGGTTTTTGCTTTTGGCGGCGGATCTTTTTCCGGTTTTCCCGATTGAGGTGAGCGATGAGTCCAGTACGCCCGGTTTTCTACGTGTCCGACGGCACCGGCATCACCGCCGAGACGATAGGCCACAGCCTGCTGACCCAGTTCACCGAGACCCAGTTCGTCAGCCACAGGATTTCCTTCGTCGACAACGTCGAACATGCGCGCGCGGTCGTCAAGAGCATCCAGGCCGCCGCCGAGCGCCATGGCGTGCGGCCCGTGGTGATCAACTCCTGCATGGACGGCGCGGTCAGCGACACTCTCGCCGAAAGCGGGGCGCTGATGCTGGACGTGTTCGCGCCTTTCATCGAGCCGCTGGAACGCGAACTGCAGGAAACCCGCCAGCGCCACGTCGGGCGCGCGCACGGCATGTTCGACTTCGACAACTACCATCGCCGCATCAACGCGATGAACTATGCGCTGACCCACGACGACGGCGCGGCGCTGGACTATTCCGACGCGGACGTGGTGCTGGTGGCGGTGTCGCGCGCCGGCAAGACCCCGACCTGCGTCTACCTGGCGCTCCACTACGGCATCTGCGCGGCCAATTACCCGCTGACCGAAGAGGATCTGGAACACGATCGCCTGCCGCAGCGGCTGCGCGCTTGCCGCGAAAAGCTGTTCGGGCTGACCATCGATCCGATGCGCCTGCAGCAGATCCGGCAGGAGCGCCGGCCGAACTCGAAGTACGCGCTCCCGGAGACCTGCAAGCGCGAAGTCGCGGCGGCCGAAGCGCTTTTCCGCGCCGAGCGCATTCCGACGTTGAGCACCACGCACACGTCGATCGAGGAGATCGCCAGCAAGGTGATGACCACGCTGGGAATCGAGCGCGAAATGTTCTGAGCGGGGCGGCCGGCCCGCGCTTTCCGAATGTGCCGTTAGCATCATGAATCAGTGCTGGGGCCATCGTCCCGCAAGTGGATGCCGCACCGGGATTTGGCGTGTAGGATCGGGGCATGAGTTCGCTCGTCACCCGCAGATCCCGCGTCCCGCAGCTGAGCCGTTTCGGCTGGCTGATGGCCCTGTACGCCGAAAACCACGCGCGCATGGATCGACTGTTCCAGCCGGCGGCGCTGCCGCTGGGAAGGCACGTTTCCAGCGTAGGCGACGGGCTGGACCTGCAACTGGACGTGATCGAGCAGCACCGTTACACCACGGAGCTGCGCCTGACCTACGCCATCCAGGATCCCGAGACCGGCCAGCCCGACCCGTCGGCGTTCCTGCGCCTGTACCACGACGCCCGCCAGCTGGAAGCCACGCATTGCTACGTCGGCCGTTGCTGGCAGGACGTCATCGGCATGTACCCGCCGCCGGCGGCGCTGATCGGTCACCGGCTGCGGATGAACACCTTTCTTGGGAAGTGGCTCGAATACCTCGGCGGCCGCGGTCACCACACCGGGACGCTGCAGTGGCCGCGTCCTTCCGGAGAAGACATCCGAAAGATCGCTTGACGCTTCCGGGGAGGCGCCCTAAGCTTGTCGACTTTCCAGCCCGTGGGGCCATAGCTCAGCTGGGAGAGCGCCTGCATGGCATGCAGGAGGTCGGCGGTTCGATCCCGCCTGGCTCCACCATCTGCGAAACGATTCACGGTAGAAGTTTCATGTGTCCCCATCGTCTAGAGGCCTAGGACACTGCCCTTTCACGGCGGCGACAGGGGTTCGAATCCCCTTGGGGACACCAATCGATTCGCAAAAAAGGCTCACCCTCGCGGGTGGGCCTTTTTTGCTTTCCGGCGGTCAGTGCCGGGCGGGAGAGGGTGAGCTGCCGTCGCCGCCATCAGCTGTACCCGAGTCACGAAGATGCTGGTCGAGCTGCGATTCGAACTGGTCCAGGGTCATGCCCTGCGCGCGCGCTTCTTCGTCTGCCGCGTCGCGCAGCGCCTTGGAAAACTTCAATACGATGGCGTTGCCGGCGCGCTCCTGCATGGATGCGGCGCGCTTGAGCATGGTGAGGATGGTCGCCGCGCTCGCGGACCCGCCGACGATCTGTCCGTCCAGCCCCAGCACCCATTCCTCGTCCTTGCGTGCGATGCCGCCGAGCAGCTTGCCGTGCTGGTCGCGCAGTTCCGCATGAGGCTCGATGGCGGCTCGGGGCGCCGGGTCTCGCGAGTCGCGCGCCGCCTTTTTCTTCTGCGCATCGCGCTTGGCTTTGGACCGTATCGACATGGCCGACTCCCGTGGATGCGTCGTGAACATTACTACGTGGCAGCCAATGCGCGGTGAGGGCTGGCGAGGTCGCAAGCCTGCCCGCTGTGTTCACTGTCACGACATGCGGACACCCACATCGTGGCGCAGGTGCACCGGTGCGCGACCTGCGCGGACATCTGCCGGAAGTGCGCGGAGTCCTGCGAGCGTCTCGGCGATCGGGAGATGGAGCGCTGTGCACGCATGTGCCGGGAATGCGCCGAAAGCTGCGAGGCGATGGCGAGCGGCTGATCCGACCGCAATCGAATCGATCATCGCGGCGACTCACCGAACGCGCGGGTCGCGTAAAGCCCCAGCGACCAGTGGCGTCCCGGGTGGGGTTCGAAGAACCGTCCGTTGCCCTGGTTGACGATCACCGAGCCGACAGCCTCGCGACCGAACAGGTTGTCGATCCTCGCGAAGGCGCGCCACTGCAGTCCACCCAGGTCCATGCGCCGTTCCGCGCTCAGGTCGAAAAGCGCATGCCCGGGCGCGGCCGCGTCGGTGCTGTCGCTGGCGAATACTCGATCCACGACGCGGCCTTCCAGGGCCAGATCGAATCGTTCGGCGGGCTTCCAGCGAAGTTCGCCCCAGGCGAGATGGCGCGACAGGCCGGGAATGTCGCGGCCAGCTTCGATCAGCAGGTCGCTCCGCGAGCATGGCGGCGAGGCGCAGACCGCGAAGTCGCGCAGGTAGCGTGCGTCGAGGAACGTGTACGAAAGCGCGTAGTCCCAGCGGTCGGAGAAGGTTCCATGCAATGCCAGCTCCGCGCCACGGCGCCGGGACAGGCCCGCGTTGCCGAAAACGCTGCGTCCGCCGCGGTTCGACACCACCACCAGTTCGTCCCCGGTGAGGCTGTGGAACAAGGCGGCCGAATAACGGTGGCCCGCACTGCGGCCGCGCAGGCCGATCTCATGGTTCGTGCTGCGCGCCGGCTTCAGCCGATCGTTGAACCCGCTGAGACCGTCGTCGCGATAGGCCAGCTCGGCAGAGGTCGGGGTCTCGAAACCTTCGCCCGAGTTCGCGTAGATGCTCAGCGTCGGCGACGCGCGATACAGCACGCCGATAACCGGCGAAGTCCGGCTGAAGCTCAACTGCCCGCTGTCGTCGGGATTCCCCGGGGCCACGAAGCGGTCCTTGGAGGTGAATCGCACTTCGCTGCGGCGCGCACCGGCGTTCACGCGACATCGTTCATGGGGTTCCCAGTTGACCTGCAGGTACTGGTCGGAACTGCTCGTCCGGTTCTGCTCGTCGCGGCGCAGCGCGCCTACGACCCCCAGGCGCTCGCCGACGAAGTTCTCGAACCCCCGGCGCGCCTCGTCGGACACTTCGTGTTGAGCACCCGCAGTGACGGTGACCGGACCGGCCGGGCTTGCGAAACGCCACTGCCAGCGCGCATCGGCACCGTGGTAATCGCGGTCCAGGTCGATCGCGCCGCCACCGCTGGTCGGGCTCGCCTGGGCGACCACCGGCACCGTCAGTACCTGCATCGTCTGCCGGTTTCCGCGGTAGCCGGTCAACAGCACACGCTGCGAGCCGCTCAGGTCGTGTTCGACGCGGGCGCCGGCCTGGTGCTGCCGGACGGTCTTGCGCGAGTCGAACAGGATCGAGGCCGGGCTTGCCGCGCGGCGGTCTCCACCCAACTCGGCCGCCGTCAGCCCCTGCGGATCCTCGGCCTTCAGGTCCAGCGCATTGAACAGCAGGAAATAACGCGTACCTCCCGCACCTGCCTGCAGCGAGAACTGCGTGGTGTCGCGCTGCGCGGCGCTGTGCTCGCGATAGCCGTCCGTGTCGAGCGTGGCGGCGTCGAAGCGGAACCCGCGCTCGTCGGCGCCGAGCGGCCCGCGCAGCGAAAGAATGGTCTTCTGCAGCCCGTAGCTGCCGGCGACATGGCCCGCCTCGAACTCGTGCCACAGCGGCGGGGCGGCGCTGAAAAGCTCGATCACGCCGCCCGAGCCATTGCCGTAGAGGGCCGAAAACGGTCCCCTGAGCACCTCGATGCGATCGGCGGAGTCCAGCGAAAAATGCGACACCTGGCCTTGCCCGTCGGGCATCGTCGCCGGAATGCCATCGGTGTAGAGGCGCACGCCGCGCACGCCGAAGGTGGAGCGGGCGCCGAAGCCGCGGATCGATATCTGCAGGTCCTGCGCATGGTTCTGCCGGTCGCGTGCGACGACGCCGGGGATCCGCTGCAATGATTCGGACAGGTCGATCAGGGGCTGGCCGCGCTGCAGGTCGCGAGCCTGGATCACGTCCACGGCCGCCGGCACCCAAAGCGCGTCATCCGCGGTGCGCGTCGCGGTAACCACCACCGGGTCGAGCAGGCGATCGGCTTCGCCGGACCCGGATTGTGCCGCGGCCCGCTGCGGTGCCAGCCATGCGGTGAGCGCGAGTGAAGCCAGCACCGCGGCGTGCAGAGCGGTGCCGGCACCGCATTGGCGAGCCGACGAGCCCGTCACGTCACTGCCCGGACCGGGCCGACGCCAGCGCGCCGGTCACATCGAAAAAATTGCTGATACACCGCTGCTCCCCATGATCGCTGCTCTCGACGGCGCGGGTGCCGCAGCGGACGTCCGGCAATGCCGACACGCAAGCCGCCGGCCGAGCGGCAGCGTAAGGCATGCCAGCCTCGGAGGCACGTGATCTGCGACGGTTGCCGTGCATGCGCAGCGCTCGCGTCGCAGAGCGCATTCGCGAACAGCGATCGGCAACGCACCCCGGCAGCAGGGCAGGGTGGCGGGCGCGTCGTCGAAGGCGAAGTCCCGACACAGCT
>JALYOG010000001.1 GCA_030856985.1 Pseudomonadota bacterium | reverse complement strand
GCGATTGCCGGCCGCTTTTTTGCGCCGGGAGGAAACCGCCCGATCCGGCGGCGTCAGCGATAAGCTGGCAGCCGAACGGAGGACTGTCCATGAAGAAATGGTTGGCGCTGCTCGTCGCGATCCTTGTGCTGCTGTTGGCCTATGTTGCCGCGGGTCCATTCCTGACGGTCAATGCAATCCGCGATGCGGTCGAATCGCGCAACACCGCCAAGCTGTCGCGCCACGTGGACTTTCCGGCGCTGCGCAGCAGCATCAAGCTGCAGGTCGACGACTACCTCGTAAGCCGCGCCGGTGCCGACGTGCAATCGAGCCTGTTCGGAGCGCTCGGCCTGCGGATCGCCAGCGGCATGGCCGGCAGCGCGGTGGACACGATGGTGACCCCTGCGGGCCTGGCGGCGATGATGGGCGGACAGACGCTGTGGAACCGCGTCAGCGGGCGCGAAGTGCGCGTCGAGCCGGATACCACACCGCCGGACGCCCTGCAGGATGCGGATTACCGCTTCGAGTCGCCATCGAGGTTCACCGCTACGGTCATCGATGACGCCGGGGAGCCGGTGACGTTCGTGCTGACCCGCCGCGGCCTGTCGTGGAAGCTCAGCGACGTACGCCTACCTCTGGGGTCGGAAGAAGCGGAGCCGGACAAACCAGGGCAGGACGAGCCGCGGCCGACGCGCTGATTCATTCGGTCGGCGGCTGTTTCAGCAGATTGGCCACGCCGTGCGGCACGTGCCCCGCGGTGACGTGGTCGCGCGCCGAGACGATGTTGTGTTCGGAGTCGTCGAAAAATATGTCGGCACCGAACGCGTCCAGGAACGGCCCCTTCGCACGCCCTCCAAGGAACAGCGCCTCGTCCAGGCGGATGCCCCATTCGCGCAAGGTGCGGATCACCCGCTCGTGCGCGGGCACCGAGCGCGCGGTCACCAGCGCGGTGCGGATCGGCGCGTTCTCACCAGGCGGAAACGCCGACTGCAGCCGGTGCAGCGCGTCGAGGAACCCACGGAACGGCCCGCCCGACATCGGCTCGCCCGCGCGCAGGCGCTCGTGCTCGGCGAACGCCGCCAGCCCGCCCTGGCGCGACACCCGCTCGCTCTCGTCATCGAAGATCACCGCGTCCCCGTCGAACGCGATGCGCAATTGGTCGTGGCGGTGGCGCGCCGGCTTGGCCGGCAGCAGGGTCGCCGCAGCCACGCCGGCGGCCAGCGCACTGCGCACGTCCTCGACGTGGGTCGACAGGAACAGGTCGGCGCCGAAGGGACGGATGTACGGAAACGGCGGCGCGCCATTGCTGAAAGCCGCGCGCCGGATCGACAGCCCGTGATGGGCGATCGAATTGAAGATGCGCAGGCCCGTGTCGGCCGAATTGCGCGAGATGAGGATCACCTCGACCCGTGGCGCCTCCGGCGGTGAGCCCTGGTTGAGCGCCAGCAGCTTGCGGACCAGCGGAAAGGCGACGCCCGGCTCGAGCAGGTCTTCCTCGTGGCTGCGCTGATACGCCGCATAAGCCTCCAGCCCTTCGCGCTCGAACAGCGCGTGGCTGTCCTCCATGTCGAACAGGGTCCGCGAGGAAATCGCAACGATCAGCGGATTGGCGTTGGCATCTGGCATGCGGGCATTGTGACCCGGGTTTGTCGCGCAGGATGCGAATTCGGGTCGCAACGGAGGGGGCAGGAAGGCAATCGCTCCACGAAGGACGCGAGGGAAACAAGAAGCGATCCGCGAAAGACGCGAAGGAGCGCGAAAAAGTCAGGGCCGTCGCAGAAGCATTCGCACGCCGTTGGTGGCGGCTAGCCCCGCCCAGCCTGCCCGCCGGGAATGGGGGTGAGGATTCGGCTTCGGCAAAGCTGCGCCGGTCGCGATCCAGGCGGAGCATGATTCCATAGACGCCCGTGCTCCGAACCCTCACCCCAGCCCTCCCGAGGGAGAGGGAGCTGAACCCTCGTGCCCGCTCCGAGTGGCAGCCCGCAGAACTCCCCGGCTCTATTCTCTACCTTTTGCTTCCCTTTCGCGCCCTTCGCGTCCTTCGCGGACAACCCCGCGGAACACTTCAACCGCTGATGAACTGCTCGGCGACCATCCGGTCCTCGAGGTTGTGCTCCGGGTCGAACAGCAGCGTCACGGTGCGGTCGTGCGACTCGCGGATGGTGACGTCGACGACGTCGCGCACTTCGTGCGAGTCGGCCGTGGCGCTGACCGGCCGCTTGTAGGGGTCCAGCACGCGAAACCGCACCTCGGTATCCGCCTTGAGCACGGCACCGCGCCAGCGCCGGGGACGAAACGCGGCGATGGGCGTGAGTGCCACCACGTTGGTGCCCAGCGGCAGGATCGGCCCGTGCGCAGAGAAGTTGTAGGCGGTGCTGCCCGCAGGCGTGGCGACCAGGACGCCGTCGCAGATCAGTTCGTCCAGTCGGGTCTGGCCGTTGAGATCGATCGACAGGTGCGCGGCCTGGCGGGTCTGCCGCAACAGCGACACCTCGTTGTAGGCCAGCGAACCCACGGTGGCGCCCGACTCGGTCTGGGCAACCATTTCCAGCGGCCGCAGCACGGCAGGCTCGGCGGCGTGCAGCCGCGCGGCCAGGTCGTCGATCTGCAGGTGGTTCATCAGAAACCCGACCGTGCCCAGCTTCATGCCGTAGACCGGCTTGGCCAGCGCGCCGAGGCGATGCAGGGTCTGCAGCATGAATCCGTCGCCTCCCAGCGCGACCAGGACGTCGGCGTCCTCGGGACGATGACGGCCGTGGCGCTGGACCAGTTCCGCGAGCGCCGACTGCGCATCCTCCGATGGGCTGGCGAGGAACGCGATGCGAGGCGCGAAAGCGGAATCCGGAGTCGAGATCATCTGCCGCAGGATACCTCGCGCGATGCCATGGTTTCCCCCACCGCGCGAAATGCCCGATCGGCCCCTATCGCGCGGCGGTCTACCCTCAGCCGTCCGCGGCCGCGATCTGCGCCAGGCGCCGTACCGCCACCGACGCGGTGGGATAGTCGAGGGTCTTCTGGCTCATCAGCTCGTTGAGCATGGTGATGGTGAAGCGCAGGGTGGAATCGTTGCGCTCCAGCCAGGCTCCGACCTTGGTCTCCACCGGCTTCCTGCCGCCGGCGGCGAGCACCTGGCTGACCAGCGCCCGCTGCTGCGCGCCCAGCTCGTCGCGAAGCGCGCTTCGGGCCAGTGCCTGCCAGCGACCGTCCACCGGGAGATTGTCGATCTGCTCGTAGAGCCACGGCAGATGCAGCGCCGCTCCGAGGTGGAAATAGCCCTTGGCCACCTCGACCGGGGAGAGCTTGCGCACCTTGGCGATCTCCACGATGTCGCAACCGAACTGCAGCAGCGGCAGTGCCGCCAGTTGCGCGGCCAGCGACGCGGGCAGGCCCTTGCCTTTCCAGGCTGCGAGGCTGGCGTCGTAGGACGCGCGGTGCGTCGGCGACATGGTGTCGGGAAGCGCGGCGCGCACCGCCTTGAGCCCGTCGCCGTAACGCGACATTGCCAGGGTGATCGCCGGCAACGGTCCCGGGCGCGACAGCAGCCAGCGCGATACGGAGCGCATCAGGTTCCAGATGACTTCCAGCGCATCGATCTGGGTCGCCTCGGCCACCTTGCCGTCGAGCGCATCGATCTGCGCCCACAGATCGCGCGCGTCTAGCGCCTCGCGCGCGATCGTGTACGCCTCGGCGATCTCGGCGGGTTCCCGGCCGGTGTCCTCGTGCATGCGCAGCGCGAAGGTGGCGCCCATGCGGTTGACCAGCGAGTTGGTCACCGCCGTGGCGATGATCTCGCGCTTGAGGCGATGCCCCTCCATCGCCTTGGCGTACTTGGCCTGCAGCGGCTGCGGAAAATAGCGGACCAGTTCCTTGGAAAGGTAAGGATCTTCCGGAACGCTGGAGTCGACCAGTTGCTGGAACAGCACCAGCTTGGCGTAAGACAGCAGCACCGACAGCTCGGGACGGGTCAGTCCCTGGCCGCGCGCGCGCCGTTCGGAGAACTCGGCATCCGACGGCAGGAACTCGATCTGCCGGTCGAGCAGGCCCTGCGACTCCAGCGTGCGCACGAAGTGCTGCTTGGCCCCGAGCCGGTGCACGCTCATGCGCTCCATCAGGCTGATGGCCTGGTTCTGCCGGTAGTTGTCGGTGAGCACCAGCTCGGCGACCTCGTCGGTCATCGACGCCAGCAGCTTGTTGCGATCGGCGAACGTCAGCTTCTTGGCCTTGACCTGCGCATTGAGCAGGATCTTGATGTTGACCTCGTGGTCGGAGGTGTCCACGCCTGCGGAGTTGTCGATGAAGTCGGTGTTCAACAGCACGCCGCACTGGTCGGCCTCGATGCGGCCCAGTTGCGTGAGCCCCAGGTTGCCGCCCTCGCCCACCACCTTGCAGCGCAGCTCGCGACCGTCCACGCGTAGCGCGTTGTTCGCGCGGTCGCCGACGTCGGCGTGGCTTTCGCCGCTGCTCTTGACGTAGGTGCCGATGCCGCCGTTCCAGAGCAGGTCGACGGGCGCTTTCAGGATCGCGCTCATCAGCTCGGTGGGGCTCATCGCGGTGACGCCCGACTCCATGCCCAGCGCCTCGCGGATATCGGCGGAGATCGGGATCGACTTGGCGCTACGCGGGTAGACGCCACCGCCCTTGCTGATCAGCGACTTGTCGTAGTCCGCCCAGCTCGAGCGTGGCAGCTTGAACATCCGCTGGCGCTCCTTGAAGCTGCGCGCCGGATCCGGAGTGGGATCGAGGAAGATATGCCGGTGGTCGAACGCGGCCAGCAGGCGTATCTGCCGCGACAGCAGCATGCCGTTGCCGAACACGTCCCCGGACATGTCGCCGATGCCGACGACGGTGAACTCCTGCTTCTGGCAATCGCGCCCCATCGCGCGGAAGTGGCGCTTGACCGACTCCCACGCGCCCTTGGCGGTGATGCCCATGGCCTTGTGGTCGTAGCCCACCGAACCGCCCGAGGCGAACGCATCGTCGAGCCAGTAAGCGTGCTCGCGCGCGATCGCGTTGGCAATGTCGGAGAAGGTCGCGGTGCCCTTGTCGGCGGCAACGACGAGATAAGGATCGTCCTGGTCGCGCCGGACCACGTTTTTCGGCGGCACGATGCTGCCGTCGACGGCGATGTTGTCGGTGATGTCCAGCAGGCCGTTGATGAACATCTTGTAGCAGGCGATACCCTCGGCCTGCACCGCGTCGCGATCGCCGCCCGGCGGCGGGCGCTTGGCGATGAAACCGCCCTTGGAGCCGACCGGCACGATGACGGTGTTCTTGACCATCTGCGCCTTGACCAGCCCCAGCACCTCGGTGCGGAAGTCCTCGCGCCGGTCCGACCAGCGCAGCCCGCCGCGCGCGACCGGCCCGAAGCGAAGATGGATGCCTTCGACCCGTGGCCCGTAGACGAAGATCTCGCGGTACGGGCGCGGCTTCGGAAGATCGGGAACCAGCGAGGAGTCGAACTTGTAGCTGACGTAGCCCTTCTCGGCGCCGCCTGCGCCTTCCTGGTAGTAACTGGTGCGCAGCGTGGCGTCCATGACGCCGATGAAGCTGCGCAGGATGCGGTCCTCGTCGAGGCTGGCCACGCGATCGAGCAGCGACTTGAGCGCTTCACGGGTGGCATGGACCTGCGCATCGCGCGGACCGGAGCGGGCTTCGATCACCGGTGCCAGCGCGGCCAGCACCGCCTCGTCGCCCTGCGCGAGGCTCTCCAGCTGCGCGCGGAACTGCGTCACGCCGGCCTGGATCGCGTCCCTGGACTCGCTGCCGGTGCTGGGATCGAAGCGGGCCTCGAACAACTCCACCAGCAGCCGCGCCAGCAGCGGGTAGCGGTGCAGCGTTTCCTCGACGTAGGACTGGGAGAAAGGCACGCCGACCTGCTGCAGGTATTTGACGTACGCCCGCAGCATCCCGACCTGGCGCCACGAGAGGCGTGCGGCGAGGATCAGGCGGTTGAAACCGTCGTTCTCGACATTGCCGCGCCATATCTGCGCGAATGCCTGCTCGAAATTCTCGTCGAGCGCATCGACGTCGAAATCGGCGGTGGTTTCGACCTCGAAGTCCTGGATGTACAGCAGGCAGGCGTTGGCGTGCAGGCGGTAGGGATGCTCGGTGATCACCCGCAGCCCCATGTTCTCCATCATCGGCAGCGCGTCCGACAGCGGAATGTCGTCGTTCTGACGATAGAACTTGAAGCGCAGCCCGCCGGTGCCCTGATGGGCGCGGAACAGGCTCAATCCCAGCTCGTCGGGTCCGCGCAGCGCGGCGAGGTGCTCCACGTCCGCAGCGGCGACCTTCGCCGACACGTTCTCGATGTACCCGGCAGGCAACGCCCGGCCAAAGCTCGCGGCCAGCGCCAGCCCGCGCTCCTCGCCGTTGCGGGCCACCAGTTGCTCGCGCAGGTCGTCCTGCCAGTTGCGGACGATGTCGGCCAGCTCGGCCTCGATCGCCTCATTGTCGACCTGGATCGCCTCGCCGGACTTCGGCCGGACCAGCAGGTGCAGCTGCGCCAGTGGGGACTCGCCCAGCACCACCGTCGTGTCCACGTGCTCGCCGTGGAGCACACGCTTGAGCATGGCCTCGATGCGCAGGCGCACGTCGGTATTGAAGCGCTCGCGGGGGATGTAGACCAGGGCCGAGAAGAAGCGCCCGTAGCGATCGCGGCGCAGGAACAGCTTGCTTCGCACCCGCTCCTGCAGCCCGAGGATGCCCATGGCGGTACGCAGCAGTTCCTCGCCCGTGGACTGGAACAGCTCGTCGCGCGGCAGGCTTTCCAGGATGTGGCGCAGCGCCTTGCCGCTGTGGCTGGTCGGCGGCAGCCCGGAACTGGTCATCACGTAGTCGAAGCGCTGGCGGACGATCGGGATGTCCCAGGGCCGGCGGCTGTACGCGCTGGAGGTGTACAGGCCCAGGAAGCGTTCCTCGCGAACCGGCTTGCCCTTCTCGTCGAAGGTCAGCACGCCGATGTAGTCCATGTAGCCGGGCCGGTGCACCGTCGCGCGCGCATTGGTCTTGGTCAGGATCAGCGCATCGACTGCGCCCGATTGCGGCATGTAGTGCGCCGCCAGCGACGCCAGCGGGCGCGGCTTGCGCGTGTCCTGGCCGCGCAGCAGGCCCAGGCCACTGCCGGGAACCGCTTCGAGCACCTCCTGGCCCTCGCGGGTCACCACCTCGTACTCGCGGTAGCCCAACAGCGTGAAATGATTGTCCGCTGCCCAACGCAGGTACTCCTGCGCCTCCTGGCAGCCGGCCTCGCTGACCGGCAGGGTGCGCCCGCCGAGCTGTTCGGCGACCTCCAGCATCCTGCCGCGCATCTGCGCCCAGTCACGGACGATCGCCTGCACGTCCTTGAGCACCACTTCCACCGACTTCACCACGCGGGGCATCGCCTCCGCGGGCTGTCGGTCGATCTCCAGGTGCATCAGCGACTCGGGCGAACCCTGGCCCACGGCCAGCAGCTTCCCGGCACGGTCGCGCTCGGTCTCCAGCACCGGATGCCCGAGCACGTGCACGCCGATGCCGTGCTCCACGAGCGCCATCGTCACCGAGTCGACGAGGAAAGGCATGTCGTCGTTGACCACCTGCAGCACGGTGTGGTCCGATTCCCAGCCATGGGTCTTGATGCTGGGGTTGAACATCCGCACCAGCGCCGTGCCCGGCTTGCGCCTGCGGGCGAACTCGATGAAGTCGCAGGCCAGCGCCGCCCAGCCGTCGGGCGTGTGTTTCGGATACTCGTCCTCGCCCATTCGCTTGTAGAACGTGCGCGCAAACACCTCGGTTTCGGCATGACGCGCCTTGGGCATCCGCTTGCGGATTTCGGCAAGGATCGGCTCCAGCGGTACGCCGTCGATCTCCGCCACGGGCTTGTCCGCAGCCGGCCTGGGGCCCATGGCCTCGGCACCGGAACTGGCGGCTGCGGTTCTGCGGGCGCGGGCGACGGAGGTATTGGTTTTGGTGCTCATGTGCACGAAATGTCCGATGGGTTGGACCCGCGGCGATCGCGCGGGATCAAGATGCAGGTGGGGTCGTGGCCACGCGACGCCATCGCGTGGGGGCGCTGTTGTCGTCGGCCCGCAAGGCGCTCGCAGCCATCGCCCGCCCGTGGGCAGGGATGTGGCGGGTTCGGCGCGGCCAAGTAGCGCACGGCGGGTTTAACGCAGGCCGGTCTCGTTTCGGGCAATCACCAGCCGCTGGATCTCGCTGGTTCCCTCGTAGATCTCCGTGATCTTGGCGTCGCGGAAGTATCGTTCCAGCGGCATTTCCTTGGAATAGCCCATGCCGCCGTGGATCTGCACCGCCTGGTGGGTGATCCACATCGCCGCCTCCGATGCGGTGAGCTTGGCCACCGCCGCCTCTGTGCTGAAGCGCCCGCCATGCTTCTCGGTCTCGCCCTTGGCCCATGCCGCACGCAGCGTCAGAAACAGCGAGGCATCCAGCTTGCACTTCATGTCGGCGATCTTGGCCTGGGTCATCTGGAACGCGCCGATCGGCTGGCCGAAGGCCTTGCGTTCTGCCACATAGGAAAGCGTGGCCTCGTAGGCGGCCCGCGACAGCCCGATTGCCTGGGAAGCGATCCCGATGCGGCCCGCGTCCAGCACGCCCATCGCGATCTTGAAGCCCTGGCCGTCCTCTCCGAGCAGCTCGTCGGGCTCGGCCCGGTAATCGGTGAATTCGATCTCGCAGGTCGCCGAAGCGCGGATGCCCAGCTTGGGCTCGGTCTTCCCGCGGTGAAACCCCGATTTTTCCGTGTCCACCAGGAACGCGCTGATGCCACGCGCGCCCTTTTCCGCGTCGGTCATTGCGAACAGCACGATGTAGCGTGCCACCGGACCGGAGGTGATCCAGCTTTTCTTGCCGTTGATCACGTAGCCGCCATCGGATTGGCGGATCGCCCTGCAGCGCATCGCGGTGGCATCCGAGCCCGATTGCGGCTCGGTCAGGGCGAACGCGCCGATCTCGCGGCCCTCGGCAATCGCCCGGACGTAGAGCTGCTTCTGCTCCTCGGTGCCGAACTTCAGGATGCCGTTGCAGAACAGCGAGTTGTTGACCGACATGATCGTCGAGTGCGCCGCATCGGCCGCGGCGATCTCCACCATCGCCAGCACGTAGGAAATCGGATCCATGCCTGCGCCGCCGTACTCGGCAGGCACTTCGATGCCCATCAGACCGTTCTCACCGAGTGTGCGGATGTTCTCCAGCGGGAAGTCGCCGGTCCGGTCGTGGTGCTCCGCGCTCGGGGCGATCTTCTCCTGGGCGATCCGGCGCGCGACGTCCTGGATCATCAACTGCTCTTCGGTGAAGCGAAAATCCACGTCGGCACCCCGGTGTGATTGCTGATCGGCGAATTGTAACGGGACTGGACCCCGGCGGGACTGCGGGAGCAGGAACGGTCCGCGAAAGAACCGATAAAGCACCGATGGTTGTTTTCTCCCGGTTCGCTCTTCGCTTGCGCCTTCCGCGTGCTTTGCGGACCGCGCATCGATGCTCCGTGGCCGCGGCCGACTTGACGCCAGGGAGATCCCGACCCAGACTTATCTCTGTATCGCGATAGGTTGATATATGGATCTGGAGGGGTGGTCATCGCGGCTGAAGGTCTTCGCCGACGCCACGCGCGTGCGCCTGCTGGCCCTGCTCGAACGCGAGGAACTGACGGTGGCCGAACTCTCGGCGATCACCCGGCTCGCGCAGCCGCGCGTGTCGACCCACCTGGCGCGACTCAAGGAGGCCGGGCTGGTCCGCGACCGTCGCGCGGGCGTCTCGGCCTATTACCGGTTCGAGGATGCCGACCTCGACGCGGCCCAGCGCGCGTTGTGGAAGACCCTGCGCGAAGGCAGCGACGATCCCCTGCTGCGCCAGGACGCCGAACGCGTCGCGCCGGTCCTGGCCACGCGTGCGCTGGACCAGAACTGGGCCGACTCGGTCGCCGGCGACATGGAACGCCACTACTCCCCGGGCCGCACCTGGGAGGCGATGGCACGCTCGGCGCTGCCGCTGCTGGAGCCCGGCGACGTGCTCGACATCGCTTCCGGCGACGGCGTGCTGGCCGAACTCATGGCGCCGCACGCACACCGCTACGCCTGCCTGGACGTCAGCACCAAGGTCGTGGCGGCCGCCTCCGAACGGCTCCGCCGGCTGGGCAACGTCGAGGTGCATGCCGGCGACATGCACGCCCTGCCGTTCGAGGAGGGAACCTTCGACGTCGTCGTGCTCATGCACGCGCTTACCTACGCCGACCGCCCCGCGCAGGCCGTCGCCGAAGCCGCGCGGGTGCTTCGCCCCCACGGGCGGCTGCTGCTCACCAGCCTGGCGCGGCACGAACACCGCGGCGTGGTGCAGGCGTTCGATCACGTGAACCTCGGCTTCAGCGAAAAGGATCTGCAGAAGTTCGCGTCCGCGGGGGGGCTGGACGTGGTCAGTTGCCAGACCGTGACCCGCGAGCGCCGGCCACCGCACTTCGAAGTCATCGCGCTGATCGGACGCAAGCCCGCGCATGCCGGCGCGCGGGTCGGCGCCGCGGCCCGGTCGTCGTCCCCATCGCCGCCGTCCGCGGGCCGCACCCGCACCGCGGCGCGCGCTCCAACGAAGAGATCATGAACATGCATTCCCTGCCCTGGCTGGACCCCGTCCGCGTCGAACGCCTGCAGCAATGCCTGCGCGAGCGCATCCTGGTGATCGATGGCGCGATGGGCACGATGATCCAGCGCCACGAACTTGCCGAATCGGACTACCGCGGCGAGCGTTTCGCCGAAGGCTTCGATGTCCGCCGGGCGCACGACGCCGGCCATGCGCATGGCCCTGGCTGTGGCTGCGCCCACGACCAGCGCGGCAACAACGACCTGCTGACCCTGACCCGCCCGGACATCATCCAGTCGATCCACGCCGACTACCTCGCCGCGGGCGCGGACATGGTCGAGACCAATACGTTCAATTCCACCACGATCTCGCTGGCCGATTACGGCCTTCAGCACCTGGCGCGCGAGTTGAACGAAACCGGCGCGCGCCTGGCGCGAGCGGCCTGCGACGCGGCGGAAGCGGAAACCCCGCTGCAGCCGCGGTTCGTGATCGGCGTGGTCGGGCCGACCAGCCGCACCGCCTCGCTGAGTCCGGACGTGAACCGACCCGGGTTCCGCGCCACCAGCTTCGACGAACTGCGCGTGGCCTATCGCGAAGCCGCCGACGGCCTGATCGACGGCCGCGCCGACGTGCTGATGGTCGAAACCATCTTCGACACGCTCAACGCCAAGGCCGCGCTGTTCGCGATCGAGGAGGTCTTCGACGCGCGGGGCGCGCGCGTGCCGGTGATGATTTCCGGAACCATCACCGACGCTTCCGGGCGCACCCTTTCCGGGCAGACGGCCGAGGCGTTCTGGTATTCGGTCCGGCATGGACAGCCGCTCTCGATCGGGCTCAACTGCGCGCTGGGCGCCAGGGACCTGCGCGCGCACGTCGACGTGCTGTCCCAGGTCGCCGACGCGTACATCAGCACCCATCCCAACGCCGGCCTGCCCAACGCGTTCGGCGGCTATGACGAAACGCCCGAGGACATGGCCGAGGTCCTGGGCGAGTTCGCCGCAGCCGGGCTGCTCAACCTGGTCGGGGGTTGCTGCGGGACCACCCCGGCGCATATCGCCGCGATTGCCGAGGCCGTGCGCGGCCATACCCCGCGCGAAGTGCCGGTGCTGGCACCGGCGGAGCTCGCCGCATGAGCGTGCTGCCAAGGCAGACCCGGCTGAGCGGCCTGGAGCCGCTGCAGGTCACTCCGCAGACGAACTTCGTCAACATCGGCGAGCGCACCAATGTCACCGGCAGCGCGCAGTTCCGCAAGCTCATCAAGGACAACCGCTACGACGAAGCTGTCGTGGTAGCGCGGCAGCAGGTCGAAAGCGGCGCGCAGGTACTCGACGTCAACATGGACGAGGGACTGCTCGATTCCGAGCAGGCGATGGTCACCTACCTCAATCTCATCGCGGCCGAACCGGACATCGCGCGAATCCCGGTGATGGTCGACAGTTCCAAATGGAGCGTGATCGAGGCCGGGCTGAAGTGCCTGCAGGGCAAGGGCATCGTCAATTCGATCTCGATGAAGGAAGGCGAGGAAGAATTCCTGCGGCAGGCGCGGCTGGTGCGCCGCTACGGTGCGGCCGTGGTGGTGATGGCGTTCGACGAGCAAGGCCAGGCCGACACCGTGGAGCGCAAGGTCGAGATCAGTTCGCGCGCTTACCACCTGCTGACCGAGCGCATCGGGTTCCCGCCGGAGGACATCATCTTCGATCCGAACGTGTTCGCCATCGCGACCGGCATCGAGGAACACAACGACTACGGCGTGGCGTTCATCGAGGCCGCGCGCGAGCTGCGCCGGCGCTTCCCGCTCAGCCACATTTCGGGGGGCGTTTCCAATGTCAGCTTCTCGTTCCGCGGCAACGAGCTGGTGCGGCAGGCGATCCACACCGTGTTCCTCTACCACGCGATCCGTGCCGGCATGGACATGGGCATCGTCAACGCCGGCGCCCTGCCGCTGTACGACGATCTCGACGCCGAGCTGCGCGAGGCGGTCGAGGACGTGGTGCTCAACCGCCGCGCCGACGGCACCGAGCGCCTGCTGGAGCTCGCCGAGCGCTATCGCGGCAAAAAAGGCGAGAAGCGCGTCGAGAACCTGGCGTGGCGCGAAAAGCCGGTGCGCGATCGCCTGAGCCATTCGCTCGTACACGGCATCGACCAGTGGATCGTCGAGGACACCGAGGAGGCGCGCGCGCAGAGCACGCGTCCGCTGGACGTGATCGAAGGCCCGCTGATGGACGGCATGAACGTGGTCGGCGACCTGTTCGGCGCCGGCAAGATGTTCCTGCCGCAGGTGGTCAAGTCCGCGCGCGTGATGAAAAAGGCGGTCGCGCACCTGCTGCCCTACATCGAGGCCGAGAAGCTGCGCACCGGCGACGCGGGCAGGAACAACGGCACGATCATCATGGCGACGGTCAAGGGCGACGTGCACGACATCGGCAAGAACATCGTCGGCGTGGTGCTGGCCTGCAACAACTTCGAGGTGATCGACCTCGGGGTCATGGTGCCGGCGCAGGTGATCCTGGACCGGGCGCGCGCCGAAAATGCGCACATCATCGGCCTGTCGGGGCTCATCACTCCCTCGCTGGAGGAAATGAGCCACGTCGCCCGCGAGATGCAGCGCCAGGGATTCACCGTCCCGCTCATGATCGGCGGCGCCACCACGTCGCGCGCGCACACCGCGCTCAAGATCGACCCGCACTACAAGTCCCCCACCGTGTGGGTGAAGGACGCGTCGCGCGCGGTGGGCGTTGCGCAGTCGCTGATCAGCCCAGAGCTGCGCGATGCGTTCAATGCGGCCAATGCGTCCGACTATGCCGAGATCCGCGAGCGCCACCGCAACCGTGGCGACGGCAAGCGCCTGGTGCCGCTGGCCAAGGCGCGCGCGCAGCGCTTCGACGGCGACTGGGACAACTACACACCGCCGGCTCCGCCGCAGCCGGGCCTGCATGTGTTCGACGACTATCCGCTCGACGAGCTCGTGGAACTGATCGACTGGACGCCGTTTTTCAACACCTGGGAACTGGCCGGGCGCTACCCGGCGATCCTCGGCGACCCGGTCGTGGGGCCGCAGGCTACCGAGCTGTTTGGCGACGCCCGGGCGATGCTCGAGCGGATCGTCGACGAGAAGTGGCTCACCGCGCGTGCGGTCTTCGGGCTATGGCCGGCCAACAGCGTCGGCGATGATGTCGAGGTGCTGCTTCCGGCCTGCCAGGAAAACGGCGGCGAAAGCACGCAGCGCCTGCACTTCCTGCGCCAGCAGGCCGACAAGCCGGTGGACCGGCCGGACTTCTGCCTGGCGGATTTCATCGCACCCAAGGAAAGCGGGAAACAGGACTGGATCGGCGCGTTCGCGGTCACCGCCGGGCTCGGCATAGAGTCGCACGTCGCGCGCTTCGAAGCCGACCACGACGACTACAACGCGATCCTGCTCAAGGCGCTGGCCGACCGCCTCGCCGAGACCCTCGCCGAGCGCATGCACCAGCGCGTGCGTACCGAGTTCTGGGGGTATGCACCGGAAGAATCGCTGGGGGCCGACGACCTGATCGCGGAAAAATACCGCGGCATCCGCCCGGCGCCGGGCTATCCCGCGTGCCCGGAGCACAGCGAGAAGGCCACGATCTTCCGGCTGCTGGACGCCGAATCCAATGCCGGCATGAGCCTGACCGAGAACTTCGCCATGACGCCCGCTGCTGCGGTTTCCGGCTTCTACTTCAGCCACCCGCGCAGCCAGTACTTCGTGGTCGGTCGTGTGTCCAGGGAGCAGGCGGAGGATTACGCGCGGCGCAAGGGCGTGAGCCTGGCGCAGGCCGAGCGCTGGCTGGCATCGAACCTGGACTACGACCCGGAGTAGCTCCCGTCCGGAACTCCGCCTACCAGACCAGGTCGTCTGGTACCTGGTATTGCGGGTCGGCGTACGGATCGTCCTCTACGGGCGCATCCGGATCGATCCTGAGCGCGATCGCCGGAGCAAAGATGGCCTCCGCCTCGGCGAGAACTGCGGCGTCCACCAGCACGTAGCGGCCGTCCATCTGCAGGACGCCCAGCTTCCCGGCGTTGAGGGCCTTCAACTGCGGCGGCGTCACGTAGATGCGCTTGATCTTGCCCCCGTAGGGAAAGTGCCGGGCAATGTCGGCGTCGGCGGCATTGAGCACCTTGTCCTTGACCAATGTCGCAAGCCGCGCGCACGCTTCGCGCCGCTCCCGCGCTTGCTCCTGCCTGGCCTGCTCGGCGGCGACGCGCTCGTCCTTCTCGCGCTGGGCGCGGATCGCGTAGGCCTTGGCGAGGTCGATGTCCTCGCGCGATCGCCCACCCTGCGCACCCCGGCGCGCCTGTCCGCCGGCCCCTTGCCGCGGTT
>JALYOG010000169.1 GCA_030856985.1 Pseudomonadota bacterium | reverse complement strand
CTGCGGACCATGCTGGGGGCCTACCGACGGCTCTTTCCCGCGCTGCCGCGGAAGTGGCGCCTGCTGCCGCGCCCCGCGCGCTCCACGCATCGCCGCCCCGCGCCCGCGACCGCCGCCCGATCGCAGGCGTCGTCCGTGGCGCTGTTCGCAGGCTGCGTCGCCACTAGTTACGAGGCGGGCGCACGCGACGGGCTGCGCCAGCTCTGCGCCGCGCTCGACATCGACCTCGTCGCACCTGCACGCCAGGGCTGCTGCGGCAGCCTGCATGCGCACGCCGGAGACATCGCAGGCGCCGAACGGATGGCGGCCGGAAACCGCGACGCCTTCGCCGGGGGCGGCACCGTGCTGACGCTGGCCAGCGGCTGCCACGATACCCTGGCCCGGTCGCTGCCGGGGTCGACCACGCGCGATGCACTGATGTTCCTGGACGCCCACGCCGACCGCCTGGGCTTTCGCCCGCACGAGGAACGCATCGCGCTGCACCTGCCCTGCACCCAGCGAAACACGGCCGGATCGGTCCCGGCGCTACGGCGACTGCTGGGGCGCGTACCCGGACTGGATGTGATCGAACTGACCGCCGGCTACGGCTGCTGCGGTGCGGCCGGCACCGCGATGCTGAGCGATTCGGCACGGGCGAAGGAATACCGCGATCCGCTGCTGGCGCAGCTGCATGCCAGCGGCGCGACCCGCCTGCTCAGCGCCAACATCGGCTGCAGGCTGCACCTGGGCAACGCCACCGATCTGCCCGTCCAGCACCCGGTCGAGCTTCTCGCACAACTGCTCGACACACCGCCTGCCCCGCCCGATCGCCCCGCCCCACCGGAAACGAGCTCATGAGCAAACGCAAGCAGACCGCGCTGGACCGGCTGATCGACGATGCGCAGCGCGCGCTCGAGACCGTGGCCGGCACCCCCGCCGCAATGCGCGCCAATCCCGCGCGCGACGAGGCCGAGGTGGTGCTGCAGGAGGACGAGCGCCGCCATGCCGCCGGGCTGATGCGGATCAACCATGTCGGCGAAGTCTGCGCGCAAGCGCTCTACTGCGGTCAGGCGGCCGTGGCCCAGGACGACGCCACCCGCGCGCACCTGCTGGCCGCCGCGCAGGAGGAAACCGACCACCTGGCGTGGTGCGCCGACCGCCTGCGCGAACTCGACAGCCGCCCGAGCCTGCTCAATCCGGTCTGGTATGCCGGCAGCTACGCGATCGGCGCGCTGGCCGGCCTGCGCGGCGACGGCTGGAACCTGGGGTTCGTGGTCGAAACCGAGCACCAGGTTGAGGCCCACATCGAGCAGCACCTGCAGTCGCTGCCCGTCGCCGACGCCCGCAGCCGGGCGATCCTGCGCACCATGAAATCCGACGAAGCCCGCCATGCCGCCTCGGCCGAGCAGGCCGGAGCGAAAATCCTGCCGACGCCGGTCCCCACGCTGATGGCGCTGGCATCGAAGCTGATGAAGACGGTCGCGTACCGGGTCTGAGCCGGGGGCCGGGGGCCGGGGGCCGGGGGCCGGGGGCCGGGGGCCGGGGATCGGGGATCGGGGATCAAGAGAAGGGTCAGGTATTCAGCAGCCTCTGAGAGAACGTACGTGCTCGCTTAGCCTGACCCCTGACCCCTGACCCCTGACCGCTGGCCCCTGACCTCCGACCCCGCTCTCAATCCACCAGATTGCGAGCGTGGAACAGCTCTTCGATCTCGCGTTTCAGGCGCGCCTCGATCTTCATGCGCTCCTTAAACGACAAGTTGCGCGCCTTCTCCTCGAACAGGTAGTTGTCGAGGTCGAAGTCCTTCAGGTGCATCTTCGTGTGGAAGATGTTTTCCTGGTAGACGTTGACGTCGAGCATCTCGTAGCGCGCCCTGACGTTCTTGGCCAGGTAGTCCTGGATCGAGTTGATCTTGTGGTCGATGTAGTGCTTGCGACCCTTGACGTCGCGGGTGAAGCCGCGCACCCGGTAGTCCATCACCACGATGTCGGACTCGAGCGTCTCGATCAGGTAGTTCAGCGCCTTCAACGGCGAGATGACCCCGCAGGTCGCCACGTCGATGTCGGCGCGGAAGGTCGCGATGCCGCTGTCGGGATGGGTTTCCGGATAGGTGTGGACGGTGATGTGCGACTTGTCCAGGTGCGCGACCACGGCGTCGGAAATCACGCCCTTGGCCTGCGCCTTGTCGATCACCGGCTCCTCGGAAATCAGGATCGTCACCGAGGCGCCCTGCGGATCGTAATCCTGGCGCGCAATGTTGAGGATGTTGGCGCCGATGATGTCCGCCACGTCCGTGAGGATCTGGGTCAGGCGGTCGGCGTTGTACTCCTCGTCGATGTATTCGATGTAGCGGCTGCGCTCTTCCTCGGACACCGCGAAGCTGACATCGTAGATATTGAACGAGAGGGCTTTGGTGAGGTTGTTGAACCCCTGCAGCCTCAGGCGAGGCAAAGGCTTGACCACGGTATTCAATTCCTGGCGCGACGGGCAGAGCGCGATTATGCGGCAATCCGCCCTCCACCGAGAGCGGCGGCGTTCACGCCGGGTACGGTCCGGGAGCCGGTATTGGGCAGGATTTGCCCTCAGGTGCCCGATGGACCTAAGCTCAGGCATACGCAGAGACCCACGCTCATGACCGCAAATGTGATCGCGCCCTTGATCTCGCAGCAACGAATCATCAGCCCCCTGCTGCCCGACGCGGCCGCAATCGAGCGGTTCCTCTCCTATTGCCACCGTCGAAGGTACCCGACCCGGACCGACGTGTTCCGGCCGGGCGACCCGGCGAGCACCCTGTATTACGTGGTTTCCGGTTCGGTCAGCATCATCACCGAGGAAGAGGACGGCCGCGAACTGGTCCTGGGGTACTTCGGTGCCGGGGAGTTCGTCGGCGAGCTGGGCCTGTTCGTGGAGAGCAGCCACCGCGAGGTGATCCTGCGCACCCGCAGCGCCTGCGAACTGGCCGAGATCGGCCACGAGCGCTTCTACGACCTGCTGCTGACGCGGCTGGCGCCCGACGCCCCCAAGCTGCTGTACTCGATCGCGGCGCAGATTTCGCGCCGGCTGCTCGACACCAGCCGCAAGGCCAGCCGCCTGGCCTTCCTGGACGTGACCGACCGCATCGTGCGGGCGCTGCACGACCTGGCCAAGGAGCCCGACGCGATGAGCCATCCCGATGGCACCCAGTTGCGGGTCTCGCGGCAGGAGCTGTCGCGGCTGGTCGGCTGCTCGCGCGAGATGGCCGGCCGGGTGCTCAAGAAGCTGCAGATCGACGGCAAGCTGCACGCCCGCGGCAAGACCGTGGTGCTCTACGGCACCCGCGGCTGAAAAGACCCCGCGCCGCCAGCCGGCGGCGCCGGATGGCCGATTCGCTCGCGAGGCTTGATCGGGTGGCGGTGGCGCCTCAGACCACCGGCTCGCCGGCGCGGTCGCCGCATCCCCAGTTCAAGAGCGGCGTTCCCTCGGGCAGGACCTCGCGGAACATCGCCACGTGCTCGGCCTTCGGGTTGACCACGACCGGCTTGCGCGCGGCCTTGAGCAGCGGCAGGTCGTTGCTGCTGTCGGAATAGGCGATCGCCACCGGCGCGGTGAACCCGGCCTCGCGCAGCATCGTCATCTTCATTTCCGCGTGGCAGTGGCGGCGGGCGCCAATCCCCCAGTAGCGTGGCCCCACCTTCGTGCCGACCACCGGCAGGTCCTCGTGGGCGACGAATTCCAGGATTGCGCGGGCCAGCTCGGGCGGCGCGCCGGTGGCGACCACCACGCAATCGCCCGCTTCGCGATGGCGGTGCAGCACTTCCAGGGCCTGCGGCAACAGTCGCTGCTTGAGTTGTTCGGTGTGGCTGAGCACGTAGCGGTCGATCAGCGCGTCCAGGTCGCGGCGGCGGTGGATGCCGACCGAGCCTGCCCAGACGAAGCCGGAAATGCCCACGCGGCGCGTCGGCAGGAAGGCCATCATCGGGCCGTAGACCGGGGAAATCAGCAACGCGAGCAGCACGCGCCACCACGTGCGCCGGATCATCCAGCGGAACAGGTGCGCACCCGAATCGCCGTCGTAGAGGGTGTGGTCGAAATCGAACACCACCAGCGGTGCGCCCTCGCGGGCGACCGGATAGTCCTGCCGCACCGGTCCGGCGATGCTCATGCGGCAAACATCCGCCGCAGCGCTTCGCCCGGGTCGCGCTCGCGCATGAAACTCTCGCCGACCAGGAACGCGTCGATGCCCGCGGCGCGCAGGCGCGCCACGTCGGCGCGCGTGGCGATGCCGCTTTCGGTGACCAGGATCCGGTCGCGCGGCACCGCCTCCTTGAGCGCGAGCGTGGTGTCCAGCGACACCTCGAAATTGCGCAGGTTGCGGTTGTTGACGCCGATCAGCTCGCAGTCGGTCTGCAGTGCGCGCTCCAGTTCGTCGATGTCGTGGACCTCCACCAGCACGTCCATGCCCAGCTCCATCGCGATGCCGGCCATCTCGATCATCGGCCCGTCCTCCAGCGCGGCGACGATCAGCAGGATCGCGTCGGCGCCGATCATGCGCGCCTCGTAGACCTGGTAGGGATCGATCGTGAAGTCCTTGCGCAGCGCCGGCAGCGCGCATGCCCCGCGCGCCAGGCCGAGATACAGGTTGCTGCCCTGGAAGAAGTCGACGTCGGTGAGTACCGACAGGCAGGCGGCGCCCCCGGCTTCGTAGCTGCGCGCGATCGTTGCCGGGTCGAAGTCCGCGCGGATCAATCCCTTCGAAGGGCTCGCCTTCTTGACCTCGGCGATCACCGCCGCCCCGCCCGCTGCGCGCTTGCGCTTGAGCGCATCCACGAAGCCCCGGGTCGGCGGCTGGCTGGCCGCGCGGGCGCGCAGGTCGGCCAGGGAGCGGACGCGGCTTCGCCGCTCGATTTCCTCGGCCTTGCGCGCCAGGATCGTGTTGAGGATGTCGCTCATGTCGCGGTTCTACTCCCGTAGGCGCGCTCCACCTTCGCGATGCGCACCTCGTAATGGTCGTACCAGTGCCGGCGCCCCTGCGCCCGCGTATCGGCGTGATCGGGCTGGTCGCGCCATGCCCCGATCGCGGCTTCATCGCGCCAGTAGCTGACGGTGATGCCGAAGCCGGCGTCGTCGCGGGCGGACTCGACGCCGAGGAATCCCGGCTGCTGCGCCGCCAACTCGATCATGCGCTGCGCGGCGAGCGCGTAATCGGCGTCATCACCGGCACGGCGCCGCGAGCTGAAGATCACGACGTGGTACGGCGGCTCGGGGAGGCGGGCAAATCCGCTATCGCTCATCGGTGCGGTCGCATGCGCAGCGGGGGACGGCCATTCTAGCCGCTGGCGGCCAGGCGGCAGCGTCGCTCATTGCTGCGGCTCCGGCACGGCATCGCCCGCGCGCCAGCCCTGCGCCTGCAAGCGATCCAGCAGCGCCACCACCGCATCGCGCGCCAGCGGCTCGTGGATCGGCAGCACCAGCAT
>JALYOG010000165.1 GCA_030856985.1 Pseudomonadota bacterium | reverse complement strand
CCGGTGACACCGCCGCCGGTCACGCCGCCGCCTCCGATGACACCGCCGCCGGTCACGCCGCCGCCCCCGGTGGTCACGCCGCCGCCGACCACGCCACCACCAGTGACTCCGCCGCCTCCGGGCCTGCCGTTGCTGCCGCCGACTGGCGAACCGATCTTTGGCATCCCGCCGCCGGAAGGTGAGTTCGTGCCGCCGCCGGAGGAACTGGTGACGCTCACACCGGACACGCAGCCCCCGATGACGCTGACGGTGACACCGGTGCCCGAGGAGGTACCGCCCTACGTGCCGCCGGTGCGCGTGCCCAAACCTTACCGCAACTAGGACGGTGCGCAGCCGCATTCGCCCGCTGCCGCCGCACGCGTCGCCCGGAGTTCACCCGGCCGGCGCGGCCATGGTGCGCCGCGCGGTGGGGCTGTCCCTCGCGCTGGTATTGCACCCCGTCGCGGCGGCCGCGTCTGACGGGGCGCGGCCTGCACCCGGATCTCCCGCCACGGGCGCGGTATCGGTGGCGGAGCGCGATGGGAAGCTCGCGAACTTCCACCACGAGCCCGCGTCGTCCGAGGTGAGGCATGTAGCGCACTGGGTCGCAGACTCGGGCGACAACGGCGGCATGCCGTACATGATCGTCGACAAGGTCAACGCCCGGGTGTTCGTGTTCGATGCCGGCGGAGACCTGCAGGGCGTCGAGCCGGCATTGCTCGGCATGGTACGCGGCGACAGCACGGCCACAGGCATTGGCGATCTCAAGCTGGCGGCGATCCGGCCCCAGGACCGCACCACGCCGGCAGGCCGTTTCGTGGCGTCGCTGGACCGCGACCTGAAAGGCAGGGAGATCCTGTGGATCGACTACGACGACGCGCTCGCACTGCACCGGGTCGCCAAAGGCCAGCCCAGCGAACGGCGCCAGCAACGCCTGGAGAGCGCCACCTCCGATGACAACCGCATTTCCTACGGTTGCATCAATGTTCCGGTGAGCTTCTACGAGAAAGTCGTCAGCCCTGCGTTCACCGGTACCGGTGGGATCGTCTACATCCTTCCGGAGATGAGCACGGCCCGAGAGTTTTTCGGATCGTACGACGTCGCCGTGGATGCCGAGGTGGTTGCACCGCCGCCACGATGACCCGGTCACGCACGTTGACGGCGATGCTCGATCCCCTGCGAAGGCGATGTTGGGCCGGGATTGCCGGAGATCCGTCCGCGAAGGACGCGAAGAACGCGAGGAACAGCGAATGAAGATGAGCCTGCTGTTCCCCTGGTTTTTCTTTCGCGTCCTTTGCGTCCTTCGCGGACACGCTCCGTGCTCCACCCGGGGGCTCATCACTGGATCAGGTTCGCCTGCCGGACCGCCGTGTAGGTGAGCAGCCCGAGGTGGCCGTAGGTGTAGGTGTAACTGGCGTTCTCGTTCCAGATCGAGGACGAATGGATGCCTCCGACCGTGCACACGCCGCCGAGGCAGATCACCTGGTCGTAGTACGACTTGATCGAGTACATCCGCTGTCCGAAGCGCTTGCCCTTGATGCCGTTGAGGAACGGGCTGTTGATCGACAGCCCCCAGTAGCCGCAGGTGTTGTTGGCGACGTTGTACGGGTAGGTGCCGCAGGAGCGCAGGCCGCGGAACGCGCCTGCGATGCCGACGAACGCGTCGACGTCGCCTGCCAATCCGTAGCGGGAGATCTCGCGTGCGGCCAGGGTTGCGCCCATCGAGTGTCCCAGCACGTCCACACGGCCCGTGCACGACATCGCGAGCGCATCCACCAACGCGTCCAGGACCGGCGTCTCCTCGCTGCCGTTGTGGTCGTTGCACGAAGCGCAGGTGCTGCTGCCCCAGCTGGGGCGAAAGATCTCACCCGCGGCATAGCCGCGCGCACGCAGTTCGTTGTAGGTGTTGTCGAAATCGGCAGGCTTGCCGGTATTGCCGTGCACCAGCACCACCGCATCGTGGCACGCGGACCACGCATTGGACGCGAATCCGAGGCAAAGCACGGCAATCAGGCAGACCCTGGCATGGCGGATGTTCATTCCCTTGCTCCGCCGATACCCGCTCGATGGATTACCGAGCTCCCGGTTCCGGCTGCATGCACGTTACGCCGGACCGGCGTCCGCAACTGCTGTACATAAGGGTATGGCGCGGTGGCCCAGGACGTGACGAGACTGGTGATAAATATCCCGAGCGGTAAAAAAGTTTGACATCTGGCTTGCGCAGGTGGAAATTTACCCTTTCGGTAACATTACTAGGCAAAGCACGTCATGGGCACGGAATCATCCCGATCGGGAATATATTTCTACGAAGTCGCTGATCCCGCGAGCATGGGCAGGAAGGTTCGCGAGTGCCGGCGACGCCACGGTTTGACGCAGGGCCAACTGGCGGGCCTGTCCGGTACGGGACTGCGCTTCGTGAGCGAACTTGAGCGCGGCAAGCCGAGCGTGTCGCTCAACAAGACGATGGCAGTACTTGGTGCGTTGGGGCTGCGGTTGGAAATCGTCGCATCACAATCATGAGCGACCGGATGCAGGTCGAGTTGTTCGGACAGCTCCTGGGCGAAGTGGCCATCGTGGGCTCGCTGCGCAGTCCAGAAGACTGGGGGTTTGCCTACTCTCCCGGGTATCTGGCGTCAGCTGCACCCGTGTCACTCTCCGTCGGATTGCCGTTGCGTGCCGAGCCCTACGCAGGCGCGCTGGTGCGCAACTGGTTCTGCAATCTGCTTCCGGAAGGCGCGGTGCGCGAAACGGTCGAAGGCCGGCTGCGGATTCCGGGTCGGGACGACTTCGCACTGCTCGCGGCGATCGGCGGGGAGTGCGCGGGCGCGGTGAGCATCGGCCGGCGTGATCGCAGCGGCGAGCCGGACACCGGCGAGGAGACCGATCTCCAGACCCTGCTGTACCTGCAGGGAGACGATGCAGGGGAGGGCGCATGGGCTTCGCTGGGGACTCCGCACCGACTGTCGCTGGCGGGCGCGCAGGACAAGATCGCGGTCATCGCCGAAGACGACGGCCGCTTGCGTCTGCCCGCCCGCGAGGAATTCAGCACGCACATCCTCAAGCCCGACAGCCGCCGGTTCCGTGGCCTGCGCGATTTGGAAGCACTCGGCCTGGCGCTTGCACGTGCCATCGGTATGGACGCCTGCAGCGCGGATCTGGTGGAGGTCGCCGGCCGCAAGGCCTTGCTGGTCGAGCGCTTCGACCGTGCCCCCGCCGAGGACGGCACCATAGCCCGCCTGCATCAAGAGGACTTCTGCCAGGCACTCGGGTACCCGGCCGAAATGAAGTACGAGAGCCAGGGCGGGCCGAAGCTTTCGCTTATCGCAGACCTGATCCGTCGCCGGCTGGCGCTGGGCCCGGCCGCCCTGGAAGGTTTTCTTGACTGGGTGGTGTTCAATGCCATCATCGGGAACGCCGATGCGCACGGAAAGAACCTGTCGATGCTGTGCGGGCGGGACGGACGCCGCAAGCTTGCTCCGGCATACGACCTGGTACCCACCATCGCGATTCCGGAAAGCCTGATCGAGCGCAGCCCGGCACTACGGATCGGCAACGCAAGCCGCATCGACGCCATCGCGGCCGACGACTGGCGCGAGTTTGCCGCACAAGCCGGATACGCGCCGCGATACGTGCTCGACCGTGTCGCCGCAATGACCACCGTGATGCTCGACGTGCTGCATGCCACTGGCGGCGCGGTAACCGCCAAAGGGGCCGACGCCGCCCGAATCCAGCGGGCGCTGCAGATCATCGCGGCGAATGCCGAGCGGATGCGGGAGGACGTCCGCGCAGGGCGAGGCAAGCGGTCGCGGGCGTAATCAGGTAGAGGACAGCAAGACGTCCGGCGAATTCAGGTGCGTCGTCGCATCCCGCATGGAAAGGCTTCTTTTCCGTTCATCAGGCTGCACGCCAGTGCGATGATGGTCGTGCTCGCGACATGTAACGTCGCCGCTGCGCGGCGTGCCTGCTGCGGCGACGAACGGCCCGCGTGATCCGGCCACCGAAATATCAGGGGAAAACACCAGATGTCCGCGTTCTCGCGGGAGCGGCACTGCGGGGCCAGTTGCTATCCTTCCGTGCCGCCACCCGACGCCACCGCCATGAGTTCGCGCCCGCCGTTCGACCTTTTGCAGCTCGACCACGTGGTGATGCGAGCGCGCGATGTGCCGGCGATGCAGGCGTTCTACTGCGACGTGCTCGGTTGCACCGTCGAGCGGCGGCAGGAGCCGCTCGGGCTGGTGCAGTTGCGGGCCGGGCAATCGCTGATCGACCTGGTCGACGCCGCCGGCGAGATCGGCAGGAAAGGCGGCCCGGCTCCCGCGGCCGGTGGGCACAACATGGACCATCTGTGCCTGCGAGTGCACCCGTTCGACCGCGCAGCCCTGGTCGCATACCTGGAGACGCGCGGCGTCCGACTAGGGGAGTTCGGGTCCCGCTATGGCGCGCAGGGCGAGGGCCCGTCGCAGTACCTGTTCGATCCGGAAGGCAACCTGGTGGAACTCAAGGGCCCGCCCGATGCGCGACCGGCGGGAGCGCGGGACGCAGGGTCGCCGGGCTGATGCGCGACCCGTTGGCTGCGCCTTCCACACGGCGCCTGGCGGTGCTGCTCGGCGGACTGGCGATGTTCGGCCCGTTCTCGATCGACACGATCTTTCCCGCGTTCGCGGTGATGGGCGAGGAGTTCGGCGCCGGCAAGCTGGCGATGCAGCAGACGATCAGCGTGTACCTGATCGCGTATGGGCTGATGAGCCTGGTGCACGGCCCGCTGTCGGACGCGATCGGCCGGCGCAAGGTGATCCTCGGCGGACTGGTGGTGTTCACGCTCGCCTCGGCGGGATGCGCGCTCTCGACCGAGCTTTCGACCCTGCTGGTGTTTCGCGCCGTGCAGGGGCTTTCAGCGGGCGTCGGGATGATCGTCGGACGGGCGGTGATCCGCGACGTGCTGCACGGCGAGGACGCACAGCGGCTCATGAGCCAGGTGTCGATGATCTTCGGCATCGCCCCGGCGATCGCACCGATCATCGGCGGCTGGATCCTGGGCTGGAGCAACTGGCCGGCGATCTTCTGGTTCCTGGTGGCCTTCTCGCTGGTGCTGCTGGTCGGTACCTGGCGGATGTTGCCGGAAACCCATCCGGTCGAGGCACGCATGAAGGCCGCACCGCGTCGGCTGCTGCGCGACTACGCGGCGATTTTCTTCAACCGCCGTTTCCAGCGTCTCGCCGCGGCGGGCGCCTTCAACTTCGCCGCGCTGTTCCTGTACATCGCCTCGGCGCCGGTGTTCGTGCTGGAGCACCTGCGGCTCGGTGGCCGATCGCTGGACGAGGGCGATTTCGGCTGGTTCTTCGTGCCGACCATCGGCGGCATGGTGATCGGAGCGTTCGTGTCGGGACGAGCCGCCGGGCGGATCACCGGGGTGCAACTGGTCGGCGCGGGGTTTGCGTGCGCCGCCGTCGCGATGGCGTTCAACCTGGGCTACAACGCCTGGACGCAAGTGCCCCGGTTGCCGTTTGCGGTGATGCCGATGACGCTCTACGCGTTCGGCGTCGCGCTGGTGTCCCCGATCCTGGCGCTGGCCATCCTCGACATGTACCCACGCCAGCGCGGCGCGGCATCCTCGCTGCAGGCGTTCACCAGCCTGGTGGTTTCCGCGGTGATCGCAGGGGTGGTGTCGCCGGCGATCAGCGGCAGCCCGATGGCATTGGCGGTCGGGGCGGCCGTGCTGATGGTGCTGGGCTGGTCGTTCTGGCGCTGGGAGCTGAGCGTCTCGACGCGCAGCCTTGGATCGCAGGGCAGCCGGGTGCTGCCGGACCCGCCGCTGTAGCAGCCAGCGCGTGGCGATCGCCCGACCCGGGCGGCGGCGGGCAGGAACTCAGGGTCGATCGGGCTGCCGGTACACCGAGCGCAGCAGCTCGTGAAAGTGGTGCACGGCGTTCTCGCGCAGCGGGTTGAGACGGCCGGGCTGGTAGGAGCCCGAGGCCAGCCCGCGTTGCACGTCCTGGCAGATCGTCAGATCCTCCACCTGCACCTCGTCGCTGAAAGCCAGATCGGCCTCGCGGCGCGCGCGCGCGGCGCCGGAATCGTCGTGGCGGTAGTAGAAATCGAACTCGACGCGGCAGCGATCCACGCCCAACGGCACCACGCGGTTGGTCTGCAGCCGGCCCGGGAGGATGTTGAGCATGGTGTTGGGCCAGAGCCAGTAGTACAGCGCGTCGCCATCGCCGTAGAGCCCGTCCTGGCTCTCCAGCGGACTGAACTGGAACGAATACCACGCCGCGGTGCCGGTGATGTAGCTGCGATAGTCGAGCAGCTTGTTGAGCCCCGGGTGGATGTGCGGGACGTGGTAGCCCTCCAGGTAGTTGTCCACGTAAACCTTCCAGTTGCACGCCACGTCATAGCCGACCCGTTGGTGGTGGCCGTAGCCCGCCAGCCCGCGGCCGGAGCCCAGGCGTGCATCGATGCCGGCGACGAACGCCTCGAACGGTGGTGCGCTGGCCTCATCGACGGCAGCAAACACCAGGCCTTGCCAGATCCGCACCGCAAGCTGCGGCAGGGCGACCCGGGCGGGGTCGAAGTCCGGCGCGGAGGTCATCTCCGGCGCCGAGCGCAGCACGCCGTCGAGTCCGTAGGTCCAGCCGTGGTAGCGACAGCGCAGCGAGCGGGCGGCCAGGCCGTCGCAACTGGCGACCGGCGCCGCGCGATGGCGGCAGACGTTGTGCATGACCCGGATGACCTCGTCGCTCCCACGCACCGCGACCACCGGCAGCCCCGCAAGGTCGGCGATCACGTGATCGCCTGCATGCTGCAGCTGGCAGACGTGTGCGACCAGTTGCCAGGCGCGATCGAAGATCAGGCGCCGGTCGCGGGCGGCCATCGCCGGATCGACGTAATGGCGCGCGGCCAGCGCGGTGGCGCGATCGAGCGGCTGCGCGGCGAGATCGTCGGGCTGGTGTTCACCGGGCGTCGTGGGCGTCATGCGGTGAGTATCGCGCGTTGCGATTCGCCGCGAAACGCGCGGACGGTTGCACTCGTTCCTACCACGGCTCCATTTCCACTGGCACCGTGCTCCGGACCCTCACCCCAACCCTCTCCCGGAGGGAGAGGGAGCTGAAGCCCTTCGGCTCGGGAGAATGGAAGGACTTTGCATTGCTTCCCTCTCCCTTCGGGAGAGGGGCCGAGGGTGAGGGCTGGGTGTGTGGATGATCTCCAGTCGCGACCCGGCATGGCTTTTGATTCCCGTCCCTTCGGGTGAGGCTTCGATGTGTGGATGCTCTCCAGGTGCGTACGCCCTGGAGACACGCAAAAAGAAGGCCGGCTGGCGCCGGCCTTCTTTCATCGTTTCCGATCAGCGCTCAACCCTGCGGCGGAGTCGGTGGTGGCGTCGGCTCCACCGGCTTTTTCGCCGGCTCGGCACGCGCCCCCTCGGGGCGCGTGGCGGTTCCGGCGGGCGGCGTCGCCGGCTTCGCTGCGGGCGCGGCGGGTTTGGCTGCCGGTGGTCTCGGTGCGTGGGAGCGACGAGGTCATCCGGGTC
>JALYOG010000163.1 GCA_030856985.1 Pseudomonadota bacterium | reverse complement strand
GCGGCTTGTGGCTTTCGATCTCGCGCGCGTCCATGCGCAGCGCGCCGCCGACCGTTTCGCGGAACAGCATCGCGCAGGCATCGCGCAGTGCGGCATCGTCTGTCGTTGCCGTCGCCGTTGCAGGGTGCGCCGCGACCGGCGCAGGCTCCGGTGCGGAAGCAGGCGCGGCGGCATCCTGACGCGGAGCGAAGCGCCGGCGTTCGGTGCGTTCGATCGAAATGCGCGGAGCAGCAGCGGGCCCGAACGATGCGGGTACCGGTGTGGCCGCGGCCGGCACGACGGCGGCAGGCGAAGCGGCTGCCGGCGTCACGCCGCGCTCAGCGAGCGCCGACAGCACGCCGGCGCGGTCGTTGACGAGGAAGTGCCGCACCAGCCCGTCGATGGTCCGCACTTCGAAGAACAGTGTGCTGCGCACGCTGTGGAACAGCTTCCGGAAATGCGTGGTGAGCTGGACGACGAGAATGCTGTCCAGGCCGTAGTGTTCGAGCGGCTTGTGGCTTTCGATCTCGCGCGCGTCCATGCGCAGCGCGCCGCCGACCGTTTCGCGGAACAGCATCGCGCAGGCATCGCGCAGTGCGGCATCGTCGGTCGTTGCCGTCGCCGTTGCCGTTGCCGTTGCCGTTGCAGGGTGCGGCACGACCGGCGCAGGCACGACCGCGCTGGCGACGGCGCCCGACGGAATCAGACGCTGACGGACCACGCCGTCGCTGCGCGCGACGACGACCTGTTGCCCCAAGCCGTGGTCGTCGCGCGCCGGGAAACGGATCTCCTGGAACCGCTCCAGCTTGAGAAGCTTTTCCCACTGGCCGGGCGACAGGCCGGGACTGCCGGGCAGGCGCAGCCTCTCATCCTCGTACAGCCACCAGCCTTCGAGCAGGCCGAACGTGAAATGGGTGTGCCAGGACCAGTCACTGATCTCGTTGATCAGCACGATGCCGCCGCGCTTGAGCAGCGCCTTGGCGTTGCGCATGGTCTCGCGCATGTTCGAGGTGGCGTGCAGCACGTTGGTGGCGATCACTGCGTCGTAGTGGTTGCCCTCGATGGACTGCAGCGAAAGCGGTTTGCCCACATCGAAAATCGCGGTGCGCAGCGCCGGGAACTCCGGTTTGTAGGCATCTTGCGCATGCAGCAGGAAGGCCTTCGACAGGTCGGTGTAGCAATACTCTTCGACAAGGTCGCCGAAACCGCGCAGCATCGGCAGCAGCCCCGCGGTGGTGCCGCCGGTGCCGGCACCGATTTCGAGCAGGCGCAGGCCGCGCTCGCCGCGCGCGGCCCTGGCGGCGAATTCGGCACGCAGGTTGTCGCCAAGCACCCGATTGAAGTGATCGGCGATCAGGTTGTGCTTGTAGATGCCCTCGACCAGATGCATCGACGAATCGGGGAACAGCACGTCGGTGGCGGGCAGCGCTCCCGTCAGGATTTCGGGCAGCCTGCGCAGGCAGGCTTCGACCAGGGTGAGATAGGCGCGATGGTTGGCGTTCTCGCACCAGCCCGGCATGGCCGCATCCCAACGCGGCCACAGCGCTTGGACGGCTTCGTCGATGAGAAAACGGCAATGCCCGGTCAGCGGATCGACGGCGACAAGCCGGTGCGCCTCGAGATGACACAGCTCGGCATCCAGCCAGCGGCGGTGCGAGGGGCGCAGCATGGCGAAGCGTTCGGCCGGCGCGTATTCGCCGTGCGCATCGGCGAACAGCGCACGCACCTGGGCCGCCACGATCGCGGTGGCCAGGCGTTCGGCATCGGCCGGCAGCCGTGCGGCTCCCAGGTCGGAGGCGGAGATATGCGGCGGCGCGTGGCCTTCCGTTGGAGTCTTGTCCGATGCGTCCATGCACGTCCCCTCATCCGTGAAGAATTCCTGGATCTTTCGCGTCCGGCTAGTGCCGGATCTCTCCCTATATCGCCAGATCGTCGAGCGCTGCTTCAGACACCACTTTCACCAGCACCAGCTGGTTCATTTCCGAGGCCACGAAACTTTCCAACGCTTCCATCGCCTCGTCCGGTTCGATCGAACCGAAGCCCCCAGGCTTTCCCATGCGCTTGCGATTGAAGGTGTCGTGACGATATCATGAAATCCAGGTCGCGATCACGGAAAACCTTTTCCAGGTCACGCTGACGTCGACCTTGGCGGCGAGGCCCTGGCGGGACACGGTCTCGTCCACGCGCACGCTCTTGTCCTGCAGCACCAGCGCCGAATGCACCACGCCGTCGATTCTGGGGAAGATTGCAGGGATGCGCTGCACCGCATCGACCAATGCAGTTTCGTCGCTGGCGTCCGCGGCGAAATAACGCGGACGCCGGTCAAGCGCCGCGACCGCGTGCAGCTTCGCTTCGATCGCCGCATCGGGCGCGCGGCGGCCGATCCAGACCACGTCGCGTGGTAGCACGACACCATGGGCCGCGTCCACGCCCCGCCCGCGCCGCGATCACGACGTTGTGCCGCTAGGCGGAGCCGAACAGGCTGCCGACATCGACGAATTCCTGCCGGAACCCGATCGTCCCGAGCGCACGACTCTCCCTGTCTTGCCCGCACCGCCGGGCCCCTGCCGAGCTCACGTCACATCGTCTTTATTGCAGGAACTTGACAGCTTGGCAAGCTCTACGTCGCATGGCTTTCATTGCGGAACTTAACCGCCTGCCAAGTCATCCCGCATGGCGACGCCGATCCTGCGAAAAGCCAATGCACCGCTAACGTGCGTAGGGTTCAGACGTCTTCAGCAACCGCAGCTCCAGCAATTCGTCCGTAGCGCTCGGCACCAGTTTGCGGAAGGTCAGCCGCGGCGGCGCCATGTCCAAGCGCTCGGCGCAGATCGCGAGCAGGTATTCAGGCATGGGGCGGCACTGCCAAAAGCTCCAGCGACCGGCGTCGTCGTCGAGACCGGGCTCGATGGCGATACGCACGGCGCGCTCGTGCGGGTAGTGAAAGCTGAAACGGTCGAGCGGAATTGACAGCCCCATGCCGCGCGCCTTGATGTACGATTCCTTGAATGTCCAGTACTCGAAGAACCGGTCCTGCCACCGCTCGGGCGGTACGCGCGACAACGCCTCGACTTCGGTCGGCGAAAAGAAGCGATCGGCGATTGCGACCGCCACTTGGCGCGCGGACACGTGCTCGACATCCACGCCCAATGCCCGGTGCCGGGTGACCCCCAAGGCGATCAGACCACGCGTGTGCGACACATTGAACGATAGGCCGCATGCATCATCGTGCCGGTTTGCGATTTCCGGGCGCCCGTACGCGTTGGCCGAAAAAGCCCAGTCCGCGGGCGCGACCGCTGAATACCGCGACAGCACCGTCCGGACCATCGCGCGGGTCACGAGATCGCGCTTGCGATCATCGGCGAAATGGAAGCGCTGTTGCCTGTGCCGTTCGGCCTCGCTCAGTAGCCCGTGGAGCGTCAAGAGCAACCGCTCGTCGACGATTTCATCGTAAAAGGCCAGCCACACGTCGATTGCGTGCTCGCTGGCGACCATGCTGGTGTCAGCCATTGGAATGTCGCTCGAGCGAGGCGGTCTTCAGATTTCCTCGATGCACAGGAGCCGCTTCGCGGCGATGACGTCTTCATGCGGATAGCCGAACGCGTTGTTGATGTAGCGGATGCCATCGATGCGCACGTCGCGATTGATGTGGCTGTGCCCGTACACATGGATGTCAGGTGTGAGCCGGCGCAGTTGCTCCTCCAGTCGCGTGCTCCCGAGCACCGGATCGAGCACACGGTGCTTGCTCGGCACCCAGACTGGTACCAGATCGAGCCGCGGCAGGAAATGCGAGAAGGTGATGACCTTCGACACATCACGCGGCACGGATTCCGGGTTCATCTCCGCAAAGTGGGCGGCGGCTTTGCCCGGGCCGAAGCCATCAGGCCAGCGGCAGGCACGGAAATCCATCCACATGTGCGTCAACTCTTCGCTCGGCTCGCCGAAGGAGTAATCGTACCAACCGAACAGTGGAGCAACGAACACACCGTTCTTGAAGAACGGCTGCATCGAGGCGCCGTTGGACTCGACGGTAGCCGCGACCTCACGAAACTTCTGCAGTGACGTGATCTCCTTCGCTTCACCGAGCACCCAGAGATCGTGATTCCCCGGCACAAACAAGACCTGGTGGAAGCGTGCCGCCAATGTACCCAGGCACCACGCGAGCAACGGCTGTTTGTGGGTGACGTCGCCCGCCAAGATCAACAGGTCGTCGCGATAGTCGAACTTCGACAGTTGCTCGACCCACTTCGCGTTGACGTCGTAATCAACGTGGATGTCCGACAGGGCGAATACGCGCATCACGGTCCCTAGCCATCTTGCGATGCGACTGCACCGATCGCCCGACGCGGGTGCGCGCCTTGCCCTGACAATCGATCATGTCACGCGCCTGGGGGGTGTTCAATGCACAACGCTGTCGGTCGCACACTGCTGACCGCTATTGATACCGCACCTGCCCCATCCTGTGCATGACCGTGCAGCCTTGCGCAGGATTGAATCGCCCCGGCTTCCGTAGACACCTTGCAGCCATAATTCATGGCAGCAACAGGGGCGTCTATGAGTAGCAAACGATACGCGGAAGAAACACCGAAGCAGTCAGGCAAGTCACCGTCGGGACCATTCGGTGGCCGGCAGCACGGACACAACGACGGACTGTCTCCGGTAGAGTTCGAAAAGCAGCAATCAAATGAGGCTCCGGGTGTCTACAGAAGCCGGGGCGATGAGGAAGTATCCAGGCCGGCGGGAACGCCCGAGCCCATTTTGGGTTACCGCCTGGTCGCTACGTCACCGAGCGCGGTTGCTGCGCCCGCGGTACCCAGTCGAGATCGCCTCCCTTTGCGGCGCCGTCAGCCAGGCGACGTCAGTCCAGCCGCCAGGATCGAAATCAACTTCGTCGCGTCGACCGGCTTTATCAGGTGGTGCTGGAAGCCGGCGGCTTTCGATTGCACCAGGTCATGGGCCTGCCCGTAGCCTGTCAGCGCGATAAACAGCGCCGGGCGCAGCGTCTGCTCCCGGATCGCGGCCAGCAGTTCGTGGCCGGTCATGTCCGGCAGGCCGATGTCCAGCACGAACGCGTCCAGCGGCGCTTCGTTCCAGGCCAGTTCCAGCGCGGTCCTGGCCTCGTGGGCAACGAACACCTGGTGGCCCTCGACGCGTAGCAGCTCGGCGATGGTCGTGGCGGCATCGACGTTGTCGTCGACGACGAGGACCCGGGTCCCGGCAGATCGTTCCGGACATTCCGCGACCGCCCCGCCCATCGTTTCCGTCACCGGCGCCTCATGGGATAGCGGCAGGCTGAGACTGAAGGCGCTGCCGCAGCCGCTTCCGGCGCTGCTTGCGGTGATCGAACCCCCGTGCAGTTCGGCGATGCTGCGGGCCAGCGCCAGGCCGATCCCGAGCCCGCCCTGCTGTCGATCGGGCGTGCGCTTTCCCTGTGAGAACAGCTCGAATATCTCCGGCAGCAATGCGCTGTCGATGCCGCTGCCATTGTCGGTGACCACCACGGTCACGTCTTCGGGTCCGCGTCGGACCTTCAACTCGATCTGCCCTCCGGGCGCGGTGTACTTGGCGGCATTATTGAGCAGGTTCGCAATCACCTGGATCAGTCGCGGGTGGTCGCCCGTCACCGGGATGGGGTCGGGTCCGATCCAGATCGTCAGCGCGTGCCTGCGCGACTCGATCAGCGGCCGTACCTGCTCGACCGCAGCGGTCATCACCGACCTGAGGTCCAGCGGTTTGCGCCTGAGTTCCACCAGTCCCCGGCTCAGTCGCGAGACGTCGAGCAGATCGTCGACGAGCGTGGTCATGTGCGAGACCTGGCGGGCGATGATCTCGCTGGCGTTGCGCACCCTGCCCTCGTCGCCGGGAGCCATCTGCAGGAGCTGCGCGGCGGTACCGATCGGAGCCAGCGGGTTGCGCAACTCGTGGGCGAGCATCGCCAGGAACTCGTCCTTGCGATGGCTGGCGTTGCGCAGCTCTTCCTCGGCTTCCTTGCGCTCGGTGATGTCCACCACGATTCCGGCCATCCGTTTCGGCTTGCCGCTGAAGCTATACACGCTGCCGTGTGCGGCAATCCAGTGGATGCTTCCGTCGGGCCAGACGACGCGACACTCGACATGACAGTCGCCCAGCCCGTCGAGCGCCTGCTCGAACGCGCGGATGACCGGCTGTCGATCCTCGGGATGCACGTGGCCGATGAAGGTGTCGAAACCCCAGCAGGGTATCGGCTCGCTGTAGCCGAAGCACTGGTCGTGCCTCAGCGACCGGTGGGCCTCGTCGGTGACCAGGTCCAGGTCCCAGTCCCCGACCTGCGCCGCTTCCAGGGTCAGCTGCAGCCTTCGTGCGAGCCCCAGCGCCTTTTCGCGCGCCTCATGCAGCTCGGTGGTCCGTTCCGTGACGCGCTGCTCAAGCGTCTGGTTGAGATCGCGGAGGTTGTTCTCGGCGACCAGGTAGTCGATCGCGCTTGCGGTGCGCCGCGCCACCTCCTGCATGAACGTCATGTCCTCGCCCGACCAGCGGCTGGAGTGCGTGGACGCGAACAGCAACACGGCGTCCTGCCAGTGTTGCGGCCTCACCGGGATCGCCAGCGAGGCAAATGGCGCGGCGCGGGTCGCGAGTCCCGCGTTGCCCGGATCGTCGATGACCCGGTGCATCGGCATCGACCGCGGACTGAACAGGGCTTCGATCTCCTGGCTGACCCGGGGACCCGACAGCAGGCGCGCAATCAGCTGCCCTTTGCTATCGCGATCTACGCGCGCCTGCATGTCGCTGTGGCCCTGCCGCGAGAGGCACGCATATTCGTCGACCTCCCAGAATTCCGCCAGGACCTCGCGAGCGGTCGCAAGCACCCTTTCCGGCTCGTCGATGTGCTTGAAGCGATCGTCCAGCGACAACAGCAGCGACTGCCGTTTTTCCGACAGCACGCGCGCGGTCGTTTCCATGATCGAGGTGTACATGCCCCGGATCTGCCCGTTCTCGTCGCGTGCGGGCGAGTGGAAGATCGTGAACCAGCATTGCGTGCTCTTTCCATGGCGGCTGATCCTGATCGGGACATCCTGTCGGCGGATGCCCTCCCCCGCCATGGCCCGCCGCACCAGCGGCTCGAGTTCCGACCGGTACTCCGGCCATACGTCCCCGAATCTCTGGCCGAAGGCGGCCGGGTGCCGGTCGCCGAGGGATTCCGAATACGGCGCGTTGTAGAGCAACCGTCCTTCCGTTCCCCACGCCAGCGACATCGGTTGCTGGCTGTCCAGCATCATGCCGAGCATCACGCGCAGGGCTGCAGGCCACTGCGCAACCGGACCGAGTCCCGGCAGTTGGAATTCCGGGGCCTGCAGGAGCCGGTGCACGTTCGTGGCACCGGGGAACACTGGATGCGTCTCGGTCACCGAAGCCTCATCGGCAGGTTAAGCCGCGCCGGTGGCACATACTGGCAGAGGGCTGCGCCCGCGGCAGGCGGCAGGCCGTGGATAACCTTAATGGTTTAACCCCGCTCATGCGATCTCCCCCTGTCGAGCACGCGGCCGTCGCCAACGGCTTATGGCCGCCACCATAGCGTCAGGGCGTCTGCACAGGAACCAGCAAGGCAGCGGAGCCTGCATGACCGGAGTGACCGACATGGCGCATGCGCCGGTGCATCCCGGGCTCCCGGCCCCGCGGCGATCGTTGCGGACAAGCGACGTCATGGCGCTGGTGGTAGGGGTGGTGATCGGCGCCGGGATATTCAGCGTCCCCTCGGTGGTGGCCGCCAACTCCGGTGGCGCCGGCGCGCTGGTACTGGCCTGGCTGGTGGGCGGCGCCCTCTCGCTCGCAGGGGCGTTGTGTACGCCGAACTGGCAACCTCCTACCCCGACTCCGGCGGCGAATACCATTTCCTGAAGCTGGCGTTCGGCGACAAGCTCGCGTTCCTGTTTGCCTGGGCGCGCCTGACCGTCATACCGACCGGCTCGATTGCCCTGCTCGGATTCGTTTTCGGCGACTACGCGTCGCAGGTGCTGCCGTTCGCAGGCAGGTGGTCCTCAGGGCTGTACGCCGCCCTGGCAGTGGTCGTGCTCACCATCATCAACGTCCTGGGACTGAAGTCGGGGAAGCGCACGCAGAACCTGCTGACACTGCTGCAGGTCGGCGGTGTCGCTGCGATCGTCGCCGCGGGCCTGGCGCTGCCGATCCCGCCCGAAGCCTCGCCAGCCCGGGCGGACGCTGGAGAGACCCAGTGGGGACTGGTGCTGATCTTCGTGATGCTCGCGTACGGCGGCTGGAACGAGGCGGCGTACATCTCGGTCGAAGTGGTCGGTGCGAACCGGAACCTGCCGCGCGCGCTGGTGCTGAGCATCGCCGCGATCACCGGGCTGTACCTGCTGATGAACCTGGCCTACCTGCGCGTGCTGGGCCTGCCCGACATGGCGGCGTCGCCGGCGGTGGCGGCCGACATGATGGAGCGCGTGCTCGGTGGGCGCGGTGCCCAGGTCATCAGCGCGATCGTGGCCCTGGCCGCGTTGACATCGATCAACGCCACGGTGCTGATGGCGGCACGAACCACGTATGCGTTCGGCCGCGCCGCGCCGATGTTCGCGCTGCTGGGCCGATGGAACCCGCGCCTGGATTCGCCGGTGCATGCGCTGCTGGCGCAGGCGGCGATCGCCCTGGCGCTGGTGGGCCTGGGCACGGCCACCAAGCACGGCTTCATCACCATGGTCGAGTACACCGCCCCGGTCTTCTGGCTGTTCTTCCTGCTGACCGGCGTTGCACTGTTCGTGCTGCGCGCACGATCCGCGCCCGGTGCGCGCCGGCCGTTCAGCGTGCCCTTGTATCCACTGACGCCGCTGGTGTTCTGTGCGATGTCGGCCTACCTGCTTTATGCGAGCGTCCGCCACACCGGCGCCGGCGCGGTGGTGGGACTGGCGGTGCTGGGAGCGGGCCCCGTGGTGCTGCTGATCGGCGGCGAACGCGCCGTGCCCGTTCGAGCACCCGATCGGGACGAATCCGCATAGCCGCCGGACAATCCACAAGGAGAATTCAGATGCGAACGGCCAATCCACTGATCCTGGCGACGATGGTCGCCAGCGCGGCGGCGATCGCCACCGGCTGCCGCCAGCATCCACCCACCTCCGCGAGCGCTGCAACGGGCGATTCGACACCGGGGCCCGTCAACCCGGTATTGCAGCCGGAAACCGTGGGGAGCGGCTCCCAACGCAATTACGAGCTGTTCATGATCCCGGTCGAGAACCCGCTGCCAAGCGCCCGCACGCCCGACGTGGTGTACGTGCCGACACCATCCAAGGTGGTCGATGCGATGCTTGAAGCGGCAGACGTGGGTCCGGACGACGTGCTTTACGACCTCGGCTCCGGCGACGGGCGCATACCGATCACCGCTGCGCAGCGATGGGGAACTCGCGGCGTGGGCGTCGACATCGATCCCAGGCGCGTCGGCGACGCCGGGAGCGGCGCCCGCCGGGCCGGCGTGACCGACAAGGTTACGTTCATCGAGGGCGACCTGTTCGAAACCGAGCTGTCCGATGCGCCGGTGATCACCCTGTACCTGCTTCCCTCCTTGAACCTGCGATTGCGACCGACCCTGCTGGAGCCCGAACCGGGCACGCGCATCGTCTCGCATGCGTTCGACATGGGCGACTGGAAGCCGGAGCAGACGATGGAGGTGGACGAGGCGACGGTCTACCGATGGACCGTCCCGGAAAAGGTTCCCGTGCATCTGCGCTAGCCGGATGCCGGGCGGTCCCGGCGAATCGCGGCGCGTTTACAGGTTCTGCCAGTGCACACTGCTCTCCAGCGACCGGGCTGTCCGGGCGACGAGCTCCGGGTCCCGGGCGAAGATCGCCATTGCAGCCCCGCCCGTCATTGGACTGAGCTCTCCATCCCAGCCTTGCGTCGAAAGGCGGGCAGATCCCACCTCACTGGGCATCAGAAAGGCGACCACCTGTTGCCCCTCAACGTCGAAGACCACGTGAACCGCATCCTGTCCGTGCATTACGCACATGCTGGTGCGCACCGCGCGCGGCAGCCCCGCGTCACCGGTGGCCCCCAGTTTTTCCAGCGCCTTGCGGAATTCGGCGTCGGCCTGGGGATCCATCGCAGCCTGGTGAAGCGGGTCTTCCAGCAAGTGTTCGGACATTGCCGCCGCCCAACGGGCCGGTGACACCTCGCGTTGGCCATTCCACAGGAATGCCGCCAGGCCGACCGCGAGCAGCATGGACGCCGCCATGGCCCAGCGATGATGGTGAGTGGGTTGCCGACGCGATGTCGTCAGTAGTCGCTGATGCAGGCCTTCGCGACGCGGACGACGCATCAGTTCGCTGATCTGCGAGTCGGTATCGCGAAGGCGCGCAACGTGCGCATTGCAACTCGAGCACGCAGTCAGGTGCTCGCTTGCCGCCGCAGGCAGCCGCAGCGGATCGACCGAGGCGACGCGGTG
>JALYOG010000138.1 GCA_030856985.1 Pseudomonadota bacterium | reverse complement strand
GCCTCGCGCTCGGCGAGCAGCGAGGTCCAGTGCGCGGCTGCGGCGGCGACGTCGGCGCGCTCGCGCTCGGTCCGACCGTAGGCATCCAGCAGCGCGAGTTGGCTCGGGCGCGACAGCAGTGCCTGGTGCTCGTGCTGGCCGTGGATCTCCACCAGCAGTCCGGACAGCTCGGTCAGTTGCCCCAGCGTTACCGGGCGACCGTTGATCCATGCGCGCGAGCCGCCGTCGGCGCGGATCACGCGGCGGATCTGGCAGGCCGCTTCGGCCTCGCCATCGTCTTCGTCGAGCTCGTTGCCTACGAGCCACTCGTGCGCTGCCGGTGCGTCGCCCAGGGTGAAGCGCGCCACCAGTTCGGCGCGCTCGGCGCCATGACGCACCACGCCGCTGTCGGCGCGAAGTCCCGATATCAGCCCCAGCGCATCGACCAGCAGCGACTTGCCCGCGCCGGTCTCACCGGATATCACGGTCAGGCCGGGACCGAAGCTGAGTTCGGCCGCGCTGACCACCGCGAAATGTCTGAGCGAGAGGTTGGAAAGCATGTGTCGGCGATTCTATAGGTCCGCCGGGGCGTGGCGACAGCGGTTCGCCCCCGCTTGCCCGCGCCGGTCCGGATCCGGCCGGCGCGATGAACGATGGCGTCGGCATTCGTGCCGCCGCAGCTTGCGCCGGCGCGGCTGGGCGCATATACAAATGGGGTGAGCAGAAAACCTTCCGATCCCAGCCTCGACCCGCGTGCGCGGCAACTGCTGCGGACCCTGATCGGCCGCTACATCCGCAGTGGCGAGCCGGTCGGCTCGCAGACGCTGGCCCGCCACGCCGGGCTCGACATCAGTTCGGCGACGATCCGCAACATCCTGGCCGACCTGGAGGAAGTGGGGCTGCTCAGCGCGCCGCATTCCTCGGCGGGACGGATTCCGACCGCGCAGGGCTACCGGCTGTTCGTCGACTCCCTGCTGCAGGTACGCCCGGTGCCGGAGGGCGATCTCGCGCGGCTGCGCAGCGAGCTGCCCGCGGGCCTGGGAACCCAGGCATTGCTGGGCAGTGCCTCGGAGCTGCTGTCGGCGATGACGCACTTCGTAGGCATCGTCAGCGTGCCCAAGCGCGAGCAGTTCGCGTTCCGTCGCATCGATTTCGTGCCGCTGGACGGCCAGCGCGTGCTGGCGATCCTGGTGTTCGCCGACAACGACGTGCAGAACCGCATCATCCAGACCCGGCATGCCTACGACGCGGGGCAGCTGGAGCGGGTGGCCAACTACCTCAACATGCACTTCGCGGGCCGGGCCGTCTCCGACATCCGCGCCACGCTGCTGATGGACCTCAAGTCCGCACGCTCGGAGATGGAGACGCTGCTGAGCCAGTCGATCGAGCTGGCCGAACAGGCGCTCGAACCCGGCAGCGACGACATGGTCCTTGCCGGGCAGACGCGCCTGATGGGCCTGCAGGAACTCACCGACGTGGACCGGCTGCGCGACCTGTTCGAGGCCTTCGCCCGCAAGCGCGAAATCCTGCAATTGCTCGAACACACGATCCAGGCTCCCGGCGTGCGCATCTTCATCGGCGAGGAGACCGGGCTTGCGCCGCTGGAGGATGTTTCGCTGGTGACGGCCCCCTACACCTCCGGAGGGGCGCAGGGCGGCCAGGTGCTCGGCGTGCTGGGGGTGATCGGCCCCACCCGGATGGCCTATGACCGGGTGATTCCGGTCGTGCAGGCGGCCGCCGACGCGCTCGGAGCGGCGTTCCGGTCCGATCCGGCCTGAGCCTGACGCTCCCGCGTCGGAGCGCCCTGCGCGCTTGAAAGCCCCCTGGCTGGCCCCATAGCTGGGCCTGTCACGCGACCAACGCGCCAGGGACCGAGCCGAAGCATGAGCACCAACCAACCACCCACGGACGAAGCCCGTCCGGATGATTCCCACTCCAACGAGGCAGCGGCCAGGCACGCAGGCGCTTCGGCCGAGCACACCGAAGATTCCCTGGAAGCCGAGCTGGAAGCCGCCCGGAACGAACTGGCGCAACTGCGGCAGGATTCCTTGCGCGAGCGCGCCGAACTCGACAACCAGCGCAAGCGGCTCGCCCGCGACCTGGAGATGGCGCGCAAGTTCGCCAACGAACGTCTCCTGGGCGATCTGCTCCCGGTGATCGACAGCCTCGAAGCCGGCCTCGGCGTCGCCGGGGACGGTGCCGGATCGCTGCGGCAGGGCATGGAATTGACGCTGCGACAGTTGTTGAAGGTCGCCGCAGACCATGGTCTGGTCGTCATCAACCCGCTGGGGCAGCCGTTCAATCCGGATCTGCACCAGGCGATGAGCATGGTCGAGGACACCGAACACGCTCCCGGGCACGTCGTGCAGGTCTACCAGAAGGGCTGGCTGCTGAACGACCGGCTGCTGCGCCCCTCGCTCGTGGTGGTTTCCAGGCACGACTGAGTGCCCGATTAACCGGTGCGGCCTTGAAGCGCGGGCGTCGGCCCCCAGATAACGCACATCGGCACGACCGGCATTCAGCCGCCCCGTGGCCGGACAAACCAGACAAGAATATCGAGAGGGAGCTACACCATGGGCAAGATTATCGGCATCGACCTGGGCACGACCAATTCGTGCGTCGCGGTCATGGAGGGCGGCAAGGCCAAGGTCATCGAGAACGCGGAAGGTGACCGCACCACGCCCTCGATCGTCGCTTACACCAAGGATGGCGAGATCCTCGTGGGTGCGTCGGCCAAGCGCCAGGCGGTCACCAACTCCAAGAACACGTTCTATGCCGTCAAGCGCCTGATCGGCCGCAAGTTCCAGGACTCCGAGGTCCAGAAGGACATCGAACTGGTGTCGTACGAGATCATCCCGCACGAGAACGGCGACGCGTGGGTCACGACGGCCGACAAGAAGAAGCTCTCGGCCCAGCAGATCTCCGCCGAGATCCTGGCGAAGATGAAAAAGACCGCCGAGGCCTACCTCGGCGAGACGGTGAGCGAAGCGGTGATCACCGTGCCGGCCTACTTCAACGACAGCCAGCGCCAGGCGACCAAGGACGCGGGCAAGATCGCCGGTCTGGACGTCAAGCGCATCATCAACGAACCCACCGCGGCCGCGCTCGCGTACGGCATGGACAAGAAGGGCGGCGATCGCAAGCTGGCCGTCTATGACCTCGGCGGCGGCACCTTCGACGTGTCGATCATCGAGATCGCGTCGGTCGACGGCGAGATGCAGGTCGAGGTGCTGGCCACCAACGGAGACACCTTCCTGGGCGGCGAAGACTTCGACAAGCGCGTCATCGATTACCTCGTCGACGAGTTCAACAAGGACCAGGGCATCGACCTGCGCAAGGACCCGCTGGCACTGCAGCGCCTCAAGGACGCGGCCGAGCGCGCGAAGATCGAGCTGTCGTCCGCGCAGCACACCGAGGTCAACCTCCCGTACGTCACCGCCGACGCCTCCGGGCCGAAGCACCTCAACATCAAGCTCACGCGCGCCAAGCTGGAGTCGCTGGTCGACGACCTGATCAAGAAGACGATCGAGCCGTGCCGCGTTGCGCTCAACGACGCCGGCCTGCGTGCCAGCGACATCGCCGAGGTGATCCTCGTCGGCGGCCAGACCCGCATGCCGAAGGTGAGCCAGGCGGTCGCGGAGTTCTTCGGCAAGGAGCCGCGCAAGGACGTCAACCCCGACGAGGCCGTCGCGATCGGCGCGGCGATCCAGGGCGGCGTGCTCGCCGGCGATGTCAAGGACGTGCTGTTGCTCGACGTGACCCCGCTGAGCCTGGGCATCGAGACGCTGGGCGGTGTTTTCACCAAGATCATCGAGAAGAACACCACGGTGCCGACCAAGGCTTCGCAGACCTTCTCCACGGCCGAGGACAACCAGTCGGCGGTGACCGTGCACGTGCTGCAGGGCGAGCGCGAGCAGGCCCGCTACAACAAGTCGCTGGCACGTTTCGACCTGTCCGGCATCGAGCCGGCGCCGCGCGGCATGCCGCAGGTGGAGGTGTCGTTCGACATCGACGCCAACGGCATCGTGCACGTGACCGCCAAGGACAAGAAGACCGGCAAGGAGCAGAAGGTCGAGATCAAGGCCGGTTCCGGCCTGTCGGACGATGAAATCCGCCAGATGGTGGCCGACGCCGAAGCCAATCGCGAGGAAGACCGCAAGTTCCACGAACTCGTGCAGGCGCGCAACCAGGCCGACGGCCTGGTTCACATGGCGCGCAGCGCGATCAAGGAGCACGGCGAGAAGCTCCCGGGCGAGGCCATCGGCGCCGCCGAGGGTGCGATCGCGGAGCTGGAGATCGCGATGAAGGGCGACGACAAGGCGCAGATCGACGCCAAGTCGAAGGCGCTCGAATCCGCTTCGCAGGCCTTGTTCGCGGCGGCGCAGCAGTCTTCTGGTGGTGCCCAGGCGGACGACGCCGACGCGGCCGCAGGGAAGGCGGCCGACGACGTGGTCGACGCCGAGTTCACCGAGGTGAAGGGCGACGAGAAGCAGTAAGCGGCACCGCAGGAACGGCAGGACGGGTGGACACGGATGTCCGGCCCGTCGGCTGGCGTGCTCCACCCGATCCTCCTTTTCCCGTTCCGGTTTTCTGATCTATGAGCAAGCGTGACTATTACGATGTGCTGGGCGTGACCCGCACCGCGGCGGACGAAGACCTGAAGAAGGCCTATCGCCGCTGCGCGATGAAGCACCACCCGGACCGTAATGCAGGCGCCGACACGGAGGCTGCGTTCAAGGAATGCAAGGAAGCCTACGAGGTGCTGGCGGACCCCAATCGCCGTCGCGCCTACGATCAGTACGGGCACGCGGCGTTCGAGCACGGCATGGGCGGCGGCGCGGGTGCGGGCAACTACGCCGACATGGGCGACATCTTCGGGGACATCTTCGGGAACATCTTTGGCGGCGCGGCCGGTGGCGGCCGCGGGCCGCGCCGCGGGGCCGACATCGGCTACGTCATGGAACTCTCGCTCGAAGAAGCCGTCGGCGGCGTCGAGAAACAGATCGAAGTTCCCACACTCGACCAGTGCGAGAAGTGCAACGGCAGCGGTTCGGCGGACGGCAAGCTGCAGACCTGCGATACGTGCGCCGGACGCGGGCAGGTGCGGTTCCAGCGTGGCATTTTCTCGATGCAGCAGGGCTGCCCGCATTGCGGCGGACGCGGCAAGATCATTGCCAACCCGTGTGGCGAGTGCCATGGGCAGGGACGCGTCGAGCAGACCAAGACGCTGTCGGTGAAGATTCCGGCGGGCGTCGACAGCGGCGACCGCATTCGCCTCGCCGGCGAGGGCGAGTCCGGCCCCGCCGGTTCCACCCCGGGCGACCTGTACGTGGACGTGCGCGTACGCGAGCACGAGATATTCCACCGCGACGGCGACGACCTGCACTGCGACGTGCCGATCCGTATCTCCCAGGCGGCGCTGGGCGGGAGCGTGCGTGTGCCGACGCTCGGCGGCGACGTCGAGTTGCGCATCCCGTTCGAGACCCAGACCGGCAAGGTCTTTCGCCTGCGCGACCAGGGCGTCAAGTCGGTCCGCAGTCGCAAGCCCGGCGACCTGTACTGCAAGGTGGTCGTGGAAACGCCGGTGAATCTCACCGCCGAACAGCGCGAGATCCTGCAGAACTTCGAGGCGACCTTTGTGGGCGAGGGCGCGCGCAAGCACTCGCCACGCTCGTCCACGTTCATCGACGGCGTGAAGGGCTTTTGGGACCGGATGACCTCCTGACCGGTGCCGCCCGCGCACGGGGAACACGGCCGCGCTTGTAGGCCCACCCGCGCTGGCGATAGCCTGCACGCATGAACAGACCCCCCGCGCCCATCCGATTGTTGATCCACGGCGCTTCGGGCCGCATGGGAGCGTCGCTGTTGCGGCTCGCTCCCCAGCGCGAGGAATTGCAGGTCGTGGCCGCCGTGGCCGGAGGCCAGCCGACGCAGCGGGTGGTCGACGGGATTCCGCACTTTGCCGCGCGTGAACTCCACGCGGTTCCGGGGTTCGACGTGGCAATCGATTTCAGCCTGCCTGCGGGTTTCGGTGGCATCCTGGCGCTGTGCCTGGAGCGCGGAACCCCGCTGGTCTCCGGGACGACCGGGCTGGAAGCACCGCAGCGTGCCGCGCTGGAGGCGGCGTCGGGCCGGATCGCGGTGCTGTGGGCGGCCAATTTCAGCCTCGGCGTTGCCATCCTGGGCGAGCTCGTCGAGCGCGCCGCAGCCGCGCTGCCGGGCTGGGATTGCGACATCGTCGAGATGCACCACGTGCACAAAAAGGACGCGCCGTCCGGAACCGCGCTCGCCCTGGGCGAATCGGCGGAGCAGGGCGGGGCGTCGGCGCGCTACGCCTCGCTGCGCGCCGGCGACATCGTCGGTGAACACAGCGTTCAGTTCGCATCGCTGGGCGAGCGCATCGAACTGGTGCATCGCGCCACCAGCCGCGACATTTTCGCCCGCGGCGCACTGCATGCCGCCGCCGGCATGGTCGGACGGTCGCCCGGGCTGTACAGCCTGCGCGACCTGCTGAACTGACCGCCGCGCCGGCAACCCGAAGCTGGCGCTCGCGGCGCTTCGTCGCTAGAATTCTCGCTCGCCTGATACCCGCCGCCCGGACCGGTCCCGCACCGCGTCCGCGCATTGCTGCAACCGGTGTTTGCCGGATCTGCAGGTCGGCGGCCTCGGCACCCCTGCAGCCAAGGCGAATCCACAGTGACCCATCCGGCAATTCTCGCACTCGAAGACGGCAGCGTATTCGAGGGCGTTTCCGTAGGCGCGCCCGGCCTGTCGGTCGGCGAAGTCGTTTTCAATACCGCCATCACCGGCTATCAGGAAATCCTGACCGACCCGTCCTACGCGCGGCAGCTGGTCACCCTTACCTACCCGCATATCGGCAACACCGGGTGCACCGCGCAGGACGACGAAGCCAGCCGGGTATGGGCCGGCGGCCTGATCGTGCGCAACGTGCCGCGCCGCCCGAGCAACTGGCGCAGCCAGATCGCGCTGCCGCAATGGCTGCGCGATCGCGGTGTGCTCGCGATCGCCGACATCGATACCCGCAAGCTGACGCGACTGCTGCGCGACACCGGTTCCCAGAACGGCGCGCTGATGGCCGCGTCTTCCGCCGGCGAAGTGCTCGACCACGACAAGGCGATCGAGGCTGCGCGCAAGTTCCCGGGCCTCAAGGGCGCGGACCTCGCGCGTGAAGTGAGCACGCGCGAGCAATACCAGTGGGACGGTGGGCAGCTCGACCTCGACAGCAACACCTTCGGCCAGCCCGACGCGCACTGCCACGTGGTCGCCTACGACTTCGGCTGCAAGCTCAACATCTTGCGCATGCTCACCCAGCGCGGTTGCCGCGTCACGGTGGTCCCTGCGAATACGTCGGCCGGGGAAGTGCTCGCGCTGAGGCCCGATGGCGTGTTCCTGTCGAACGGGCCGGGCGACCCGGCACCCTGCGACTACGCCATCGTCGCCATCCGCGAGTTCATCGCCCGCAAGCTGCCGACATACGGCATCTGCCTGGGTCATCAGCTGCTGGGGCTCGCGGTCGGCGCGAAGACCATGAAGATGAAGTTCGGTCACCACGGCGCCAACCACCCGGTGCAGGACCTCGAAACCGGGCGGGTGATGATCACCTCGCAGAACCACGGCTTCGCGGTGGAGGAATCGACGCTACCGGCCAACGTGCGCGTCACCCATCGTTCGTTGTTCGACGGCTCCAACCAGGGCATCGCCCTCACCGACGCGCCCGCCTTCAGCTTCCAGGGCCACCCGGAAGCCGCGCCGGGCCCGCACGATCTGGCGCCGCTGTTCGACAGGTTCGTCGCATCGATGCGGGAGGCGCGATGACGGGGTTG
>JALYOG010000123.1 GCA_030856985.1 Pseudomonadota bacterium | reverse complement strand
CGGTCTGGAACAGCGGCGGCTTGTCGTTGTAGGCCAGGTAGTAATAGACGTGGCCGAGCTCGTGGTAGATCGTGGTGAACTCTTCCTCGTTGGGCTTGATGCACATCTTGGTGCGCACGTCGCCCTCCAGGTTCATGTCCCAGGCGCTGGCGTGGCAGACCACGTCGCGGTCGCGCGGCTTGATGAACTGCGTCTTGGTCCAGTAGCTCTCCGGCAGCTTTGGCATGCCCAGCGACACGTAGAAGTCCTGCGCGCGTTCGGTCATCTGCTTCGCGTTGGCTTCCTGGGCGTCGTATTCGATCTGGGCCAGGTCGGAAGGTGCGCGCGGGCCGGTGTGCTGGGCCATCTGCTGCGCGTGCAACTGCTGGAAGTTGGATTCCAGTGCGGCGTTGACGTCGAGGCTGCCGGCGTTCTGGTACGGCGCCAGCACTTCCCACAGATTGCCCCAGTCCTGCTGCCACATGTTGCCCATCAGGTGCGCGGGAAGCATGCCGCCGTCGACCTGCGCGCGTTCGCCGTAGCGGGTTTCCAGGCGGGTGCGGGCGTAGCAGTGCAACTGCTCGTACAGCGGCTTGACCTGGCTCCAGAGTCGGTCGGTCTCGGCGGCGATCTCCACCGGGCTCATGTCGTAGCCCGAACGCCACATCTCGCCGGCGTCGGTAAATCCCATCTCGCTGGCGCCGGTGTTCACCAGTTCCACGAAACGGGTGTAGTCCTCGCGCATCGGCTTGGAGACCTCGTGCCATCCGCGCCATGCTTCCAGTTGCTGGTCGTAGTCGCGGTTGTTGCGCAGCACGTCTTCCAGTTGCCCCAGCTGGCGGCACGTCCGCGCTTCGCCTTCGCCGGTGCAGTACTCGCCCGATCCGTACATGCCTTCCATCCTGGTCGCGATCTCGGTCAGCTCTTTGAGCTTGGCCGGGTCGGTCGGGGCGGGCATGGACGTCGACAGTTTCAGCAGATGGATCGCGCGCGCCGTCTCCGGCGACATCTGCTGCCCCTCGAAGCGCTTGGCCTGCGCGATCCAGTCGTTGAGGCGCCCGAGGTAGCGCTCGTTGGCCTTGGCGGCCAGCCGCTGGCTGTCGTCGTTGATGTAGGTCGACGACAGCCATTGCGCGGACGTCAGCTCCGGGTACATCTCCTTGATCTCGGCGTTGACGCGGGCCACGAACTGGTCGGCGGTTTCCCTGTCCCTGGAGGTCGTCGCGCCGGCGGGCGCGGTTTCGGCGGGCGACGGCTCCCGGGTGCAGGCGGCCGTGGCCAGCACGGCGGCGGTGATGCTGAGTGCGAGCAGCGTGCGAACGGGTTTCATGGTGAGACGCTCTCCGGTGACGACTCGCGCAGGGGCGCGAGAAGTATGTGTGCGTAACCCTAAGGCTAGAGGGGCCGCGGGGTGCGGTGCAAGTGGAGGCCCGGGGCGCGCGCCTTGGCGGCGGTGGTCTGATTCTGCTCGGCGAGGATGCGCAGGGCTCGTGACGAGAGATGGAAACCACGCGTGATACGGTCGGTCGCCCTCCGGTCGCCGGTGTTCCGGGCTGCGCACGGAGGCAAGGCCCCACTCCCGGCAGCTCGCGCTGCCGCACCGACGACGACGCCATGGCCCACGACAAGCCCCTCGTTCTGATTACCGGCATCACCGGCGACATCGGTTCCGCACTGGCCGGAGCGCTCAAGCGCAGCTTCCGGGTGGTGGGGTTCGATCGTGAGGCTCCCGAAGGCGAGGGAGCCGACTACGCGTTCCTGGAGGCCGACCTGACCGACGACGCATCGGTCCAGGCCGCGGTGCGGGCACTCTCCGAGAAGCACGGCACGCGCATCGCCTCGGTGGTGCACCTGGCCGCGTACTTCGACTTCACCGGCGAGGACAATCCGCTTTACCAGGAACTCAACGTCGAGGGCACGCGACGGCTGCTGCAGGCATTGAAGGCGCTGGAGGTCGAGCAGTTCATCTACGCAGGCACGATGCTCGTGCATGCGCCGGTGAAGCCGGGCGAGCGGATCGACGAGAGCGCGCCGATCGAACCGAAGTGGGCCTACCCCAAGTCGAAGGCGGCGGCCGAGGAGGTCGTCGTCGAAAAGGCGTCGTTCCCGCACGTGCTGCTGCGCCTGGCCGGCGTATACGACGACGAGAGCGTCGTGCCGACGCTCGGACACCAGATCTCACGCATCTACGAGCGCGACATGCAGAGCCATCTATACGCCGGCGACGTGACCGCCGGGCAGGCGATGCTGCACAAGACCGACATGATCGACGCGTTCGTGCGCTGCATCGACCGGCGCGACCGGCTCCCCCCTTCGCTGCCGCTGCTGGTCGGCGAGAACGAAGGCGTCGGCTACCAGGACCTGCAGGAGGAACTGGGCCAGCTGATCCACGGCGAGGAAGAGTGGACCACGGTCAAGGTTCCGGGGCCGATCGCGAAACTCGGTGCCTGGGCAGGGGTCAAGGCCGAGCCGCTGGTCCCCGACAGCATCGACGAAGGCAAGAAGCCCTTCATCCGGCCCTTCATGATCGACATGGCCAGCGACCACTATGCGTTGGACACCTCGCAGGCACGCGAACTACTCGGATGGCTGCCACGCCACAACATCCGCGACACCCTGCCGTCGATCGTGGCCGCGCTGAAGCGCGACCCGCTGGCGTGGTACGAGGCCCAGAAGATCGTGCCGCCGCCGTGGTTGCGCGAGGCCGACGAGAAGGTCGACGATGCCGAAGCGCTGCGCACCCGCGCCGACCGGGAATACTGCCAGGCTCACCACCGCAACATCTGGGCGCCGTTCGCCACCGCCGCGCTGGGCACATGGCTGATCACGTCGCCGCCGATGATGGACTACGCAGGTACCCTGCTGGGGTGGAGCGACATCATCAGCGGCATCGCGCTGCTGGTGCTGGGGCTGCTGTCGCTTTCGCCGACGATGGCACTGTTGCGATATGTCAGCGCGACCGTGGGCCTGTGGCTGCTGTTCGCGCCGCTGGTGTTCTGGACGGACAATGCGGCCGCCTACCTCAACGACACGCTGGTCGGCACGCTCGCGATCGGGTTCGCGCTGCTGGTGCGGCCGGCGCCGGGCATCGATCCGGTGGCGCGCCTGACCGGCCCGTCGATTCCCAAGGGCTGGTCGTATTCGCCGTCAAGCTGGTCGCAGCGGCTGCCGATCATCCTGCTCGCCTTCGTCGGCCTGTATGTCTCGCGCTACATGGCGGCCTACCAGCTGGGCCACATCGATGCGGTGTGGGAACCATTCTTCATGGGCTCGGCCGCCAACCCGCGCAACGGCACCGAGGAAATCATCACCTCGTCGGTCTCGGAGGCCTGGCCGGTGCCAGACGCCGGGTTGGGTGCGGTGGTGTACGTGCTGGAAATCGTGACCGGCATGCTCGGCTCGACGAGGCGCTGGCGAACGATGCCGTGGGTGGTGGTCGCATTCGGGGTGATGATCGTGCCGCTGGGCGTGGTGTCCATCACCTTCATCATCATCCAGCCGATCGTGCTGGGGACCTGGTGCACGCTGTGCCTGATCGGCGCGGCGGCGATGGTGCTGCAGATTCCCTATGCGCTCGATGAGCTGGTCGCCAGCGGGCAGTTCCTGATGCGGCGCAAGCGCGCCGGCAAGAGCCTGCTGCGGGTGTTCTTCACCGGCGACACCGACGAGGGCGAGTACGAGAAGTCCCCGCTGGAATTCGCACGACCGCCGCGCGAGGTGGTCCAGGGCTTCTTCGGCGGTGGCATCGGCCTGCCATGGAACCTGGCGCTGTGCATCGCGATCGGCGTCTGGCTGATGTTCACCAGGATCACACTGGGCGCCAGCGGCGGCATGGCCGACGCGGACCACCTGATCGGTGCGCTGGTGGTCACGACCTCGATTTCGGCCCTGGCCAATGTCGGCCGGCCGCTTCGACTGTTCAACATCGTGCTCGGGCTGGCGCTGCTCGCCGCGCCGTTCGTGTTCGATGCGACAGTCGTGCAGATGGCCGCCGGTGTCGTCGCCGGCATCGCGCTGATGCTGCTGAGCCTGCCGCGCGGCAAGATCGACGCGAGCTACGGCAGCTGGGATCGCGTCATCGTCTGATCAGCGGCGGCGGATGTGAAACTCCAGCACCGGGTATGCGGCCAGTGCGAGCAGCAGCGGGCCGATGTAGAACACGGCGCGGTACACCAGCAGCGCCGCGATGACCTGCTCCGCGGGCGCCTGGGAGCCGAGCATCGCGACGAACACCGCCTCCAGCACGCCGATGTTGCCGGGGATGTGGGTGATCACGTTGGCAACCACGCTCAACGCCAGCACGCCCGCCACGGTGAGGAAGTCGATCTGCGGCGGCATCAGCACGAACAGGATGGAGGCGATCGCCAGCCAGCTCGAGGAGGCGACGGCGAGCTGGGCGAGCGCCATCCCGATCGTCGGCAGTTCGATCTCGTGCCCGCGCACGACCCATGCGCGCCGTGGGGAGAATGCGCACAGCGACAGCCAGGTCAGCTCGGCCAGCACCATCGCGCCGCCGACCACGCGCAGCGCCCGCGCGCCCATCTCCCACTCGGTCGGCAGCGGCAGCGGATTGAGCGCCAGCGCCAGCCCGGCCAGCAGCAGGAAGCCCGACCAGTTGCCGCCGACGACGAACGCGATGATGCGCGAAATCGTCGACACACTCAGCCCCGAACGCAGATACAGCCGGTAGCGGAAGCCGATCCCGCCCACCACGCCGCCCAGGTTGAGGTTGAAGGCGTAGCAGACCAGAGCGATCGCCAGCACCTGCAAACGCGGCAGCGTGTGCCCGGTCGAGCGCCGGGCCAGCAGTTCCAGGCTGCAGTAGACGACGTACGCGGTCAGCGAAACGGCAACCGCCAGTGCCAGTCGCGGCCCGGGGTAGGCCACGAGCGCTGCGCCCACTTCGCTCCAGCGCACCGCGCTCGCGTAACGCCACAGCAGGCCTGCCGCCGCGATCAGGAACACCCCGAACAACAACCTGCGCAGGATCGGCCACCACGCACGGCCCGTCATCGCGAGTCGCTCTTTCCCGGCTGCGCCAGCGTGACTCTGGGCGTGTGCGCGGGCCACAGCCCGGCCCACGCGGGAAGGTGCCGCAGCACGTGGAACACGATCAGGCTCCACAGCGTGCGCAACGGCGTCCGCGGCGGGAGATCCGCCTTGGTGATTTCGGTGCAGTGATCCTGCAGGAGCAACCGCAGGCGGTCGCGAACCTCCTGGTTGAAGGCACGCTCGCGGATCAGCACGTTGGCTTCCAGGTTCAACGACAGGCTCAGCGGATCCAGATTGCTGGAACCCACCGTCGCCCACTCGTCGTCGACCAGGGCCAGTTTGCCGTGCAGCGGTCGCTGGCAATATTCGTAGACGCGCACGCCGCCGCCGAGCAGATACGGATACAGGCGGCGCGCGGCATTGGCGACCATCGGCATGTCGGGCGCGCCCTGCATGATCAGCGACACCTCGACGCCGCGGCCGGCGGCGCGGTGCAGTTCGTGCAGCAGGCGATAGCCGGGCAGGAAGTACGCATTGGCGATCAGCACCTCGCGTCGCGCGCCGCGTATCGCTTCGAGGTACTGCTCTTCGATGTCGGTGAGGTGCCTTGAATTGTCGCGCGTGACGAACCGCACCCTGGCGCTGCCCACCGCCGGCCTGCGCGCCGCTTCGGCGGCTCCGGTCTCGCGCCACCCCCGGGGCTCGGCCGGCGATTCCAGCGCCGCGAGCGCGAACGCGTGGATCGCCGCGACCGCGGGACCTTCGATCCCCACCGAATAGTCCTGCTTGGCTTCGGGCCCGTAGTCGCACAGGTGGTCGTCGGAGTAGTTGATGCCGCCGACGAACGCGCAGCGGCCGTCGATCACCGCGATCTTGCGGTGCAGGCGACGGAACAGGTTGGTGCGGAATCCGAGCAGGCGCGGCTTGGGGTCGAACACGCGCAGCCGCGCGCCCGCCTGCGTCAGCGACGATACGAATTCCTTCGAGAGATCCGGCGAGCCGTAGCCGTCCACCGTGATCTCGACGCGGACGCCACGGCGCGCCGCGGCGACCAGGCAGGCGTGCAGTCGCGTGCCCAGCTTGTCCTCGAACCAGATGAAGGTCTCTATCAGCACCTCTTCGCGGGCGTCGTCGATGGCCGCGAGCACGCGCGGGAAGAACGCGTCGCCGTTTTCCAGCAGCACCACGCGGTTGCCGTCGGTCCACTCCTCGTTCACGTCGCGACATCCACCAGCAGCGGGGCGTGGTCCGACAGGTGCGACCACGGACGCCCCGAGAGCACGCGCGCGCGGTCGATGCGCAGGTTGCGCGTGTAGATGCGATCCAGCGTCAGCAGCGGCCAGCGCGCGGGGAAGGTCCGGGCGGCCTGGCCGGTCGCGGCAACGAACACCTCCTGCAGGTCGCAGCGCGCCAGGATGCCGTCGGCACGCCTGCGCCAGTCGTTGAAGTCGCCGGCGACGATCAGCGGCGCGCCGGGGGGGATTTCCTCCTCGACCAGATCGCACAGCGCCTCCATCTGCTGGCGTCGGTGCGATTCGAGCAGGCCCAGGTGCACGCAGATCGTGTGGATCTGCTCGGGCCGGCCCGGCACGTCGAGTTCGCACCACAGCATCCCGCGCTTTTCCGAATTCAGCACCGACACGTCGTGGTTGCGGAAACGCACGATCGGAAACTTGGACAGTACCGCGTTGCCGTGGTGACCCTCCGGATACACCGCGTTGCGGCCGTAGGCGAACTGCGGCCACAGCGTGTCGGCGATGAATTCGTAGTGCGGCTCGTCGCGGCGCCCGGGATGCAGCAGTGTTCGCGGTTCATGGGCGCCACGCACTTCCTGCAGGCACAGCACGTCGGCCGAGACGGTGCGCACCGCTTCGCGCAGCTCGCCGAGGATCGAGCGGCTGCTGAATGCGCCGACACCCTGGTGGATGTTCAGCGTTAGCAGGGTGAATGCAACCATTGGCTGGGGCAGGTCCTTGCGCGGGCGCGCTGTGTCACAAGCCGCTCAGCATAGGCAGGCGCGCGTTCATGCGGCGTGGCCGGGGCTGCGG
>JALYOG010000097.1 GCA_030856985.1 Pseudomonadota bacterium | reverse complement strand
GTGCGGCGGGGGGCGCGAGACCTCGTCCGCGCGAGCCTGGCGGAAAATCCCCGGGCGCCCGGTGGCAGCGGCGCGGATCTGCCGGTGGGCCCATGAGTTCGACACCGGCTGATGCTGGCGCACGCCGCCCCCGGCACTCCCCGGCGCCGCGGCCGCAGGCGCTGCAGCGGCAATGGTTCGGCGCCGCCCCCGTGTTGCTGCTGACGGCCGCGGTGTTTCTCGGCACGGGCGGAGGGTGGACGCTCGGCGCGGTGGCACTCAGCCTGCTGGCCTGGCTGGTCTTGTGCTGGGCCGCGTTGCTGCAGTTCCGCGGAACGATCGCGCGCTGGGGCGCCATCGAATGGACCGTGGCGGCCGCGCCGGTGCTGCTGCTGGCGACGCAGGCGTTGCCCTTTCCACCGTGGGTGTTCGGCGATCTCCCGGGTCGTGCCGCGATCCAGGCCGACCTGGAACTGGCAGCCGCTGCCGGCAGCTGGCGGCCGCTTACCCTCGACCACTCCGGCACTTTCCGTGCGCTGGCCGCCATGCTGCCCGCGGTCGCAATGGTGGTCTGCCTTCGAGGCGCGCCCGAAGCGGCCGTGCTGAAGGCATGCCGCTGGCTGGTGGGGCTGGCCTGCCTGTCGGTCCTGCTCGGACTGCTGCAGGTCGCAGGCGGGCCCGGGTCGGCACTGCGCCTGCACGACTTCCACAACCTCACCGGGGCGCTGGGTTTCTTCGCGTACAGGAACCACCTGGCGGCGTTCCTGCTGATGGTCGTGCCCGTTGCGGGGGCCCTGCTGCTGATCTCCAGCGGGAAATCCGGGGCGCGTGCGAGCCGGGCGGGCAAGGCCCTGCTGCTGGCGGCGGTCCCGCTGCTGTTGCTGGGCGTGGCGCTGACGCTGTCGCGAGCCGGAGTGGTGCTGGGAATGATCACGCTGCTGGGATGCGTGCTGCTGGCGTGGAGATCGCGGCCGGCCGCCCGTCGATGGCGTGCGGTGCTGACGGCCGCGGCGCTCGTGGCCGGCGGACTGGCGGTGGCGGCGTGGCTGGCGGCGCCCACACTTCTCGCGAGATTCGGCGAGAGCCTCCTGGCGGACGGGCGCTGGGACCTGTACGCCCACGTCGCGGAAATCGCGCGCTCGTACCAGCCGGTGGGCGCCGGCCTGGGCGCGTTCGAGCAGGCATTCCAGGCGGCCCCTCAGAACGTCGTGCTGCTCGGCGCGTACATGAATCACGCCCATAACGAATGGCTGCAACTGTGGCTCGAACTGGGATGGCTCGGCGCGATCATGGCCTTGATCGCACTGGCAGCGCTGGTACGCGCGGGCTGGCGCGTGTGGCGCTCCGCCCCCGGTGTGGGCACGCGCGCCGGGCTGGTGCTGGCGCGCGCCGCGACGATTTCCCTGGCGGTGGTCGCGGTCCATGCCTGCTTCGACTACTCCCTGCGCAGCGGCGCCAACCTGGTTGTCTTCGCGCTGCTCGCGGCGCTGTTGCTGGGAGAGGGTTTTTCTCGTGCACGGGGCCGGCAGGGGCCGGTCGGGGCGGACGCTCGCGGCGACGGCCACGCGCCGGTCAGCGCCGCGGAGACCGCGCCTCCCTTGCGTTCTAGCGGATCGTGAATGGTCCCGAGGCGTGGATCGGCCGACGTGGCACCGATGCGATGTCGTAGCCCAGGAATCCCAGCAGGAATTGCAATCCCACGATGACCGGCAACGCCGCGACCATCACCGTGCCCGCGGCTGCGGGCACTCCCGTCTGTGCCGACTCGATCCAGTGATACGCGCCGTAAACCGACCCGGCGAGCACCAGCGTGCAGCCGGCGACCAGTTCGAGGGACGCGACCGACAGGTCGCGCAGGAAGTAGTTGTAGAAAATCCGCTTGAGAAAGTTGCGCACGTGCATGACCAGGAACTCGCCCATCACCCGGCTCACCCGCAGTCCGCTGATCTCGTCCCCGTAGCGGGCGTCCATCGGTATGTCGATGACCACCGCCCGCAGCGTATTGAGCCGGAACAGCAGGTCCGATTCGAAGAAGTAGCGTTTGCTGATCCTCTCCGCAGGCAGCCTGCGTGCGACCTCCGCGTGGATCGCGGTGTACCCGTTGGTCGGATCGAAGATGTCCCAGTAGCCGGTCGACAGTTTCGCCATGAACGACAGCACCGCATTGCCGAGGATCCGCATTGCGGGCATCCGGTGGATATTGGCCAGATCGAAGAACCGGTTGCCCTTGGTGTAATCGGCTTCCCCGCGCAGGATCGGATCGACGAAATACGGCAGCAGCGCGGGGTCCATCTGGCCGTCGCCGTCGATCTTGACGATCACGTCCGCCCCACTGGCGAGCGCTTCGGCGTATCCCCTGAGCACCGCGCCGCCCACCCCGAGGTTGCGCTCGTTGTAATGCACGCGCACGCGCGGATCGGTGGATTCGGCCTGCACATGGCGGCCTGTCTGTTCCGGGCAATGGTCATCCACCACGTGGATCGAGGTAACCCGGTCGGGCATGGCAGCCAGCACTGCGAGCACGTGGCGCTTGGCGCGGTGACAGGGAACGACCACGGCGATGCGGTGGGCATGGGCCCGCGACGATGGCGCCGCCTGCGCAAGCGGGGACGAGACGATGGTCATCGGTCAGAGCAGTCGGAGCAGGTAGCTGTTGCCATGCTGGATCAGGATTTCCTCGGTGTCCGGCAGCCGCTCCATGTCCTGCATGCATGCCGAACCGCGCACCGAAGGCAGGAAAACGTAGGCGACTCCCTGCTGCTTGAGCCACGCGCGGTCGAACTGGCGACAGACATGGGCCTTGTAGTTTTCCGTAGTGTAGTCGTCGTCGCCCTGATAGTAGAAAAACGCCACGGGCGGCACGTCGTAGAACGGCAGGGCCCGGGCGCCGGCAATGGGGAACACCCAGTCTTCGCGGGCGGTATCGTGCACCGAATTGGGCACCAGTACCCTGGCGGGATCGCCAAGCGCGCCGGCACCGGCGCGTGCACGGTGCAGCCGTTCGAAGTCGCGTATGACCTTGAGATCCTCCGTGCTCAGGCAGCCCAGGGCCCCGCAACGATCCGCGCGGGGATCCAGGACGAACTTCTGGGCACCGTGCATTCCCAGGTGCACCATGAGCACCATCAGCACGACGAGGCAGCCCGACAGCCAGGGACGCAGGCGCTTTGCCGACGCGACCACGATCACGCTTGCGGCGAGCGTGGTCACCAGCAGGATCTTCAGCTGGCCGAGGGTGAACGGGTAGTACGGCGACAGCAGGTAGAAACGGCGGTCGCCGCCCATCGCAAAAAAAAGCCCGTCCGCGGCCGCAAGCGCCAGTATCGCCAGGCCGGCAGCGAGCAAGGTGGCGCGGCCAATGCGGATCGAAGGATGCAGTAGAACCCGCAAGCCCAGCAGCCCCGCGACGAAAATGGCGAACAGCGGTGCCGCGTGGCCGCGCCACATCACCAGCGACTCGGCAAGGAAGTCCCATGCACGCGCGAGTTGGTGCCCCTGCCAGTCCGCCAGGATCGCAGCCGCGCTCATGGCTGGCATCGCATTGCTGATCGTGATCTTGGCTGCGGGGACACCTGCGCCGGTCATCAGGCCGAAGTAGTAGGGATCGAGCAGCAGGACCAGAGGGCAGGCAGCCACGGCGGCGAGCCACCATGCACTGATGCGACGTCGCGCGACGGCAACGTGGATTGCGTAGGCGATCGCCAGCACGATCGGCACGACGATGCTGACCGGGTTGAGGACAGTCAGCGCGAACAGCGCGATCAGCAGCATGGCGGCAAGTCCCGGGGCGGGAACGGACTGCGCCGATCTTCGGGATAGCAGCAGCGCCGGAACCATGGCCGCCGTCGCGATCGCCAGTTGCCGCCCGGTACCCTCCATGTGTCCGTAAGCGGCGAACAGCGGGATCAGCAAGCCCGCCGCCGTGACGCCCAGAGCGGTCAGCATCAGCAGCAGCCGATCGGCATTCCGACGGATCCTCGATGCCAGCGCTTCTCCCAGCATCAGCGCCGCGAGGAAGCTCTGCAGCAATGGCAGGGCCGTCATCGCGTTGCGCACGTCGAGGAACGCCAGCTTCGCCCACACGAAGCCGATGGCGGCCGTGCCTGCGGGGTAATCGAACATCGCCTCGCCCCGCCACGGGATGCCGCCGAGCAACTCGACCTGGTGGGCCAGGTAGGCGTGCGTGTCCGGATCGCTGGACAGCATGATCAAGCGCGGTAGCTCCCGGTCGGCGACGACCACGCAGACGGCGACGAGCAGTCCCATTTCGACTGCCGCCCAGGCAAGCCGCCGCGGTGTCCGCGCGGTGGCCAACGGCGGTCGTGTGGCCCACAGGTACACCGCGGCGGCGAGTACCGGCAGCGACAACTCGACGCCGGTCAACGGCAGCGAGGGCACTGCCGCGTGCAGGGCGGAGCGCACGAACACGTACACCAGCACGATGGTCTGACCGACCACGATCCACAGAAAAAGCCGCAGACCACCAGTGCGTCCTTCCATGCCGGTGGCACGCATCGCGGCTGCGCCCACCAGCGCCATCGCGAGCGCGCCGAGCAACAGCGCCGCACCGTAGCGGGCGCCATCGACGGAGCACCATCCGTCGCAGCCGGTACGCAGCAAGGCGAGCATGACCAGCGCGAGCAGCACCGTCAGTGCAAATGTCGCCAGCGCCATGTGCGAGCGGATGCCGACCACGGCTGCACGCGCGCGGGCCCTCGCGATCCAGAGCAGCAGCAGCAACGCAGCAGCCCCGCCCCCGACCAGAAGCTGATGACGTTGCCGCAGCCGGTCGTGCTCCCGGAGCAGAGTGTCCGGGAGCGCGACCTCGAGAAAAGGATCGGCTCCCAGCGACTGGAACGACACTTCGCCATCGGCCGGCTCGGCGAGCAGTTGGTTCAGCGGGGTGGTGGCCCCACGGAGCCTGGCGCCGTCCAACCGTGTCGTCCCGGCAGCAGAAATGATGTCGATGCGATCGATGATCACCCGGCCGGTGCCGGAACCGGGGTCCATCCGGAACCTTTCAAACGAGGCGGGATCCGACAGCCGCAGCGGATACTCCCGAAACGCGCCGTCGGATGCCGAAGGCAGTGTGACCGAGCGCTGCTCCTGATAGCCGGCGCCGGTGCCAGCGAAGAGTTGGACCTTGCCCCCGGTGGTTTTCGCCAGCCGCACCAGCACGTCCACCGAGGGAGGGGCAGTCAGCGCAGTTGCGCCATAGACCAGGGCTGCGATCGAGGCGAGCACCAGCAGCAGCCACGCCAATCCACCCGTCCGCGTCTGCAGCCGCCGCCCGGGCGGCCTCATGGGCGGCGCGGGGCTGGTGTTGTCGGGCGGCCTTCGCCAACGCGGCGATAGCTCACCTGCAGCTCATGGTGAGGTAGTCCTTGCGCGATGACGCGCAGGTTGCAGGGGAAATAGCGCGAGCAGATCATCCGGAAGCCGGTGCCCGCGGTCGCCGCAGTGGATGACAGCATCGGCAGATCGACGAAGGTGCAATGGGTGTCGTCGCGCTCGTAGGCGCGCAAGCCCGGGACGATGACCAGTGCGTGCTCGATGCCCAGCCGTTCGCACGCGCGCAGCAGCCGCGCGAGCTTTTCCACTGGCTGCTCCAAGTGTTCCAGCACGTGGCTGATTACGAGCGACTGCAGCCCACGCGTCGCGCCAAGAGGTTCGAGGTACCACCCGTCCGCATCGCCGTCATAGAGGCGCGCGTCCAGCCCGCGCGAACGACAGTAGTCGACCGACACCGGATTGATGTCCAGCCCCAACGATCCGGCCGGGAGCAGTTGCAGCAGATCGCCCACGCCGCAGCCGAAATCCACCGTCGGCCCGCGCAACTGCCTGGCCGCCGACCGCAGGTATAGCTGGCGCACGACGCGTCGCGCGAGGCCGCGATCGAGCTGGTAGCGGGTGTAGTTTTCGCCGTAGAGGGCCACTGCCGTCCTTTGCCGCTCTCAGCCCAGGCCGGGGGTGCGATGTCCGGTGGTCACCAGGATCACGCCGGTGGAGATCAGCAACAGCCCGAGCCATTGCGTGGCGCTGAGTCTTTCGTCGAAGAAATACCAGCTGGCCAACGCCATCAGCAGGTAAAACGAGGAGCCCGACAGTGCGAAGGCCACCGAGAGCTTTTCCTTCGACAGCACGAACATCCAGGCGACGTACCCAAGCACCTGCAGGCTCAGTGCGGCGATGACCAGCGGCGAGGTCGCGGCGCCCAGCAGGAATTCCAACGGACCGCCTGTCTGCAGGACCGGCTTCAACCCGGTGACGGCGCGCTTGAGGACCAGTTGCCCGGCGATGGTCGACAGGGTGGTGATCAGGATCAGCAGGTAAACGCTCATGGCTCGGTCGGTACCCTGTTGCTGCGGTAGGCAATGCGATACGTGGCGGTGATGGCGCGGGCGATCGCGGCTGGCCACAGCGACCTGAGCAGCGCTTCGTCCTCGGCGAGCCTGCGACCGGTGTCGATCGCCGCGGAAGTCCCGCTGTCGGCATGGACGCGGTGCCGCATCAGCGGCTCGCGTATGTAGACGAATGATCCCGGTGCGCGCGCCAGGTCGAGCCAGGCAGCCCAGTCCAAGTCTACTTCCAGATCGGTACGGAACCGCAGACGACTGGCCGCGGCATTGATCGTCACTGCCGGGCACGGGATTGCGCAGCCGAAGCGCAATACGTTGGTCTTGGCCACGCGCGTCGCCGCGCGCGAGCCTCCGGCGAAGCCTAGCTCCAGCAGGGCGTGCTTGATGCCGATGAGCCGCGAGGAGCGGCGCAGCGTCTCTCCCTCGATTTCCTGGTAGCGGGTAAATGCCAGTACCGCATCGGGATCGGCGGAAATCGCCTGCAGGGTAAGGGCGACGAAGCGGGGCAGGTAGATGTCATCCTGGTGGGCCAGCGTGACCCATGGCGCGTCCGCCAGCGACAGCGCGAAGTTCCAGTCCGAACCGATGCCGCCGCGTTGCGGATTGATGTGCAGGGGAAGGCCATGCGCATCGGCCAGCCCGCGGATGTGAAGGTTCGGCGTGGACGTGGCGATCAGTACCCGCGTCGGCGTCTCCTGCGCGGCAAGCGATCGCAGGCACGCGTCCAGGTACGGCGACTCGCCATAGGCAGGCACGACGAAGCAGTGATCCGACGCGTCCGCCATGGCATCGGCCGCCGCAGCTACAGCGCGGCCTGCAGTTCCGGCAGCAGCACGAACAGATCGCCGACCAGCCCGATATCGGCCACCTCGAAGATCGCCGAGTCGGCATCCTTGTTGATCGCCACGATCGTGCCGGCGTCCTTGATCCCGGTCAGGTGCTGGATCGCACCGCTGATGCCGACGGCCAGGTACAGCTCCGGGGCGATGATCTTGCCGGTCTGGCCCACCTGCAGTTCGTTGGGCACGTAGCCGGCGTCGACCGCCGCCCGCGACGCGCCGACCGCCGCGCCGAGCTTGTCGGCGAGGTCGTAGATGATCTTGAAGTTTTCCGACGAGCCCACGCCGCGGCCGCCGGAGACCACGCGCCTGGCGCTTTGCAGGTCCGGCCGGTCGGACGAGCCGGCCGCCAGGCCGATGTACCGGGTGTGCTGCGGTATCGCGGCCTCGACGGTGACCGCCTCCACCGCCGCATTGCCGCCTCGTGCCGCCTCCGGCCACGACGCGGGCCGGACCGTCGCCACGACCGGCTGCCCGGACGGTGCCTGCACGGTGATGACCGCATTGCCGGCGTAGATCGGCCGCTTGAATTCGTGGCTGCCTTCCACCGACATCACGTCGGAGACCTGCGGCACGCCCAGCAGCGCGGCCACGCAGGGCATGAGGTCCTTGCCGAAGGTGGTGCTCGGTCCGAACACGTGGCTGTAGCCTTCCGCGAGCTTCGCCACCTGCGGGGCCAGCACCTGCGCGATCGGATGTGCATTGGCTTCGTTGGCGACGGTCAGCACGCGATTGACCCCGGCGATCTGCGCCGCTTCTGCGGCGACCGGCGCCGGATCGGCGGCCAGCACCACGATGTCCACCTCCTCGGCTTTCAATGCCTGGGCGGCCGACACGCACTTGGCCGTGGCGGCGTTGAGCTGCCCGTTGAGGTGCTCGGCGACGATGAGGACTTTGGTCATTTCTGGTTCTCCGGTGAAGGCGGGGGAAGGCTCGCGTGGCTCATGTCGATTCGCGCGCCTCGGCCCCCGGCCTCTCCCAGGGCGGGAGAGGAGGCTGGATGGGGACGATCAGATCAGGCCCTTGGCCTTCAGTGCGGAGACCAGTTCGGGCACGTCCTTGACCATCACTCCGCGGCTTCGCTTCGGCGGCGCGGCATAGTGGGTGGTGGTCAGGCCCTCGGCGGCATCCACGCCCAGATCGGCGAACGGGATGCTTTCCATCGGCTTGCTCTTGGCTTTCATGATGTCCGGCAGCTTGATGAAACGCGGCTCGTTGAGGCGCAGGTCGGTGGTCACCACGGCCGGCAGGTCGATCTCGAGCGTCTCCAGTCCGGCATCGACTTCGCGCACGACCGTCGCCTTGCCGTCGGCGATCTCCAGCTTGCTGGCGAACGTCGCCTGCGGCCGGCCCCACAGCGTGGCGAGCATCTGCCCGGTCTGGCTGGCGTCGTCGTCGATCGCCTGCTTGCCGAGGATCACCAGGTCCGGCTGCTCCTTTTCGATCAGCTTGAGAAACACGCGCGCGGCGGTCAGCGACTGGATCGGCTGGTCGCAGACCACGTGGATCGCCCGGTTCGCGCCCATCGCCAGGCCGTTGCGCAGGTGCGCCTGGGCATCGGCGGGGGCGATCGTGGCGACGATGACCTCGGTGGCCACGCCCTTGTCGCGCAGGCGCAGGGCTTCTTCGAGCGCGATTTCGTCGAACGGGTTGGCGGAGAGCTTGACGCCGTCGGTGACGACGCCGGAGCCGTCCGGCTTGACCTGGATGCGCACGTTGTAGTCCACAACGCGCTTGTAGCCGACGAGAATCTTCATCGTGCGGGGGTTCCTTCGTGGGGCGCGGCGCGATGCCGGGACCGCCGATTCTAGCCGAGCGTGGTGTGAGGCGTCGTCGCAGCCGGAACGCCACGCCATCGGCTATCCTGCCGGTCGCAGCGGAAGACGGGACGGCAGATGCTTCATCCGGTGGTGCTCAGTGGTGGCAGCGGAACGCGGCTGTGGCCGCTTTCCCGTCAGAATCAGCCCAAGCAGTTCCTTTCGCTGATCGGCGACCATTCGCTTTTCCAGGAGACCATCCTGCGCGCGAGTGCATTGCCTGGAGCGCAGCCGCCGGTCACGGTCTGCAGCGAGGATCACCGCTTCATGGTCGGCGAGCAGTTGCAGGCGATCGGCGTCGCCAGCGGCGGCATCGTGCTGGAACCCATGGCGCGCAACACCGCGCCGGCGATCGCGCTGGCGGCCCTGCACGTGCTGGCGACCGACCCCCACGCGAGCATGCTGGTGCTGCCTGCCGATCACCTGATCGAGGATGTCGCGGCGTTCCGCGTCGCGGTCGACAGCGCCACCCGGCTCGGCGGGCAGGGCTGGCTGGTCGCGTTCGGCATCCGCCCGGACTACGCGGAGACCGGCTATGGCTACATCCGCAGCGGCGAGCCGCTCGGAGACGACGGCTTCCGCATCGGCCGTTTCGTCGAGAAACCCGACCTCGCCACGGCCGAGCACTACCTGGCCGACGGCCACTACGCGTGGAATTCGGGAATGTTCCTGTTCGACGCCGCGGCCTACCTGGAGGAACTGGCCAGGCACGCGCCCGCGATCCTCGCCGCGGCGCGCGCGGCTTATGCGGTGGCCGACGCCGACCTGGACTTCACCCGCGTCGGACGCGAAGCATTCGCCGCCAGCCCGAGCGACTCGATCGATTACGCGGTCATGGAACGCACCGACCGCGCCGTGGTGGTGCCGGTCAGTTGCGGCTGGAGCGACATCGGTTCGTGGTCGTCGCTGTGGTCGGTGGCGCAGCACGACGACGGCGGCAACTGCCACGAAGGCGACGTGATCGCGGTCGATACCACCGGCAGCCTGGTGCGCGCGTCGGACCGCCGGCTGATCGCCACGATCGGCGTCGAAGACCTGGTCATCATCGACACCGCCGATGCGACCCTGGTCGCGCGCAAGGACCGGGTGCAGGACGTCAAGCTGGTGGTCGACGCGCTCAAGGCGGCTGGCCGCCCCGAGCACCTGTTCCACCGCAAGGTCTACCGGCCCTGGGGCAGCTACGACTCGATCGGGGTCGGCGAGCGATTCCAGGTCAAGCGCATCGTGGTCAAGCCCGGCGCCGCATTGAGCCTGCAGAAGCATCGCCACCGCGCCGAGCACTGGATCGTCGTGTCGGGCGTGGCCGAGGTCACCTGCGGCGATCGGGTGTTCGACCTGCACGAAAACGAAAGCACGTACATTCCGCAGGGCAGCGTTCACCGGTTGCGCAATCACGGGACGGAGCCGGTGGAGCTGATCGAGGTGCAGTCGGGCAGCTATCTGGGCGAGGACGACATCGTCCGCCTGGAGGACGTGTACGGCCGATCCTGACCGTGCCTGGGAGCTCGCGGCCCGGGCGGCCTGCCATAGCACCAAGGTACGGGTCGGCCCGGCGTCCGGCAGCGGTTAAACTTGTGCATCCCGCCAAGGAGCTGCCACATGGCCGAAGCCACTGCGAAGAACAAGTTGTACCCGAGCGCCGCCGAGGCGCTCAGGGGCGTGGTCGCCGACGGCCAGACGCTCGCGGTGGGCGGCTTCGGCCTGTGCGGCATCCCCGAGGCGCTGATCGAGGCCCTGCGCGACAGCGGCGTCACCAATCTCACCGCGATCTCCAACAACGCGGGCGTCGACGGCTTCGGCCTCGGACTGCTGCTGGAGACGCGGCAGATCCGGCGCATGGTTTCCTCCTACGTCGGCGAAAACAAGGAATTCGAGCGCCAGTACCTGGCCGGCGAGCTGGAGCTGGAGTTCAATCCGCAGGGCACGCTCGCCGAGCGCCTGCGCGCCGGCGGTGCGGGGATCCCGGCGTTCTTCGTACGCACCGGCTACGGGACGATCGTCGCCGAGGGCAAGGAGACCCGCGAGTTCGACGGCCAGCACTACGTGATGGAGACGGCGCTCAAGGCCGACGTGTCGCTGGTGAAAGCGTGGAAGGCCGATACCGCGGGAAACCTGCTGTTCCGCAAGACCGCGCGCAACTTCAACCCGGCCTGCGCGATGGCCGGGGCGATCTGCATCGCGGAAGTCGAGCAGATCGTGGAGGTCGGCGCGATCGACCCCGATCACGTCCACCTGCCGGGAATCTACGTCGATCGCCTCGTCCACAATCCCGATCCCGAAAAGCGGATCGAGCAGCGCACCGTACGCCAAGGGTGAGCGAACGCGCTTGGCCGATGCCCTGTCGGCATCGGCCGCGTTCGCGAACGCCCGGCCATGGAAGGCCGGGCGGGAGTTGGTCAAACATGCGTCGTTTCGCCATGGATGGCGGAGACGCCCTCCATCACAAGTTGCTGTACAAGTTGCTGTAAACGGAGAACGACAATGCCCTGGACCCGCGATCAGATGGCGCAACGCGCCGCCCGCGAACTCACCGATGGCGCCTACGTGAACCTCGGGATCGGCCTGCCGACGCTGGTGGCGAACTTCATCCCCGAGGGCATGGACGTGTGGCTGCAGTCGGAAAACGGGCTGCTGGGGATCGGGCCGTTCCCGACCGAGGACGAAGTCGATCCGGACCTGATCAACGCCGGCAAGCAGACCGTGACCGCGCGCCTGGGTGCCAGCTATTTCGGCAGCCACGATTCGTTCGCGATGATCCGCGGCGGGCATATCGACCTTGCGATCCTGGGCGCGATGCAGGTCACCGACCGCGGCGACCTGGCCAACTGGATGGTGCCCGGCAAGATGGTCAAGGGCATGGGCGGGGCGATGGACCTGGTGGCCGGCGTAAAGCGGGTGGTCGTGCTGATGGAGCACACCGCGAAAAGCGGGGAGCACAAGATACTCTCCGAATGCACCCTGCCGCTGACCGGCGTTGGGGTCGTCGACCGGATCATCACCGAGTTGGCGGTTCTGGACGTAGGCGGCGACGGCCTTGAACTGGTGGAACTGGCCCCCGGGGTGGGTGCCGACGAGGTCCGTGCGAAAACCGGGTGTGCCGTGAGGGGCTGAATGGTAGACATTGCTGAACGGGCGCGTCCGTGGTAAGGCTTCGGTTCTGACGGGATTGGCGGGTTTTTGTCGAAAAAAGCCCCATACACTTGACAGTGCAGGTGGCGGGGCTGGCAGGGCCAGGCCCGGGGTTATCGAACTGATGACGTGGGGAGCGGTTGCATGAAAAAGATTCTTTCCGGGGTGCTTCTGGTTGCAGTCGTTACCGGCTGCTCCCAGGACTGGTCGGCAGGCCTGGCCGACCGGCCTGCGACGGCCGGCAAGTCGAGCCCGGCCTTGTCCGCGGCGGCGCCCGAGTCCGTCGCTCCGGTCGCGCCGCGCCTGCGGGCCCCGCGTTCCTTTGCCGGCGCTCCTGATCGCGGCTCCCTGATCGAGTACCCCCGAACCCCCGTGGTCCGGCGTAGCGGTGCCTACACCTTCCACGCGGCCGAGCTGAGCGAGGAGCACGCGCTGCGCTCGACGGCCACGGGCGATCTGAGTTTCACCGCGCCCGACGGAACGCGGATCGAGCTCGCTTACGAGCGCCACGTCGAGCACCCCGACGGCAACTGGAGCTGGTTTGGTCGCAGTCCCGGTGGCCGCGTCGAGGACACGGTCATCACCTTCGGTGAAACCGCCGTGTTCGGCACGATCCCCCAGCAGGGCGGCAAGCCGGAACTGCGCCTGACCATGGCCGATGGGCGCGCGTGGGTGGTCGCGGCCGATCCGCGCCTGCTGCGCGACATTCGCAATGAAGCCACGCATCCGACCCGGCCGGACTTCCTCGTTCCCGGCGACCTCTCGACCGCCCTGGGAGCTGCGGCCGCCGGGGTGGAAGCGGAGAGTGCGGGGAGCGACGCCGCGATCGCACCGGCCGCCGCGACCGCCGACGGCAAGACGGTCCTGGACGTCCTGGTCGGCTTTACCGATGGCTACTCCGCCTATCGCGGCGGCGACGCCGTGGCGATCACCCGCGTGCACAACCTCGTGGGGATCACCAACCAGGCGTTTGCGAACGCCCAGGTCCCGGTGCATGTCCGCCTGGTCCACGTGATGGAAGTTGCCTACCCGGATGCGACCGACAACGGCAAGGCGCTGGAGGAGTTGACCGGTTTCAAGGCGCCGTCCACCCGCACCACGCCGGCGGCGGCGTTCTCCGCGCTTCGATCGTCGCGCGAGCGGTTCGGCGCCGACCTGGTGGTGTTGCTGAGGCGCTTCCAGGAGCCTGAGAACGACGGCTGCGGCATCGCCTGGCTGATCGGCGGCGGCCAGACCGGCATCGACTCCACCGACCAGTACTTTGGCTACTCGGTGGTCAGCGACGGATCGGATGCAGGCACCGACGGCAAGACGTACTTCTGCCGCGACGAGACGTTCGCGCACGAGATCGGCCACAACATGGGCTCCCAGCACGACAGCGCCAACGCCAAGAAAGACGATGGCGGCGTGAGCTATGGTGCATTCACCTACTCGTTCGGCCTGAACCGCGCGTCGGGCGCGGGTAATTTCTTCACGGTGATGGCTTACGGCGACGCGGGCCAGACGCGCAGCCGGGTCTTCTCCAACCCGAACGTCTCGATCTGCGGCGTGGATCAGAACCTGTCGTGCGGCGTGGCCAACCAGGCCGACAACGCGCGCAGTCTCCGCGGAACGGCGCCTGCGGTCGCCAGCTTCCGGGCGACCGTGGTTCCGCTGGAATCGGGCGGGCAGCAGCGGGTCCGCCACGACCTCAACGGCGATGGCCTGGCCGACATGCTGTGGTACCGCCCCAGCGATGGGCGCCTGCTTCCTTGGCTCAGCACCGGGTCGCCGGGCTTCGCACCGCTGCCCGGCATCGGGGTGGGCGGCGCGTTCCGGGTGATCGCCACGGGCGACTTCAACGGCGATGGCAAGACCGACCTGATCTGGAATCGCCCCTTCGGCGACATGCAGTACTGGCAGGGCGACGGTGAAGGCTTCGCAACGCGGCAGTTTTTCACTCGGTACCCCAGTGAATGGACGCTCGTCGGCACCGGCGACGTCGATGGGGATGGCAAGACCGACCTGATCTGGCACCGCGCGCGCGACGGTCTGCTGGCCTACTGGATAATGAACGGGCCGCAGATTGCGCGCCACGGGGCCGTGGCGGTGGGCGGCACGTGGCGCGTGATCGCCATCGACGATTTCAACGGCGACGGCAAGGCGGATCTCATCTGGAACCGCGCCCAGGGCGACATGCAGTACTGGCAGGGCGACGGCGCCAGCTTCGCGGCACGTCAGTTCTTCACCCGTTACCCGACCGGCTGGAACCTGCTGGCAACCGGCGACGTGGACGGCGACGGGAAGTCGGACTTGCTGTGGCACCGACCGAAGGATGGACTCCTGGCGTACTGGGTGATGGCCGGCCGCACGATCACCCGGCACGGCGCGGCCAGTGGCCTGTTCTTCCACCAGGCCTATGCGAACGACTTCAATGGCGACGGCAAGCTCGATCTGCTGGTGGCACCCTCCGCGGGCGGGTCGACCTACGTTCGCTGGACCGGCGACGGCGCCAGTTTTGCCAGCCGCGTGACGCTCAGCGGCTACCCTGCGGGGTACGACATCCTGCCGTGGAAGGACTGAGGCCCGCCTTCGCGGCGAGAGGTCGCTCACGCGCCGGGATTTTCACCGGCGCCTGAGCGGCTGTGCGAGCGGTGCCGGTGCCGCGTCAAGCAGTGCGGCAGGCCGTGGCCGCGTCGAGCACGCGGTAGTTGGCGTGCAACACGCCGAGCACGAAAATCCGTTCGATCGCGTGCGCCAGCGTTCCGTCGAGCTGCCCCAGCTCGGGCTCGAACTCGCTCGCATGCAGCGGCGTGTCCAGCAGCGGACGCAGCGCCTCCAACCGGACCCAGAACATGCTGCCGGCGACGAACGCATCGTTGCCGGGATTCGGGGCCGGCATGCCCATCCGTGCGCAGAGGTGGGCGACGGCATCGGCATTGCCGCCCCAGTAGCTCGCCATCGGTTGCAGATGGCCCTCCGGCCCCACCAGGCCGAGGGCCGGATCGCGCATGAAAGCACTCGAGATTGCGCCGGCGCGCTCGGGCGACGCGATCGCGCCGACCAGCTCGCGGCGCCACTCGTCGCCATCGCTGCGGTGCGGCGAGCGCTTGGTGTGCAGCTTGAGCACCACGTCGACCCCTTCGTCGAGCAGGCGATTGGCTACGCGCAGGAACGGCAGGATGTCGCGGCCGCGGTTTTCGACCAGTTCGATCTGCGCGTCCAGTCCGTGGCCGGACAGGCACGTACGAACCGCTTGGAGCCTCTCGGGTGCGGTGGTCACCACCAGGCGCCAGTCGAGGGAGCTTTCCCTGACGGCCACCAGCAGCTCGTCGAACGCATCCACATGCCAGGCGTGAATGACCGCGCAGTGGCGGGACCCGGTGCTTGCAGCCGGCTCGTGCAGCGGTGCGGCAGCGATCAGCGCCCGGCGCGTGGCGTCGAGCCAGGCGTGGCCCATGGTCGCATCGGGCTCCAGCACGGCGCCTTCGGCCCATTCGTTCCAGGCATTGATGAAGACGAGCCGGTCGCCCGCGGCTGCTTGGGCAAGCCGGCCGGTGATGGTCGCCTGCAGCCAGTCGCGATAGCGCCGCGGCGAAGCGTGCAGGTAGACCCGGCCGCGCCCGGACCGGCGCGGTTCGTTGTCCCAGCCGGCGTTCACACCGGGATACAGCCGGTAGGGCGGCATCGCGCGCGACGCGTATTCGCCCGCGAGCTCGCGCCAGTCGAGCACCTGGCCCTCGTACTGCGGGTTCAGCAGGATCTGCTCGGCGGTGAGTTTGCGCGGGTTGGAGAGGTTCGGCGGGAACTCGACCGCGGCGTCGAAGCCGATATCGCGCGGGTCGGGGCGCTCGAAGCCCTGCACGTAGGCCAGATGTATCTCGCCCACGCCGTTGGCGCGGCACCACTCCCGCCACCGCTGCGCGGTCTGCCTGGCGTCGGGCAGCCGATCCGGACGGTACACCAGCAGCAGGGGCCTGCCGTCCACGCGCAGGTAGCGCCGGTCGCGCAGGTACGCCGCTGCGTGCGAGATAAAGGCGACATCGTCGGCGGCACTGTGCTGCTGCGCGATCAGGATGTCGTCGCTGCGGCCGTCCCACCGCCTGGACCAGTTCTCGTTCGCCCAGCACAGGCAGAACGGGAGATCGAGCGATGGATCCTCCAGCCACTGCCGCAACGGCTGCTCCAGCAGGGTCTTGCCGGAGAACCAATAGAAGTAGAAGCAGAACGCGCCGATCCCGTACTCGTTCGCCAGCCGGACCTGCTCGCGCATGGTCGCGGGGTTGCGCAGGTCGTAGAAACCCAGGTCCGCCGGCAGCCGCGGTTGCGCGTGGCCCTCGAACTGGGGCAGCGCGCGGGCGACGTTTCGCCATTCGGTGAAGCCGGTTCCCCACCACGCATCGTTCTCGGGGATCGGGTGGAACTGCGGCAGGTAGAACGCCACCAGCGTCGCCGGCAGCGGGGACGGCAGCGATTCCCGGCGATAAGGCACATGCGCGATGGCCGGCTCGCCGGCGTGCAGCCGCAGGCGTCGCGCCAGGCGTGCTCCCGCCTGGCCTCGCGGTCCGGCCGGCACCAGGTGCGAATAGCGCTGCAGGAATCGCTGTCGCAGCCGGTCGCGGGCGGCTTGGCTCATCGGCACCAGGCGGAATGCCAGCCGCAGCGCGTGGAATGCGATCGTCTTGCCGATACGGCGGGCAGGCGTCATTCTGCAGGCGTCACAGGTTCTGGTAGTTCGGTCCGGCACCGCCCTCGGGCGTCACCCAGTTGATGATCTCGTAGGGGTCCTTGATGTCGCAGGTCTTGCAGTGCACGCAGTTGGCGGCATTGATCTGCAGTCGCCTGGTGGCCGCGCCTTCGGCCGACTTCTCCTCGACGATCTCGTAGACGTTGGCCGGACAGAATCTCGTGCAGGGGTTGCCGTATTCGACCGTGCAGCGCTCGATGCAGATCGAGGTGTCGGCCACGTGCAGGTGGACCGGCTGGTCCTCGTCGTGTTCGGTGGCGGCGTAGTACACGGCGGCCAGCCGGTCGCGCGGAGGCAGGCTGCGGTCGACGTAGTCGCGCCTGGGCGACTCGTGCTCCCCCAGCTTGTCCAGTGCGCACCAGTCCGGCCGATTTCCAAGCGTCCACGGCGAGTGCCCGGCCGTCGCGGTTTCCCACGCGGCATTGAGCATTCCCCACCACAGGCCGCGCTTGAAGCCCGGCTTGATGTTGCGGACCTTTTTCAGCTCGGCCATCGCCTCCGAGCCGCGCAGGAGCGCGTCGAAGCCCTCCGGCGCCAGCGCGGACTTCGCCAGGTGCTCGGCGGCCAGCATTCCCGAGCGGATGGCCTGGTGGGTGCCCTTGATCTTGGGTACGTTCAACAGGCCGGCGTTGTCGCCGATCAGCAGCGCGCCGGGCATCTCCACCTTCGGCAGCGACTGGTAGCCGCCGGTAACGATCGCGCGCGCGCCGGCGGAAAGGATCGTACCGCCTTCCAGCAGCGGCTTCACCATCGGGTGGTTCTTCCATTGCTGGAAGGCCTCCCAGGGCCGGTATTCGGGATCCTGGTAGTCGAGCCCGCTGACGTAGCCCAGCGCGAGCTGGCCGTTCTCCAGGTGGTACAGGAAGCTGCCGCCGTAGGTGCTGGTGTCGGCCGGCCAGCCGAGGCTGTGAACGATCTTCCCGGGCGACACGCGATCGGCGGGCACCTGCCACAGTTCCTTGATGCCGATCGAATACGTCTGCGGATCGCTGTCGGCGTCCAGCGCGAAGCGTTTGACGAGCTGCTTGGTCAGGTGCCCGCGTGCACCTTCGGCGAGCACCGTGACTTTCGCGCGGATGTCGATGCCCGGCGTATACCCCGGCTTGTGCGTACCGTCCTTCGCCAGGCCCATGTCGCCGATCCGCACGCCGACCACGCGGCCGTCGGGGTCGTGCAGGGTCTTGGCGGCCGAGAAGCCGGGGTAGATCTCCACGCCGAGCGCCTCGGCCTGCGGCGCCAGCCAGGCGCACATGGCGCCGAGGCTGACGATCACGTTGCCCTTGTTGTGCATGCCCGGCGGCACCGGCAGCTTGCGGCCGCCGGTGCTGGACAGCAGCCAGAACTCGTCTTCCGTCGCCGGCACGCAGATCGGCGGCGGGTTCTTGCGCCAGTCCGGAAGCAGCGCATCGAGCGGGCCGGTCTCGATCACCGCGCCCGACAGGATGTGCGCGCCGATCGTGCTGGACTTTTCGATCACGCACACCGAGATGCCGGGATCGATCTGCTTGAGCCTGATCGCGAACGCCAGGCCCGCAGGCCCCGCACCGACGGTGACGACGTCGTACTCCATCACGTCGCGTTCGACGTCCGGGTCGGTGCTGGTGGGTTCGGTCATGACGGACTCCTGCGTGCAGGCCTGAATTGTCGCGGCTTTGGGCGCGGGCGCCAAATTCGGCGGCCGCATCCATGCGAACGCTCCGATCTCCGTAAACTGGCCGGACCATGCCGCTGCACCCGATACCGCTGACGCAGGCACGCCTGCAGTACGACCCCGGCTGGCTCGGCCACGGCGACTCCGGCGCGCTCTTCGAGGATCTCAGGCGCGGTCTTGCGTGGGAGGTGCATCGCATCCGGCTGTTCGGCCGCCTGGTGGACAGCCCCCGCCTGAGCTGCTGGATCGGCGACCCGGGCGCCCGCTACCGCTATTCGGGTGCCGACTTCGACCCGCATCCGTGGCCGGCGGCGCTGCTCCCGGTCCGCGAGCGCCTGGCCCGCGAACTGGGCATCCATTTCAACAGCGTGCTGGCCAATCTCTACCGCTGCGGCAACGACGCCATGGGCTGGCACAGCGACGACGAGCCCGAGTTGGGCGCGGAGCCGACGATCGCCTCGCTGAGCCTTGGCGCGAGAAGGCGATTCGTGCTCAGGCACCGCAGCGACCCGGACCGGAAGCTCGCGCTGGATCTGGCCGCAGGCAGCCTGCTGGTGATGGCCGGGCAGACCCAGCAGCACTACCGTCACGCGCTGCCGCGGACCCGGCGCGCGGTCGGGGAGCGCATCAACCTGACATTCCGGCATGTGTCCGCGAAGGACGCCAGGCGGGCATCCGCGAAGTACGCGAAAGACGCAAAAGGGGCAAAAGAGGCAAAAGAGGCGAAGGACTGGGTATCCGGGACATCGGCGTCCTTCGGCGATTAACTGGGCGCAGCAGGCGAAGTACCCTTTCTCTGGCTCTGTTCTTGCTTTTTTCGCGTTTTCCGCGCACTTCGCGGACCCCTCGATTGCGCACTACCGGTGCGCGCCCCGTTCGTGCGCATGTCCGCTGGTGAGCACCCAGCCGGCAAGCTCGTGGCTGACCTCCCCCAGCGCGCTTTCGAACGCCGTCACCACGTCGGGCACCGCGGTGCTCGCCGACGGCTGCTTCACCAGGAAAGTGCGCGTCGCGATCACCTGCTGATCCTGGGCATGCAGCAGCTTGGCATTGAACTCGATGGTCGCCAGCGGCGGCGCGCCTGCCTGCGTGTAGTCGGACTCGAAGCGGCGCAGGTCGAGCACCAGCTTGTAGTCGGCACTGACGCCGCTGCCCTGCCGCGCCACGGCCGGAATGCGCCCGGAATCCTCCAGCACCCGCAGCAGCGCGTCCTCGAGCATTACGCTGGGATTCTTGGCCCAGCTGGCGTCCTTGTAGACCTGGATTTCGTTGCCCGAGGGGCGCACGGCGATGCGCATGCTGTCGAGCATGCGCGCGGCTACCGGCGTGGTCACCGACAGTTGCCACTCCACCGACGGCCACGAGGGATCCGCGGCCGGCCGCGGGTCCGGCGCGTACACCACTCCATCGTCGCGGGAGCCGCCGCCCAGGAGCGCGCACGCGTTGAGCAGAACCAGCGCCAGCGCGGCGAGCGCGAAGTGCAACAGGCGTCGGCGGAGCAGGGATGAGGTCTTCATTCGGGTTCGAACTCCTTCGGGGCTTCGCGGCCGAGCAGGTAGCTTGCCGGACCGTTGTCGAACTGATCGCTGATCCGCCGCAGGTCGCGTACCAGCAGGCGCAACTCGCCCAGGGTCGGCCCGAGTTGGGCGAGGCCGTCGTTGGCGAAGCTGCTGATCGCGGCGCGGTTCTCGTTGACGATCGCGTTGGCGCCGCCGGCAGCCGAATCTAGGCTCACCAGGGTGCTGTCCAGGCGCGCGACGAGGCCGGGCAGCTTGTCCACCAGTTCGCGGTCGATGTCGCCGACGGCGCGGTCGGTGGTCGCCAGCGTCTTCTGCAACTGCTCGCTGGCCTGGCGCGCATTGACGATCATGGCCTGCAGGTCCTGGCGCTGGTCGGCGACCGCGCCGGTGACCGACTCCAGGTTCTCCAGCGTGGCGGCCACACGGGCGACATTCTCCTCGCTGAGCACCTGGTCCAGCCGCGCGACCAGGCGATTGGCGGTGTCGGCGATGTTCTGCAGCGCGGAAGCCTCGGTCTGGATCACCGGGATCTCGCGGGTATCCACGCTCGCAAGCGCCGGGCTGGTCGGGCTGCCGCCGGTGAGCTGGATGATCGGGCTGCCGGTGAGGCTGGTCATCGAGATCTTGGCGCGGGTGTCGACCTTCACCGGCGCATCGGCCTGCAGCCGCAACAGCGCGATCACCCGCCGTGGATCGTCGGGCGCCAGCCGCAGCTTCTGCACGGTGCCGACGGAGATGCCGTTGTACTGGACGCTGCTGCCCTCGCTCAGGCCGGTCACCGGCTCGTTGAAGATCACCAGGTACTCGCGCCAGCTGCGCTCGGACGAATACTTGGCCGCCCACAGCGCGAACAGCAGCAGGAACAGCGACACGAATATCGTGAAGGCACCGATGAGCACGTAATTGGCTTTTGTTTCCATGGTCATTGTTCTCGCGAATCGGTTGCCAGGTCCCGTGCCCGGGTGCGGGATTGCTGGGCCGCGCGCGCGCGCGGGCCGTGGAAATATTCCTGTACCCAGGGGTGGTCCAGCTGCTCGACCTCCTCGATCGCCGCGCAGGCCACCAGCTTGCGGTCGGCGAGCACCGCGATCCGGTCACAGATAGAGTAGAGCGTGTCGAGATCGTGTGTGATCAGGAATACCGTCAGTCCCAGCGCCTGCTGCAGGGTGCGGATGAGGTTGTCGAACGCGGCCGCACCGATCGGATCAAGGCCGGCGGTCGGCTCGTCCAGGAACAGCAACGGCGGATCCAGCGCCAGCGCGCGTGCGATGCCGGCGCGCTTGCGCATGCCGCCGGAAAGCTGCGACGGCAGCTTGTTGAGCGAATCGGCCTCCAGCCCCGCCAGCTTGATCTTGAGCAACGCCAGCTCGTAGCGCAGCGAGTCCGGCAGGTTGCGGTGGTATTCCTTCAGCGGCACCTGCACGTTCTCGCCGACGGTCAGCGAGGAGAACAGCGCGCCGTCCTGGAACAGCACGCCGGTGCGGCGCTCGATCTGCCGGCGCACCTCCGGATCTTCGCTGCGCGCATCGATCCCGAGCACCTCGATCTCGCCTTCGTCGGGCTTGTGCAGGCCCAGGATCGAGCGCATCAGCACCGACTTGCCCGACCCGGAGCCGCCGACGATGCCGAGGATCTCGCCCGGTATCACGTCCAGGTCGACGCCGTCGTGCACCAGCTGGGTGTCGAAGCGGTTGATCAGCCCGCGCACGCGGATGATCGCTTCGGGCAGTTCGTCCGTGGGAAGGGCCGGCGCGACCGGAGTCAAATCCCCATCTCCATGAACCAGATCGCCGCGAACGCGTCCAGCACGATCACCAGCGAAATGGACTGCACCACGCTGGAGGTGGTGCGCTCGCCGACCGATTGCGCGGTGCCCTGCACCTGCAGGCCTTCCAGGCAGCCGATCAGCGAAATCACCAGCGCGAACACCGGCGCCTTGATCATGCCCACGGCGAAATTTTCCAGTTCCATCGTGTCCTGCATGCGCGCCAGGTACTGCTGCGGGGGGATGTCCAGACCGTAGGCGCCCACCACCAGGCCGCCGAGCAGGCCGGCGATCATGCCCAGGAACGTCAGCAGCGGCATCATGATCAGCAGCGCGAGCACGCGCGGGATCACCAGCAGGTCGATCGGGTCCATGCCCAGGGTGCGGATCGCGTCGACTTCCTCGCGGCTTTTCATCGAGCCGATCTGCGCGGTGAATGCGCTGGCGGTGCGGCCGGCAAGGATGATCGCGGTCAGCAGCACGCCGAACTCGCGCAGGAACGCGATGCTGACCAGTTCGACGACGAAGATCACCGCGCCGAAGTCGCGCAGGATGTTGGACCCAAGGAAAGCCACCACCGCGCCGACCAGGAAACACAGCAGGAGGACCAGCGGCACCGCGTCCAGCCCGACCTGTTCCATGTGGTGCACGGTGGAAGTGGCGCGGAAACGCGTCGGCTGCCTGATCGTGCGCAGCAGCTTCGACAGCACTTCGCCGAAGAACGCGATCAGCGCGAGGATTTCCTTCCAGTTGTCGGCCACCGCGAAGCCCAGCCGCCCCAGCGCGGCGGCGACGCCATACTCGCGCTTGCGACGCGGGCGGTCGTCGGGAACGTCCTCGATCGCGCTGACCAGGGCGCGATGCTTTTCATGGAACAGGAAGTCGCCGAAGTCGAGCTCCCTGCGGTCGGCGAAGCGCATCAACTGCAGGACGCCCAGCGAGTCCAGGCGCTCCACCGCGGTGGCATCGACGCAGGTTGCCGAGCGCGGAGCGTCGGTAAGGCACTGGGCCAGCGCGTCGGCGTAGTTCAGGGTCCAGCGGCCAGACAGACGCAGCCGCGATGGCTCGCGGTCGTCGGGGCTGAGCTGGGGAGGTTGCGCTGCAGGTGCGGTCATGGGGCCTCTTGACGGCAGGATACAGCGCGCCGGCGCGCCGCGGCATCACCCCGGTCGGATGCGGCCCGACGGGGCTGTGGCGTGGTGGCAGCGGCGTGCGATCCTTTCGCCGATGAACAAGCCCCTGCCACCGATTTCGGCGACCTATGAGGAGCGAATCGGCTTCATCGTGGAACTCGCCGAGCGCCTGCACCTGTACGGCACGACGGCGCAACGCCTGGAGGCGGCAGTGACCGCGGTGGCGCAGCGGTTGAATGTCGACTGCGAGCCCTGGTCGAGCCCGACGGCGCTGATCCTGACGTTCAACGATCCCCTGCGTCCGCCGGGCGCCAGCGACACCACCCGGGTCATTCGCGTGCCTCCGGGCGAGAACGACCTGCACCGGCTCAGCGAGACCGACCGCATCGCCGAGGACGTGATGGCCAGTCGCCTCGCCTTCGCCGACGGGCATGCGGCCATGAAGGCGCTCGACGCGCCGCGCGGGCGGGTCTGGGAGGCGCTGCAGGTGCTTGCGTTCGGGCTGGCGGCAGCGTCGGTCGCCGGCTTGCTGAAGTTGCCGTGGCTCGACATCGGAGTATCGGCCGGCACCGGCCTGCTGATTGGCCTGCTGAGCCAGTACGCCGCACAGCGCCCCGGGCTGCGCGAGGCGCACGACGCGCTGGCTGCGTTCGTCGCAGCGTCGATCGCGATCGTCGTGGGCACGTTCGTGGCGCCGCTGAACCAGAACACGGTGATCATCGCCTCGCTGATCGTCTTGCTGCCGGGTCTGGCGCTGACCAACGCGATCAACGAACTCAGCAGCCAGCACCTGGTTGCCGGCACCGCGCGTTTCGCAGGAGCGATCACGACCGTGCTGAAGCTCACCGTCGGCGTGGCCGTCGCGCTGTACCTGGCCAATCTGCTCGGGTTCCAGCCGCGCGCGCGCGCGTGGCGACCGCAGCCGGACTGGGTGCACTGGGCGGCCCTGACGCTGGCCTCGTTTTCGTTCGCGGTGCTGTTTCGTGCCGGCCGGCGCGATTACCCGCTGGTGATGGCCGCGGCCGCGAGCGGTTATCTCATCTCCCGCTACGGCGGCCTCGCCTGGGGCAGCCCCGCGGGCATATTCCTGGCCGCCATGGTGATGACGGCCGCCGGCAACGCCTACGCGCGCTGGTGGCAGCGACCGGGCGCGATCGTCCGGGTGCCGGGCATCATATTGCTGGTTCCCGGCAGCGCGAGCCTGCGCGGGCTGCTCAATCTCATCCAGCAGCAGGACGCCGGTGCCGGCGAGGTCGCGCTGCTGGCGGTGATCAACATCCTGATGGCATTGATCGCCGGTTTGCTGTTCGGGAACCTGCTGCTGCCGCCGCGGCGGAATCTCTGACGAGGGCCACCGTCGGCGGCTGCCATCTGGAAGCTGGGCGCGTTCGGATTTGTGTCGGCCACGCACCCGTGCTGTTTTGTCCGGGGTCCGCGTGCGAAACAGGCCTGGTGTTTTCGCCGCGGCGGCAACGCAGTGTGGTCCGCGTGCTGCCCGTGCGGCTCGCGAAAACAACGACGCCGGCGCGTGGCCGGCGTTGCTGTCCCGTCGAACAGACAGGTCTGGTGCAGATCGATTTTGAACAGGAGCGCTTGGTGCAGGATCGCTTGGTGGAGGCTCGGTTTGAACCGACCGGCCAGGGGCAGGCCGGCCGGGAACAGACCGGTTTACTTGATCAGGAATTCGTCGCGATTGCGGCCGGCATCGGTGTAAGCCGAGAGCCAACGCGGCTGTTTGCCACGCCCGCTCCAGGTCTGCGAGGCGTTTTCGGAATTACGGTACTTCGGGGCGACCTTGCCCAGCGACCGGCGGCTCTTTTTGGCTGCGCTCTTGCCCGCCGGGCGCGGTTCGCGAACCGGGCCGGAACCATTGCCGAACAACTCGGCGATCGTGTAACCCTCGTTCCTGGCCTGCAGGGCGAGTTTCTTGCGCACCGCCGTGATCGGCTTGCGCCTGTTCAGCGTAGTCTTGCGCTTCTTGGCCTGGCTGATCAGTGACTCAAGCTCTTTTGCGGACAGGTTGTTGATATCGATGGGCATGCAGCCTCCAGGGGAAAAAGGTCGGGTTAATGGCCGATCCATGGCTGGCCGACATCATAAGGGGCGCCCGGGATTAAGTAAATGCCATTTACCAAGCATAACCGCGGCGGCGTGACGACGGCTCATGCCTGAGCCGTTCCCAGGCGCTGGAGCAGTTCGGCGCGTCCGAGGTTTTCGGCTTCGCTGGCGCGGCGGTGCCGATATTCGAACGTTCCCGAGGCCAGGCCGCGCTCGGAAACCACCACCCGGTGCGGAATGCCGATCAGCTCGATGTCGGCGAACATCGCTCCCGGGCGCAAGCCGCGATCATCCAGTGCGGCATCCAGACCCGCTTGGCACAGCTCGCGATACAGCGCATCGGCCGCGGCGGCGACCGCCGGGTCCTTTTTCGGATTGATCATGCACACCGCCACATGCCAGGGCGCCATTGCCTCGGGCCAGGCGATGCCTGCGTCGTCGTGGTTCTGCTCGATCGCCGCGGCGACGATGCGCGAAACGCCGATGCCATAGCAGCCCATCGCGGGCGTCGTAGCCTTTCCGTTCTCGTCCAGTACGCTCGTCCCCATCGCCTGCGCATACTGGCAGCCGAGCTGGAACACGTGGCCGACCTCGATGCCGCGGGCGATGCCCAGCGTGCCGCAGCCGTCGGGCGACGGGTCTCCCTGGACCGCATTGCGAATGTCGGCCAGCAGTGCCGGTTCCGGCAGATCGCGCCGCCAGTTGATTCCGGTGAGGTGATAGCCCTTCTGATTGGCGCCGGCGACAAAATCGGCCAGGACCGCGACGCTGCGGTCGGCGACCACCCGGACCGCGGGGCCCACGCCGACCGGCCCGATAAACCCGGGTTCGCTGCCCAGGTGCGCGCTGATTTCAGCCTCCGTTGCAAGCCGGTATTCATCCAGCCCGGGCAATTTCGCCAGTTTGATCTCGTTGAGCGTGTGGTCGCCGCGTACCAGCGCAAGCACCAGTTGCGGCTTGCCGGATTCGTCCTCGCCCATGAGCGCGATCGACTTGACCATGCGCTCAAGGCCGATGCCGAGCAGCGCGGAGACCTCGGCGCAGGTCTTTTGCGTCGGTGTCTCCACGCGGGTCATCGGTCCGCCGGCGACGGGCCTGGGCGCGGTTGGCGCGAGCGCTTCGGCGAGCTCGACATTGGCGGCGTAATCGGAGCCGCTCGAAAACGCGATCGCATCCTCGCCCGAGTCGGCCAGCACGTGGAACTCGTGCGAGGCACTGCCGCCGATCGCGCCGGTATCGGCGAATACCGCGCGGAACTTCAGTCCCAGCCGGGTGAATATGCGGCTGTAGGCGTCGTACATATTGCGATACTCGCGCGACAGGTCGTCGGCGGACAAGTGGAACGAGTAGGCATCCTTCATCAGGAACTCGCGCGCGCGCATGACCCCGAAGCGCGGCCGGATCTCGTCGCGGAACTTGGTCTGGATCTGGTAGAAGGTCACCGGCAGTTGCTTGTAGCTGGCCAGTTCATTGCGCGCGAAGTCGGTGATCACTTCCTCGTGCGTCGGGCCATAGCAGTATTCGGCGCCTTTGCGGTCTTGGATCTTCAGCAGTTGCCCGCCGAACTTCTCCCAGCGGCCGGTTTCTTCCCACAATTCCCTGGGCTGTACCGAAGGCATCAGCAACTCGATCGCGCCGGCCGCGTCCATTTCCTCGCGCACCGTGCGCTCGACCTTGCGCAGCACTAGCAGTCCCAGCGGCGACCACGTGTACAGGCCGGAGGCCAGTTTCCGGATCATTCCCGCCTTCAGCATCAGCTTGTGGCTGATTACCTCGGCATCGGCGGGGGTTTCCTTGCTGGTGTGGAGGTGGAATCGCGACAGGCGCATCGGCAAGCTTCAGGACGAGGGGACGGCCATTTTGCCGCGTGCGCGCCCGCAGCGCGAACACCCGCGGAAAATCCGCTGCGCCGTCCGAATGAGGACTGCCGTCCATCCGCGCGCGGAAGAGGGCGCCTGCTCGCTGGCTTGCGTCCGGCGCGGCATGGTGGGCTTCACGTGACCCGTCGCCGGGAGTTCGCGCGAGGTCCCGTGCCACCGGTTTGCACCGCCGGCGCGAACCGGAATACCGCCGCTCCGGGCGCATTGAGCGACAATAAGGCGCGTGTTTCGACCCCGCGTCTGCCGCAACGGCGCGCCATCACTCATGCCCTTCCCGGCGCTCGGGGGCGGGGCGATCAAAGGCCCTGCCCATGCCCCAGCCCCTACGGATCGCCCTTGCCCAGTTCGACTTCCCCGTCGGCGCGGTGACCGCGAACGCGGCGATGATCGGCGAAATGATTTCGTTCGCGCGCGACGAATACGGCGCCCACGTCGTCGTGTTTCCCGAGTTGGCGATCAGCGGCTATCCGCCCGAGGACCTGCTGCTGCGCCCGGGCTTCCTGTCCGACTGCGAGGACGCCCTGCAGCGCGTCGCCCGGGAGGTCCAGGGCATCGTCGCCGTGGTGGGCTGGCCGCAGACCGCCGGCAGCGTCGTGTACAACGCCGCCAGCGTGCTTCGCGACGGCCGCGTCGAACAGACCTACCGCAAACGCGAACTGCCCAACTATGCGGTGTTCGACGAACGCCGCTACTTCGATGTCGACTCCGACGGCGGCGACTGCGTGTTCTCGGTGGAGGGGGTGCAGGTCGGCCTGCTGATCTGCGAGGATCTGTGGTTCCTGGAGCCGATCCACAGCACCGTCGCGTCCGGGGCGGAGATCGTGCTGGTGCCCAACGCGTCGCCGTTCGACCTGGGCAAGCACATCGAGCGCGACGCGATGCTGGAGCGCCATGCGCGCGACAACGGCGTCGGCATGGTCTATGTCAACACCGTCGGAGGACAGGACTCGGTCGTGTTCGACGGAGCCTCGTTGGTCGCCGATGGCGACGGCAACGTGCACCCGGCGGCGGCGGCCTTCACCGAGCAGTGGCTGGTGGTCGACTTCGATCGCGAAACCCGTCGTTTCACCGCGCGGGAATGGATCGAGGACGGCGACGAAAGCAGGGACGCGCTGGCATGGCGCGCGGTGGTGTGCGGCACCCGCGACTACTGCCGCAAGAACGGCTTCGACAAGGCCTGGGTCGGGCTGTCGGGCGGCATCGACTCGGCGATGGTACTGGCGATCGCGGTGGACGCCCTGGGCGCGGAGAATGTCACCGCGGTGCGCATGCCGTCGCGCTACACCGCCGACCTGTCCAACGACCTGGCCGCCGAGCAGTGCGCCGCGCAAGGCGTGCGCTTGCTCACGCTGCCGATCGAGAAACCTTTCCAGGCCTATCTGGAGGCGCTGGCGGAGACCTTTGCCGGGCAGCCGGTCGATGCGACCGAGGAGAACCTGCAGTCGCGCACGCGCGGCGCGATGCTGATGGCGCTGAGCAACAAGTTCGGCGGCCTGCTGCTGACGACCGGCAACAAGAGCGAGTACGCGGTGGGCTACGCGACCATCTACGGCGACATGTGCGGCGGCTACGCGCCGCTCAAGGACCTCTACAAGACCCAGGTCTACGAACTGGCGCGCTGGCGCAACACGGTCGGCGACATGGTGATCCCGCACGCGGTGATCGAACGCGCCCCATCGGCGGAACTGCGCCCCGACCAGCTGGACCAGGACTCGCTGCCGCCGTACGACGTGCTCGATGCGATCCTGTACCGCTACATCGACCAGGAACAGTCGCGCGCGGAGATCATCGCGGCCGGCTACGACGCGGCGACCGTGGAGAACGTGCTGCGGCTGGTGCGCGTGGGCGAGTGGAAGCGCCACCAGGCCGCGCCAGGGCCGAAAGTCTCGCGGCGCGCGTTCGGGCGCGAGCGGCGCTATCCGATCAGCAGCGGATACCGGGCCTGACGCGCGGCGTCCTCGCGCACGAGTCGCGGCAGCCCAGCGAAAACGCCGCCCGGAGGCGGCGTTTTCGCAAAAGCCAGAAGCGCGCCGGATCAGCGGTCGATCGCGGACTGCTCGCTGGCGAACGGGTTCAGCTTGCGCAGGTTGCTCGGGTAGTCCGGCCAGTCGCCGCGGAGGTAGGGGTGATTCGGGTCGTTCTGCTGCAGCACCCGGCGCGCGTCGGCGGCCAGGGTCTCGTTGCCCAGCCCGGTGTAGGCGGCCGCGAGCATCGCCACCGCGTCGTTCTGATGCACGCTCTGCGGATAGGTTTCCAGCAGGTACTTGGCGCGGTTGGCCGCAGCGACATAGGCCGTGCGGCGGTAGTAGTACAGCGCCGCGTCGAGCTCGTGCCGTGCGAACAGGTTGCGCAGCTCGGCCATGCGCTTGCGCGCGTCCTCGGCGTACCGGCTGTTGGGGTAGCGTTCCACGACGATGCTGAAGTCGTTGTAGGCCTGCGTCGGCGTGGCGAGGTCGCGGCGGCTCGCGTCGAGCTTCCACACCTTCTGCAGGAACACCGCGTCGCGGGTCGAATTGACCAGGCCGCGCAGGTAGTACATGTAGGAGGTCAGGCGGTGCGTCGGGTAGGTGCGGATGAAGCGGTCGATGCTGCTGATCGCGTCCTCGTGCTTGCCGGACTTGTACTGCGCGTACGCGGTCTCCACCAGCGCCTGCTCGGTGTAGTCGCCGTAGGGGTACTGCGCGATCAGCCGCTTGAACGTGGTCTCGGCGGCGGACCAGTTGCCGCGCGTCATCGATTCGTGGGCCTTCGTGTAGAGCTCTTCGACCGGCACGCCTTCATCGGCGGTGTCGCCTTTCTTGAGCATTTTTCCGATCCGCGCGCAGCCGCTGCCGGCGAAAACGACGATGAGCAGCAGTACGAGCAGCCGGGCGCCGGGCTTGAGATTGGGCCGCAGGGGGGCGAAGCGTGAGGTCATGGTCGGGTTCGGCGGGCGCCTTGGGCACGAAGCGCCGATAATAGCAGTCCGCGCGCCGCGCCCCCCAAATGCAAACTGACCCAGGCCGACCCTTGCCAAACCCGACCAACGAGCCCGCCACCCCCATGCTGACCACCGTGCCCGAGAGTGCCGCGGGGCGGCGCTTCGATGCCGTGCTCGCCGAGCTGTTCCCGGCCTACTCGCGCTCGCGACTGGCTGAATGGATCAAATCGGGCGACGCACTGCTGGACGGCCGCCAGGTGCGGCCCCGCGACCCGGTGCACGGCGGCGAATCGGTCAGCCTCTGCGTCGTGCTCGATGTGCAGACCCTCTCGGAGCCCGAGGACATCTCGCTGGACGTGCTGTACGAGGACGAGCACGTGATCGTGGTCGACAAGCCGGCCGGGCTGGTCGTGCATCCCGGCGCCGGCAACCCGACCGGCACCCTCGTCAACGCCCTGCTGCACCGGGATCCCGCGCTGAACGCATTGCCGCGCGCCGGCATCGTGCACCGGCTCGACAAGGACACCTCCGGGGTGATGGTGGTGGCGCGCTCGCTCCCGGCACACACCGCGCTGGTGGCGCAATTGTCGTCGCGCGAGGTCCACCGGCAGTACCTGGCGGTGGTGGTCGGCGCCCTGGTGTCGGGCGGCACCGCCAATCTGGCGATCGACCGCCACCCTCGCGACCGGATCCGCATGGCGGTGCGCGACGACGGCCGCGATGCGGTGACCCATTACCGGCTTCGCGAGCGCTTCCGCGCCCACACGCTGCTGGAGTGCCGCCTGGAGACTGGCCGAACCCACCAGATCCGCGTGCACATGGCACACCTGAAACACCCGATTCTCGGCGATCCGATCTACGGCGGCTCGCTGAAGCTGCCCAAGGGCGCGACCACCGAGCTGATCGAAACCCTGCGCGGCTTCCGTCGCCAGGCCCTGCACGCGGAGACGCTCGAATTCGTGCATCCGCTGAGCGGCGAGCCGGTGCGCTGCACCGCGCCGGTGCCTGCGGACATGCGGCACCTGGTGGCGCGCCTGCGCGAGGACAGTCTCGCCGCGGCCGAAAAGGGCCGCTGACGATGGCCGCGGCGTGGCTCCCCGCCGACTGGCCTGCGCCGCCTTCGGTGCGCGCGATCACCACGCTGCGGCGCGGGCTGGGCGAGTCGGCGGCGCCGTTCGATCGTTTCAACCTGGGCAACCGCAATGCCGCCGATGGCGACGATCCGGACGTCGTGGCGCGCAACCGCGCGCTGCTGGTCGAACACGTGCGTTTGCCGTCGCCGCCGCACTGGCTGCGGCAGGTACACGGAACCGCGGTGTGCCGCTTCGACGGCCCCGCGCCGCCGTGCCCGGTGCCCGAACCCGAGGCGGATGCGGCTGTGACCGCCGCGCCTGGCAGCGTGCTTGCGATCCTCACCGCCGACTGCCTCCCGGTGCTGTTGTGCGCCGACGACGGCAGCCGGATCGCGGCCGCCCACGCCGGATGGCGCGGACTGGCGGCAGGCGTGCTCGAGAACACCGTCGCGGCGATGGGCGTCATGCCGGAGCGGACCCTTGCCTGGCTCGGCCCGGCGGCCGGACCGGCCCGCTACGAGGTCGGGGTGGAGGTCTACGACGCGTTTGTGGCCCCGGACTGGGGCGCCGGCAGTGCGTTCTCGAGCACCCGGCCGCAGCACTGGAACGTGGACCTGTACGCGCTCGCGCGGCGCCGTTTGCAGGCCGCCGGGCTGAGGCCGGAGAACATCCACGGCGGTGGGCTGTGCACGATCGCCGATCCGCAGCGTTTCTATTCGCACCGGCGCGACCGCCGGACCGGGCGGATGGCGTCGCTGATATGGATCGAGCCGGGGAGGGTTTGAGTTGTCCGCGCAGGACGCAAAAAACGCAAAAAGAAGCCTGAAATCCAGACGCGGAGGCCGGCGAAGGTACGCCGGCGGACGAGGGCTGTGTCCGTGCGTCGCGCCCTTGGCCGGGGTCCGGCGACCGCTGATCCGCCTCCGCTTTTTTCGCGATCTTCGCGTCCTTTGCGGACCAGCTTCCCGGCTACTGCGGCCGCGTCTCGTGCTCGGGGCGCAGGTCGGCGGCGGGTGGGTCGCGCGGCAGCACGCGGCGCTCGCTGCTGCGCAGCGCTTCGAGGTAGTCGTGGCGCCAGCGCGCGATGTCGTGGCTCAGCAGGTGGTTCATCATGGTCTGCCAGCGCTCGCGGCGCTCCTCCCGCGGCATCACCGTGGCGGCGGCGATCGCCGCGGCCACGCCGTCCATGTCGTACGGATTGACGAGCCACGCTCCGTCCAGTTCCCGCGCGGCGCCGGCGAAGCTCGACAGGATCAGCACGCCGGGGTCCTGCGGGTCCTGCGCAGCGACGTACTCCTTGGCCACCAGGTTCATGCCGTCGCGCAAGGGCGTGACCAGCGCCACGTCGGCGAGCCGGTAGAAGCCGGTCAGCGTCGCGTGCGGGTAGTTCTGGTTCACGTAGCGCATCGGCGTCCAGTCCGGATCGGCGTGCGTGCCGTTGATGTGGCCGGCCAGCTGCTCCAGCTCGCTGCGCAGGTCCTGGTATTCGAGCACTTCGCCGCGGGAGACCGGCGCGATCTGCAGGTAGGTCAACTGTCCACGCTGGTCGGGGTATTGCTTCAGGTAGCACTGGAATGCGCGGAAACGTTCCGGCAAGCCCTTTGAATAGTCCAGGCGGTCCACGCCGATCGCCAGCTTCCGGCCCGAGAGGCTGACCGCCAAGCGCTGCACGCTGGGTTTGCCGATCGCCAGTTCCGCCTGCCCGGCGATGTGCCGGGTGTCGATGCTGATCGGGAACGCGCCCGCGCACAGCCGCCGACCGGCCGGCGTTTCCAGGATGCCGGGGCTGACCACGCGCCCGCGCCCGAACAGGCGCACGTAATCCTGGAAGCGTTCCAGGTCGCGCTCGGTCTGGAAGCCGACCAGGTCGTACGCCGACAGGCCCTCGAACAACTGCTTGTGCTGCGGCAGCGCCGCCAGCAGGTCCGACGATGGCATCGGGACGTGCAGGTAGAAGCCCATGCGGCAGCGCACGCCGCGCTCGCGCAGCAGGGCGGCCAGCGGGATCAGGTGGTAGTCGTGGATCCAGACCAGGTCGTCCTCGCGCAGCAGCGCCGACAGCTTCTCGGCGAACAGCGCGTTCACGCGGCGATAGGCGGCGTAGGTCTCGCGGCTGTAGTCCACCAGGTCCACGCGGAAATGCAGCAACGGCCACAGGGTGCGGTTGGCGAAGCCGTTGTAGTAGTCGTCGTGGTCGCGCTGGGACAGGTCGATGGTGACGTATTCGACATTGCCGGAGGTCTGTTCGCGGACGTGGCCGGAGCGCTCCGGATCGATGCGGCCGCTCCAGCCGAACCAGAGGCCGCCGGTCTCCTCCAGCGCGGCCTCCACGGCCACCGCCAGGCCGCCGGCGCGGGCTTCCCCGGGCAACGCGACGCGATTGGAAACCACGACGACGCGGCTCATGCGGCCGCTCCCGCGCCGGCGTGCTGCACTGGGTGGGTCAAGCTCATGTGGCCTCCTGCCAGGGGCGGCTCAGGCGCATCGCGGCGATGATCAGGCCGACATGGGAATAGGTCTGAGGGAAATTGCCCCAGGCTTCGCCGTCGTCGAATGCGAGATCCTCCGACAACAGCCCGAGCGGATTACGTTTTGCGAGCATGCGCTGGAACAACGACCGTGCCTCCTCCATCCGGCCAATCGCCGCGAGCGCGTCGATGTACCAGAACGTGCAGATCGTGAAGCTGGTCTCCGGCACGCCGAAGTCGTCCGGGGCGAGGTAACGAAACAGCCCGTCGCCGCGGCGCAGCTCCCGCCCGATCGCGTCCACCGTGCCGATGAAGCGCGGATCATCGGGCGCCACGAAGCCGACGTCCGCGAGCAGCAGCAGCGATGCGTCGAGGCGCTGGCCACCGAATGCGTCGACGAAATGCCCGCGTTCGGAATCGAACGACTCCTGGAGGATGCGCGCCCGGATGATGTCGGCGCGCTCGCGCCAGTGGCGCACGCGATCGGGAAGGCGCAGGTGTACCGCGATCTTCGCCAGCCGGTCGCAGGCCGCCCAGCACATGACGCTGGAATAGGTGTGGACCTCGCTGCGTCCGCGGAACTCCCACAGGCCCGCATCGGGCTGGTCGTAAAGCGCGAAGGCATGCTCGCCCAGCGGTTCCAGCCGCCCGAACATCGCCTCGTCGCCCGGATGCGCGAGGCGCTGGTCGAAAAACAGCTGGGTCGATGCGAGCACCACGCTGCCGTAGACATCGTGCTGCTTCTGCAGCCAGGCCAGATTGCCGCGGCGCACCGGGCCCATGCCGCGATAGCCCGCGAGCGAGGAAATCTCGTCCTCGGCCAGGCGGCTTTCGAAGGCGATGCCGTACAACGGTTGCAGGCCTTCCTCGCGGCTGGCGATGTTGAACACATAGCCCAGGTAGTGCTCCATCGTCCGGGTGGCGCCGAGCCGGTTGAGCGCGCGCACGACGAAGGTCGCATCGCGCAGCCAGCAGTAGCGGTAATCCCAGTTGCGCGTCGTATTCGGGGCTTCCGGGATCGAGGTTGTCACCGCGGCGACGATCGCGCCGGTCTCCTCGTACTGGCAGAGCTTGAGCGTGGTCGCGCTGCGGATCACCGCTTCCTGCCAGTCCAGCGGGATCGAAAGCGAGCGCACCCAGTTGCGCCAGTAATCCACCGTGCGCTCATGCGCGTCGCGGACGAATCCCGGCACCGACTGGGTCAGGGTCTCGTCGGGGCCGAGCACCAGGTGCAGGTCGCGATCGAGCACGAACGGCAGCGATTCGCGCACCAGCCGCATCGGCGCGTCGCTGGTCAGGCGCAGGGTGATCGCCGGCATGACGTAGCGGATGTGGTTGCTGCCCCAGGTGATTTCCGGCCGGCATTGGCCGTACTCCGCCAGGGGCCGCAGGCGGATGCGGATACGCGGGTTGCCGTGCAGCGGGCGCACACGGCGCACCAGCATCACCGGGCGATAGAAGCGCTCGTGCTGCTGCCAGCGCGGCGCGAAATCGATGATCTCCACCGCGCCGCCGTGGCTGTCGTGCAGCACCGTGCGCAGCACCGCGGTGTTGGTCACGTAATGCTGTTCGCTGGACGCGAAGTCCTCCACTTCGATCGAGAAATCGCCGCCTTCGTGTTCGGTGGGCGACAGCAGCGCGCAAAATGTGGGGTCGCCGTCGAAGGCCGGGACGCAGCCCCAGACGATGCGCGCCCGTGGGTCCACGAGCGCGGCGATGCTGCCATTGCCGATCAGCCCCAGATCCAGGGATTGGGTCATGCGCGCGCATTCCCGGAGCCGTTGCCGCCCTTGGTGCCGCGCGCGGCCGCCAGCAGCCATGCGCGCACCGCATGCGGATCGCGCAGTCCGTGCCGCGCCAGGCTGGGCTGGCGATCGCCGACCAGCACCGCGAGGCCGTCGTGGTCCAGGACGACCTCGAAACCGGATTCGTCGGTATGGTCGTCGCCGACGAACACGGGCCGGCGGCCGCGGAAGGGATCGGTCTGGAGCAGGGCGGCGATCGCCGATCCCTTGTCGGCCCCGTCGGGGCGCAGCTCCACGACATGATCCCCTGGCTGCAGGCGGAAGCCCGGCAGCGACGGAAGCGCTTCGTCGGCCAGCGCCTGCAGTGCGGGTTCGGCGGCCGGATTGCCGCGCCAATGCAGTGCCAGCGCCGGCCCCTTGTCTTCGACCAGTGCTCCCGGATAGCGCGCCGCCAAGGCCTCTGCGCGATCGCGCCAGCGCCGCAACGGCGGCGGCGCTTCTGCAGCCGGCTCGGCATCGGCGCCATCGCGCCGCTGCAGCCCGTGCAGGCCGGCGGCCGGCAGTTGCAGCGGCGCGAACAGCCGGTCGATCTGATCCAGCGTGCGGCCGCTGACCAGCGCCAACGCGCCGCCGAGGCCGCCATGCAGCCGTTCGAGCGCGCGGATGATCGCCGGATCGACCCGTACTTCGGCCGGGGAGGTGGAGAAGTCCAGCAGGGTGCCATCGACGTCGAGGAAGAGCGCCCAATCGGGCGCCAATGGTGGCGGCGGTGGCAGTGGCGTGGCGCGGGCGTGCATGGGGTGGAAGTATGAATACGGGGTCGTAATCGCGATGTGGAGGCGCGGCGCGGCACGCGTTCACTTGAACGGGGGCCCGCCGCACCACATGTCGCGGGCATGCCGGCGACGCTGCTGGCCCAGCCTCCAGAGGACACCCCCATGCGCATGGACAAGCTCACATCGCGCTTTCAGCAGGCCCTTGCCGACGCGCAGTCGATGGCGCTGGGTCGCGACCACAACGTGATCGAGCCGGTGCACCTGATGACCGCGCTGATCGACCAGACCGGCGGCAGCACCCGCCCGCTGCTCTCGCAGGCAGGGGCCAACGTGCCGCTGCTGCGCGAGCGCCTGGGCGAAGCGCTGGAGAAGCTGCCCAAGGTGTCGGGCCAGGCCGGGCAGGTGTCGGTAGGCAACGATCTGTCGCGGCTTTTGAATGTCACCGACAAGCTCGCCCAGCAGCGCGGCGATGCGTTCATCGCCAGCGAGCTGTTCGTGCTGGCCGCGATCGACGATGGCGGCGAAGTTGGCCGGGCGATGAAGGCCGCAGGGGTGAACCGGGCGCAGGTAGAGGCCGCCATCGAAAAAGTCCGTGGAGGACAGACCGTGCAGTCCGAAAACGCAGAAGAGCAGCGGCAGGCGCTCGAGAAGTACACCATCGACCTCACGGACCGCGCCGGCGGCGGCAAGCTCGACCCGGTGATCGGTCGCGACGAGGAGATCCGCCGCACGATCCAGGTCCTCCAGCGCCGCACCAAGAACAACCCGGTGCTGATCGGCGAACCCGGCGTCGGCAAGACCGCGATCGTCGAAGGCCTCGCCCAGCGCATCGTCAACAACGAGGTGCCCGAGGGCCTGCGCGGGCGGCGCGTGCTGTCGCTGGACATGGGCGCGTTGATCGCCGGCGCCAAGTACCGCGGCGAATTCGAGGAGCGCCTCAAGGCGGTGCTCAGCGACCTGGCCAAGCAGGAAGGCAACGTGATCCTGTTCATCGACGAGCTGCACACCGTGGTCGGCGCCGGCAAGGCCGAGGGCTCGATGGATGCCGGCAACATGCTCAAGCCGGCGCTGGCACGCGGCGAGTTGCACTGCATCGGTGCCACCACGCTCGACGAATACCGCAAGTACGTCGAAAAGGACGCCGCGCTGGAGCGGCGCTTCCAGAAGGTTCTGGTCGGCGAGCCGACGGTCGAGGACACGATCGCGATCCTGCGCGGCCTGAAGGAACGCTACGCGGTGCATCACGGCGTGGAGATCACCGATCCGGCGATCGTCGCCGCGGCCACGCTCAGCCATCGCTACATCGCCGATCGGCAACTGCCGGACAAGGCCATCGACCTCATGGACGAGGCCGCTTCGCGCATCCGCATGGAAATCGATTCCAAGCCCGAGGAGCTCGACCGCAAGGAACGGCGGCTGATCCAGCTCAAGATCCAGCGCGAGGCGCTGAAGAAGGAAAAGGACGCCGAGAGCAGGCAGCGGCTTGCCGACCTGGAGGCGGAAATATCGACCCTGGAACGCGAGTTCAACGACCTGGAGGAAGTGTGGAAGTCCGAGAAGGCCACGCTGCAGGGTGCGACCAGGATCAAGGAGCAGATCGAGCACGCGAAGATCGAACTGGAAGCTGCGCAGCGCAGCCAGGATTACGCGCGTATGAGCGAACTGCAGTACGGCACGCTGCCGGAGCTGGACAAGCAGTTGAAGGCGGCGCAGGAAGTGGAGACCGAAGGCTTCAAGCTGCTGCAGGACAAGGTCACCGCCGAGGAAATCGCCGAGGTGGTTTCGCGATGGACCGGCATCCCGGTCAACAAGATGCTGCAGGGCGAGCGCGAAAAACTGCTGCAGATGGAATCGCACCTGCACAGCCGTGTCGTCGGCCAGGACGAAGCGGTCAAGGTGGTCTCCGACTCGGTGCGGCGTTCACGCGCAGGCCTGTCCGACCCCAACCGTCCGTCGGGCTCGTTCCTGTTCCTGGGGCCGACCGGCGTGGGCAAGACCGAGTTGTGCAAGGCGCTGGCGGAGTTCCTGTTCGATTCGAGCGACGCGATGGTGCGCATCGACATGAGCGAGTTCATGGAGAAGCACGCGGTCAGCCGCCTGGTCGGTGCGCCCCCGGGCTACGTCGGCTACGAGGAAGGCGGTTACCTCACCGAGGCGGTGCGCCGCCGGCCTTACAGCGTGATCCTGCTGGACGAGGTCGAGAAGGCGCACCACGACGTGTTCAACATCCTGCTGCAGGTGCTCGACGACGGGCGGCTCACCGATGGGCAGGGGCGCACGGTCGACTTCCGCAACACCGTGATCGTGATGACTTCCAACCTGGGTTCGCAGATGATCCAGGAAATGTCCGATAACAGCGGGTTCGACAACAGCGGCGACACGCCCCAGGCCTACACCCAGATGAAGGCCGCGGTGATGGGCGTGGTGCAGGCGCACTTCCGGCCGGAATTCATCAACCGGCTCGACGACATCGTGGTGTTCCATCCGCTGGACAAGGCGCAGATCCGGCAGATCGCGAGGATCCAGCTGGTGGGCCTGGAAAAACGCCTCGCGGACCGCGGATTGCGGCTGGCGATTTCGGAAGATGCGTTGTCGGTGCTCGGCAACATCGGATTCGACCCGGTGTATGGCGCCCGTCCGCTGAAGCGCGCGATCCAGCAGCAGTTGGAGAACCCGCTGGCGTCGAAGATCCTTTCGGGCGAATTCGCGCCCGGAGCGACGATCCACGTCGATGCCGGCGGCGGCGGCCTGGTGTTTCGCGCCGAATGAGGCGCCCGCTTTTACATGGCGACACCTGACCTTTACACGGGTCCGGGGCGGCGGCGGTGGCCCCTTGTGGGCCAGGCGGGTGCCGGGACGGCGCGCGTTGATGTGGCTGCGTCAGCCGTCACTCAGGGTCACCAGTCGCTGGTGTTGGTCATCTGAGGGCGGCTTTCACCCAAAGCGGACATCACCTTTCCCCCGCAGAAAGGTTCGACTGAGCAGCGGTTTCGGGGTGCGTTGATCATCCTCACGCCCCATGCCCTTTCGAGACTTCCCATCAGGACGACCTTCCGCGCGCATGGCACTATCGGCGAACGAGTGACCTGACTGAAGGCACGTGGGGACGTCTCAGCTATTCCCAGTCGAGGCGTTCCGAGCGTTCGTCGTGGTGGCTGGCATCGCGCTCGTAGCTGTCGGCCAGGGAATTGAGAGCACTGGCGGTGTCGGGATGCTCGAAGGCGATCTCGTTTGCCCACTGTCGATAACTCCGGGCCTCTTGACGCTCGAGGCGCCCGCCGTCTCTCGGGCCTCTCGAGGTGACGCCGCGTCGATTGAGCTTCCCGACCAAGAAGCCGCTGATCATCGCCTTGCTGCGGAACAGGTCGATGACGTGCCTAACCGGTTCCGCAGGCCAGTTCCCGTCCGACCCGATCGGCGATGACGAAAGCATGTTGCCGATGCGACTGTCCGCAACATCCTGTCGGCCGGCGGCCTTCGCAAGCTGGCGTGCCTGCTTTACCCAATCCTCCAGCAGCTTCGCGTCAATGGAGCCGTCATCTCCCGTGCCGGGTATTCGGTTCCACATGTCGAGCAGGCGCCACGCCTGACTCGCAATTGCCCTCGCGCGCTCCGGATCCTTCGCATCTTCCGCTGCAACACCGTTGTCCTGACTCGACTTGTAGACCGCGCTCAGCATTTGCACGAACAGTTCCGGCTCTTCCGACAGCGCCTTCATCAGCACCTTGGGCGGCCGGCGGGAATGGGCAAGGAGGGGCAGATAATTCCATTCGAGGGAGACTAGCTCCTTCTTCTCGATGTCGCTTCGCTCATCGAGCACCTCGAGGATCTCTTCAACGTAGTGCTGAAACATCGTCGCGTCGTTTCCGCCGACATCCTCAAATGGTTGACGAACGGATTCGCGCAGCAACTCGACGAGCAGCTGCGAAGACAGTCTGGCCTTGCACTCGCGCCCCGCCAACGCGACGGCGTGGCGGGCACGACCGGCGGAGATGAGCTTGCGGATGGCGTAGTCGACGTCCTCGTCGTCATCGCTCATCCAGAAGACTGGGATCTGGCGCCAGTAGGTAGCCTCGATTTCCTTGCCTGCCTCACTTGCCAGATTCCACGTCCAGCGATGGTCCGGGAATGCCCGCAAGAGCGCCAGAAGCGCGTCGTCGCCCCAGGATTCAGCCTTGGCGAACAACGCAGTTCCCCACGGCTTGCCCAGTTCGCGCACCGCGGACACGATCATGCCGTGGCCAACTGCCCTCTCGTTCAAATTTTCGCTGCGAAGCGAAGTCTCTATGAGGTCTTCCAGCTTGGCCGCTCTCACACCGCCGTCGTACAGCGCCTTCCCAATAAAGCTTGGTGCCTCGACCAGACAGGCCAGCGCAAGAATGCCCGCCGTGCCTGATTCGGCATGAATCTCCTTTGCCGCGCTGACCCTGGCGGCATCCACTTCGCGTTGCTCGCCCTTCCAACCCAGTTTCGACGGGTTGGGAAGTTCCACGTTCTGATCGAAAAGCCATGCGATCTGCTCAAACGTATCCGCTGGCGCAAAGCGTTCGTACATCACCTCCAGTTGATCGAGATCTTCGCTCGGCATGGACCATTCGGCATCCGAAAAACGGCGATGCTGATGGAGCACGTGGCGAAGGCGCCTCCAGATCTGTGCCCTGCCGTCGGCGTTCGTAATGTCGCCTTCTGCGCGCTGCAGCGCGGCAAAACCCGCCGTGCGATCGGGCGCCAGATCGGGAAAGCGGTCAAGGATCTGCACCCAGCGATCCGGCCGTGCACCAACGTCTTCAAGTAGGCGGTTCGTAATGGCCGCAGCGCCACGGCCGATCAAACCGTAGGTAACCGTTTCGACGCGATCAACCGAGAAGTCCCTCCACCGAGGCATCGGTGAAGGAGTGGACATATCGTGCCCTTGAGGAAGGATGCCCAGCATCAATTTCCAGGCCGCCTCAGGTTCGCGCTTGCGAATCAGGTCGATAGCCTTCAGACGCTGTGCCAGGGTTGCGAAGGTCTGCGGAATCCAGAGCAGGTGAATTTCACGAAGACTATTGGATGGACGGTTCGCGCGACGCCCCGGTGGATTGTCGATACCGTCGAGCCTCGCCAGCACATGCGAAACGCGTGGCATTAGCTCAGGGGACCACGCCAGGGACTTGAGTGCCCAGAGCAAATCCGAAAGGTGTTCCGTGCCGAACATGCCATCGTCGTCGGCCCCGAAAAGCGATCGAATCGGCGGGTCTGTCTGGTCAAGGCTGTCTTCGATGGCCGATAGAAACGTGTTCGGCGAAGCCTCCGCGAGTAGGCGGAAATCTCTCGAGAGGGACCACCACCTCTGTGGATCAGCACCACGCAGCAACTTTTCGACGATCCTATCGGCACGCGTGGACGTGTCTCCCACCACGTGAGCGTCGTTACCCCGCAGCGCCAGCAGAATTAGTACCTCGCCGATTCCGTGGCGCATGAGGCCCGAATACTCCCGATGCACACCTTTTGCTGACGCCATCCAGCGCTCGTCGGGCTCCATCTCGAAGCGAGGATCCGCCGAACCCAACACGGCGTGCGCGGCTGCCTCGAATCGGTCGACGTCGGCGCCCGTAAGGTAAGGCGCCAGGTAGAACCACGCATCCAGTGGGGACGCGACTCGCCAGGTTGAGCCGATTTTCTGCAGCGGCCTATCGAGGTCGCCAACGAAAGGCGCCAAGGCAACGACCGCATCTTGGTAGGTTTGGCCTGCAAGCTCGGAGAATTGAAATTTGTCGCCGTCTGAGTCTTCGTCCCAGCCGCCCACCAGGAGTGCCGCGATGAGTGCCCGCGGCGGAGGCCGCTGGGCCCATACAGGAGGATCCCGCCCGGGAGCGGCCGGGATCAGTCGCCGGAGGATTGCCAGATTTCGCGCACTGTCCCGCGCGAGAGCTTCCGCTCGTGGTTGCGATATCCCTGCCGATTCCAGTGCCGCAGAGATGTTTTCACGAGACGGTCGCTTCAGCCGCCGCACCTCGCCTCGGCTGATCGGTCGATCGTCGTAGGCCTGCAGCACGTAGTGACCACGCTGGGCAAGGCTCCGCGCCAATCCCGGCTCGGGTTCGGACAACACGATGATCAGTGGACCCGGTGCATTCACGAGATCCCGAGCGGCATTGGCAGACGTGAGCACCAAGGTCCGCACTCGATAGTCGGCGGCCACATCCTCGGGAAGCATGCCAAGCGTTGCATGGAAGAAGGCCATCACTTCTTCTGCCGTGGTGGACTGGAGTGACAGCACCGAGGGCGCCGCTCGGAGCCATTGAAGAACCGCGGCCGCGTCCTCATCCCTGTCGCTGAGAACTAGCTCTTCGGTCAGTGGCCACTTCGTGGCCAGCGACCACTCCTCCCAGACGTCTGCCAGCTGCCGTGCGCCAGCGGGACGCTTTCCAAGGCGAGTGGCCAACCAGAGTCCGATAGCGGGCGTCTGTTCGAGCCAATGCACGAGATCGTTGGCATCGTATGCTCGGACATCCTTCCAAACGCCCTCGTTTCGGCGCGCCGTTGCCCACTCGTTTTTTTTCGACCAGTGTCGAGGTGTGACGAAGACGTACGTACTTTGAGCAGGGTCGATCTGGTCCGCGTTCGCACTTCGCTTCCGATAGTCCTCGGTGGCCTTCTGCGCGATGTTGCTTCGCTGACTTCCGATCTCCCAGCCAGCCTCCCCCTCAGGCACATAGGTACTCCCGGCGTCCGTCGATGTGTACCCGTCCCAGCCCGAATGTCTGACCCCTTCGTCCGCCGGAAATCGAAGTTTAATCCCCGGGCCGTGCGTCGCGCGGATCAGGTGGGAGATCAGCGTGGGAAGGCTTACAGCTCCGTCTGTCCTGTTCGCCCATTCGGACAGGTCTTGGGCATCGACCCAGCGAACCGGCGTCGCCGGTGTCTTCGATGGAGTGATCGCCTGGATTGCGGGACCATGGACGGCGCCAGTCGCCAGGAATCGTATTCCGGCCGTTTCTAAGGCATTTCGGATTGCCTGTGCGTTGTTCGCAACCGGCGTGCGTTGACCCCGTTCGAAGTCCGCCACAGTGGACGTGGCGACGCCCGCCGCCTTCGCCAAGTCTTGCTGGGACCAGGCAAGCAATGCGCGGGCGGCGCGGATGTGCTTTGGCGTCAGATCGTCGGGAGAAGTAGACTGGCTCACGTCATAAGAATAGTATGACATCAGCTGGATAGTCGCAATATTTGCTTAATGGCGACAAGTTAGTGTTATTGCCTACAATAGATAACAACATGGCTCCGCGTCCTACAAATTATCGCGAGCGCGCGCTCGATCTCGTCCGTGCTCGAGGCATCGCGCGCGCGCGCGATTTCAAGGCCGCGGGCATCCCCTTGGTCTATCTGAAGCGGCTGACGAATGCCGGCGACCTAGTCCGGCTGGGCCGCGGCCTCTACCAAGATCCCGCAAAGGTCGGAGAGCATCTCGCCCACGATCTGGCCGAGGCGGCCCGCCGCGTTCCCAACGGAGTCGTGAGCCTGATCAGCGCCCTCCGGCACCACCAGCTGACGACCCAGCTGCCGCACGCTGTCTGGATGACGATCCCCCACAAGGCAAGGGCGCCGAACATCAAGGGCATCCGACTGGAGATCGTGCGCGCCACGGGAGACGTACTCACTTCCGGCGTTGAGCATGTCCAGGTGGAAGGGGTCGACATTCCCATCTACAGCGTTGCCAAGACCGTGGCGGACTGTTTCAAGCATCGCCGACACGTCGGCGAAGACGTCGCCGTGGAAGCCCTCCGCGACGCCCTGCAACAAAGAAAGACCACGGCGAGCGAAATCATGCAATACGCGACCATCGACCGGGTAACCAAACGGATCGAACCCTACCTGCGGGCCCTGCAGTGAACGAAGGATTCAAGAACACGGCGGCTTCTGTTCGCGCACGCCTGCTGAATCATGCGCGTGAACACGGTGACGAGTTCCAACGTGTCATGACGCGGTACGCAATTGAGCGCCTCCTCTTCCGCCTTAGCCAATCGGACGATGCTGACCGGTTTGTTCTCAAAGGCGCCATGCTGTTCGCCACCTGGCCGGAACAAGCATTCCGCCCGACGGGCGATCTCGATCTCCTTGGACAAGGGAATCCCGAACCTGAAGCCATCGCCGACGTCTTCAGGCGAATCTGCGGTGTCGATGTTCCAGATGACGGGATAGTTTTTTGACGCGGCCTCCGTCCGAGTCGAACCGGTGCGGGAAGCCGACAAGTACCAAGGCGCACGAATCCGGCTACCCGGGCAACTGGGTACGGCGGTGATCCCCGTTCAAGTGGATATAGGCTTCGGCGATAGCGTGTATCCAGCGCCCACGCGGCAGGATTTTCCGACACTGTTGCCCCACCTGCCGAAGCCCAGAGTCTTCATGTATCCACCCGAAACAGTAGTCGCAGAAAAATTCGAAGCCATGATCCGCTTCGGGGAAGCGAATGGACGGATCAAAGACTTCTACGACTTGTGGCTGACCTCGCGCATCTTTCCGTTCGATCTACCGATTCTGGTGCAAGCAGTGTCTGGGACGTTTCGAAGTCGGGAAACAGTATTCCCAACACAGATGCCAGTTGGCTTGACAGATGTCTTTGCCGCGATCGCCGCAGAGCGGGGTTTTTGGACAGGTTTTCTGCGTCGAACGCCGCCCGCCCTTGAACCACCAGACTTCCCTCAGGTCCAGGAGGAACTGCGGCGCTTCTTCCGGCCCGTAATCGCCGCCCTCGCTGCGCCGGAGGGCGCCCAGGGGCGATGGAGCCCGGACCAAGGATCGTGGAATTGAAAGGCTCTGCAACGCGGCAAGCGCTCTGCGCTCGCGACGCGCAAACGTGGACTCCAGCGCGGAGCCGCCACTACGAGTTACGGGTGAGCCGGTGCTCAGTTAGGGCGGGCGGGACGATGTCCGCTATTGGCCTATTCTGTTGAAAAACTCGGTCCTGATTAGCGCCGAACCTCAGCTCCGAAAATTGGTCGCTTGACGTAGAGCCGGCTCTGCACAAGGGCTGCAGAGCACCATGGCACGTAGCAATCGTGGCACGAGTTCGGGCAGGTGGAAACGACG
>JALYOG010000064.1 GCA_030856985.1 Pseudomonadota bacterium | reverse complement strand
GTCCGGCTCGGCTGGGAAGCACTGGCACGAAGATGGCTGACCCGGCCCGTCCAAACCATGCTGGACACGCTTGAGTCACTCTCACCTGAGGCCCGACAGAACATGGCCGTTCTTGCATGAAAAGGTGAGGAAACCTCAGGGTCAGAGTGCACTTTCGAACAAAAGAACGCGGGTCAGAGTGCACTTTCCGCTCAACTCGGGAGCCAAGATCAAGAGCTTCCGCTTGGCGGCGGGTCACTTTTACGGTGTCAGGGGCGTTACGTGTCATAAACAATGACATCCAGTGGCGCTGAAGCGAGCATTTCGTCACACTCCGACAATGAGCGCCGCGCCCCTACCTCACAACGAAGTTCAGCGCATTGCAGCGCTGCGCGACCTTCTTGGGCGCGACGGTGTCGATGAGAAGTCGCTCGGGGGCTTCACGCGGATCGCGAGAAGCCTGGCCGGGGTTCCGGTTGCAGCGGTGTCACTGGTCGACTCAGAAAAGCAGCTGTTTCGTGGCTGCGCGGGTGACTGGCTACGCGAGACACCGCGGGAGGTGGCGTTCTGCGCGCATGCCCTGCTCGAATCCGAGTACCTGTACGTGCCCGACGCGCGCCAAGATCCGCGCTTCGCGAATAACCTGATCGTCACCGACGCTCCAGGGATCCGCTTCTACGCCGGCTTTCCGCTGGTCCTCGGTGATGGTCTCGCGCTCGGGACGCTGTGCCTGATCGACTTCCACCCACGGGTGCTTGCACCGGATCAGATTGCATCGCTACGCGATCTTGCTGGTTGCCTGCGACGTGAGCTGCTGTTGCAGTCGCTGTTGCAGAGCGCGGCGACGCCTTGACCCTCAGGGGTCGAGCCAGCCGCCTTTCTGGCGCTGGGTCAGTTTTTTCAACTCGTATGCCGCACGGCTCGAAGCGATGCGACCAGTGACGAGGTCGGCATACACGCGGTCGGCATGCCGACGGCGGCGCACGGCGTCCCCGGCATCGAGGATGCGTTCAGTGGTGTGCACCAGCCACGTCCATGCGCGGTTTCCGCTTTCGGGACGCGCATTCGCGTAGTCCTCGACCTCCTGCACACCGGCCACCAGTGCGGTTTCGATCCGGGCCAGCAGGCTTTGCATCAGGTCGCTCTGGCACAGCCGGCCGGCCCGGACATAGGCGGTGGCCGCCCGCACGGTTTCAGCTTCGAGCACGCCGAGCTCGGTCGACGAGGCCAGCGCCTGTGCGGCGTCCAGCGCGAGATCGCCGTCGCTGCCCTGAAGCGCGTTGCAGTGCGCGACGTGGATGTCCCACGCCTGCCAGCGGTAGATGAAATCAAGCCCGGTGCCCTTGATGTTCTGAATGCCCATTGCACGGATTCGAACGCCGGGCGGTGCATCACGCAGGATGCGGCGCACCAGCACGTTGCCCGGGGTGTAGTAGTCCTCGACAGGCACGATGCGAGCCGAGAACAGGGTCCACAGCAAGTTGCCGATGCGGGCTTCGTCGGCGGCCGCGATCGCGCCGTGCAGATCACCAACCATCGCCGCTTCGGCACGGTCACGTTCCCATTGCGCGCGCACTGCTGCCGCGTGTTCCGGCGCGGCGGCCGCAAGCGAGTCGAGCGGTGCCGTCATCGCGTCGCCTGTCGAACCAATAAGGGCGGCACTCGAAGCGTGCATGCGCGCATCCGTCTCGGCCTCGTCCATCGGCACCCGCCAGCGACGCAGCACCGTGTCCAGCATCTGCGAGCGCAGCCCGTGCTCGCTCGCAGGGCCGGCCCAGTCGAACGACGCGACGAACGTGTCGAAGGCCTCCCGGATGAACTGCTGCAGGCCGTCGAGATTGCCGCCGATGAGGTAGTGGCGGTCTGCGCCGATGTCATTCACCAGCAGGTCGGCGAACACCTGCGATCGCGCGACGCGGTCGGCGCGGTTGTTGACGACGGTGACTGTCCAGACGCCGGGATCGACATCGAGCCGGTGCTCGGCCATGCCGGTGCGTGCCCAGTTGCCCAGGCAGCCGTGGCGCTCGTTGGCCGACATGCCGTTGATGAACTCGATCCGCCGCCCTTCGAAAGTGGCCATCGGATAGACCTTGAGCACGCCAAGGTCGGGCACGACGCGGTCGGCCATTTCCTTGAGCGCGAAGTCGCGGCGCAGGCCCATGCCTTCGAACATGCGCGCTACCAGCGCGACGTTCGCCGGGTGCTCCTGATAGGGGAACCGGCTGAGGATGTCGGGCGTGAGCAATCCGATATCAAGCCAGCCGGTGGACACGCACGTCGCGCCCATCGCCTCGGCGCGTTCGACGAGGTAGGGCAGCATGTTCTCCTCGCTGGTGTAGAGCTCGCCGCCGCGGGGGATGAACTCGCCGATCACCAGTGGCAGGTCCACACCGGCCGGGCCCTGGATGTCCTCGTGATCGGGGAAGCAGTTGGTGATGGTGGAGACGTCGTCGCGCATCCAGTCGTTCTGCAGCACGCGCACGTACCCGGGGTTAAGCCCCATGCACTCCCAGAGCATGACGTCGGTATCGAGCGCCGCGGCCATGCGCGTGAGACGCGCCTGCTCCCAGATGGTCGCCTTGTCGTACGGGCGGAACAAAAACATCTCGCTCAGCATGCGGTTGGGTTGGCCGAACAGGAACATGGCCTCGCAGCCGGTGGTCTTGCTGAGCACGCGAAGACCCAGCGCGCTCATGACGCCGGCCTTGAGGCGCTCGGTGCCGGATTTGCCGCGCGTGCCCCAGCCGCCCATCACCAGCGGCACCCGAGCACGCGCCGCGCGAAAGCTGCGGTTGAGCCACATGTGCTGGCCGAAGAACCACACGCCTATCGTGGCAACGAATACGAGCAGATGGCCAAGGCTGTTCTGGTAGATCGAATAGAAGTAGTCGCGCATGGTGTCGAGCGGCACACCGAGCGTTGCGAGCGAGGCCTTGAAGAAGCGCTGCACGCGAGCGTCGTCGGGATAGGCTTCGCCTTGGCGATCGGCATGCGGTTGCAGGCTGCAGCGCACACCGCATTCGCGCAGCGCATCGACGAACGCATGTGCGGGGAACGCGCTGTCGGACGTCCAGTTGCGCAGCGCGGCGATCTCGGCGAACCGGTTACTGAGGTGCCACTTGACCCGCAGTCGATCAATCAACCGGTCGGGCACCTCGACCGTGGTGACGCCTTCCGTGGTGATGAGTTGGAGGGGCCGCGTTGGCCAGTCCTGATCGAGTGCGGACAGCACCTGATCGAGGAGCGGCAGCCACGGGCGCCAGCCGTCTTCCTCGGCGATGTGCAGCGGCTCGCCCGGCACCTTGGTAGGCGAGACCTCTGCCAGGCAGCCGGACGGAACGTGCACCAGGCCGGGATACACGCGACCGCGCATGTGCGGATAGTTCTGGCGCTTGTCGGTTGCCGGGCGACGTGCTTCCTGCAGCATGCGCCACAGGCGTGGACGCCACAGCCAGTCGCGCACCAGCACCAAGCCGCGTCGCCCAGCGTGCAGGTTGAAGCCGAATCCGCGCAGGGCCAGCGGCAACAGCTGGCGTGCAAAGGTCGTCGCATCATCTGCACCGCTCACCGTCAATCGCGCGTGCAATGGCACCTGCGCCACCTGCGCCACCTGCGCCGGCGCCCGTGCATCGAGTAGTTCGCGCGCGGTCACGGCGCGTCGGCGCGTCGCGGTGCGCGGGTGGGCGGTGTGCAGCTGGGTCAGGCGGTCTTCGAGCGCTGCATGGAGCGCATTGCCCGCCGCCGGGTCTGCGGCGCGAACGCGTGCCAGCAGATCGGGCGCGAGATGGATCGCGACCCGGTGCGGAAATTCGGCGCGGCATGCAGCCAGGCCATCTAGAAACCGGTTGATGACGCCGGCTTGCACGTCGACGTGCTCGACCAGGTGAATGGTCTGCAGCAGTGCGCGCCCCGCCACCGCCGGCTCCGGATCGTCGAGCAGCCGGGTCCACAGGTCGAACGCCAGCGCTGCAGGCAGACGGGGCAGGAGATCGGCAAGGCCTTCGCGCACGAACGGTGCGGGGTCATCCGCAAGACGGCTCAGGGTGACCGTGTAGCCGGGATGCGCCGGCAGGGCGGTGACGAGGGCTTCGACCAGACGCCGGCGAAAGAACATCTCATCGCCCACTGCGGGGCGTGAGAGGTGATGTTCGGCGATGGGTTGTAACTCTTCCGGGGCGAGACAAGCGAGCGTTTCGAGTGCTTCGCATTGCAGCCAGACCGACTGGCGCACGTCGAGCACGGTGCGGTAGATGTACTGCACGGTCGACCGTGCGAGCTGTTCGCGGCTGGGGCCCTGCAGCGGGTCCATCGCGACGCGCAGGCAGGCGAGGGCCGACTCACGGATACGCGGGTCGCCCGGAAATCCAAGCAGCGTCCGCAGGCCGCCTTCCAGGTCGAGTACGGTCCAAGTGGACACGCCCTCGACGGTGGGTTGCAGCGTGCAGGCCTGCCGGGCGAGCGGTCCGAGGCGCTCGAGGCAGAAGCGGATGCGTCGCTCGATGCGGGCGCGTTCACCGTCGTAGCGCTCAGCCACGGCGTCGACATCCAACCAGCGCGCAAGCGCCGAGCGGTCACCGCGCAGACGCCGCGGCCCGGCACCCAGCAGCGCCAGGAACTCGAGCATCAGGGCGTGGCGCACGTCCGTGGTTTCCGCCAGGTCGAGGCGCTGCTGGTACACGCGGAACGAATGCGTCAGCGCGCCATGGCGGGTGGCCAGGGCCTCAAGCTGTTCGCGCAGGTAACGCGCCAGCTCCAGTCGCTCCCACGCCCCGGGATCGTCTTCGCGCGAGGGCAGACGTGCGCCGGGTCGCTTCACGAAATCGCGTGCAACTTCGTCGCGTTCGCGCATGTCGAGCTTGCGCCACATGGGGAGCGACTCGCCGTCGAGCAGGGTTGCAACGCGGGCGATCGGCTTCACGGTGCCGACCCGGGCAAGCCCGACTGTTCGATCAGGTCGGTTTCTGTCACCGCATGCAGGAACAGTTCGGAGGGCGCGAAGTCGGCGAGGCCGCGGCCGTCATGGTCGAACCATTCGACGGTGAAGCCGCCATGCATCTGCCGCGTTCCGGCGTCGTAGCGGGTGGCCAGGCGCAGGCGCCAGCCGTCGTCGGCGCTGAGGAACATGCGCCCAATCGCCAGATCGATCCGCTCGCGCGTGAGCGGGGCTCGGCGGTTGTCGTCGCGCAGGAAGCGGCGGACATCGAGACCTGCCGACGCGGTCCACCCATCGCGTGCCCAGCGCCATGCGAGACCGGCGCCGACCGAGTCGATGTCGGTCGAAAAGTCGTTCGTCGCCGCCTGCGCATCGAACAGCCATTCGGTGTCGTAGCGTGCGCGCCACGCGAGGCGGTAGCCCACATCGATCTGCCGCGGATGCTGGTCGCGATAGCGGGAGTAGACGTCGTTGTCGATGCGTCGCGCGAGGTCGCGATCAACGCCGCTCAACGAGAGGTCGCGCAAGCGCAGGCCGAGTTCCCACTCATCGCGCGAGCGCTCGTCTTGGCGCCGGCTCCAGTCGACCGCGGCCCGGGCGGTGACCGAATGCGCCGGTGAGTCGAGGCCCGCGGGTGCGGTCTGGCGCCATGCAGCGGCGTCGAGCGAGGCGCCCCACGGACCATCGGCCTGTCGCCATTGCAACGCGTGCTGCAGGCCGAGCACCCCGAAGCCCGCGTCGTGTCTACGCCCGATCACATCGAGCCGGCCCCACAGCCCGCCGTCGAGCGCGTGCCAGCGCCGACGCCAACGCAGTTCCGCGAAGCGCTCGTCGCGGTCATCGACATCATCCGCATCGGTCCGCGATTGCCAGGACGCCTGCACGCCCCAGGTGCCGTCTTCGCCGCCGGAGTTGGGCCACGATGCAGGCCATGGCGCGAGTGGCGGGTCGACGCCGGGTTCAGCCGTCACTGGCACCGCAGTCGGCGGCACGTTGGAGACGGCCGGCGTCGTCTGGACCTCGGCCTCGCGCGTGTCCCGCGCGCGTGCCGGCTCGAGCTCCAGTGCGGTGATCCGAAGCGCACCACCCGCACGCTGCGCGTCGATGCGTGTCGTGCCCGGGGTCGGTACCCACTGCGTGCGGACGTCGCTGCGCACGCCGTCCCATTCCGTGATCCGCAATACCGTGGGCCGGGTGGTGCGCACAGTCAGCGGGCCGTGGTGATAGGCCACGGGGCGTCGGCCGTCCAGCGCGGCGCCGGTGGCATCGCTCACTTCCAGTGCGACGAACGTGCCTGGCAGTCCATCGCTCACGCGCAGGTGCAGCTCGCCGCGCGCATCCGCGGTGTCGGTGATGCGAACCGTGGCGCTGGCTTGCAGTGCGCGCACATCACCGCGCGTGGTGCGTACCTCGACCCGGTCGGACAGCGCCGCATACAGGCGCAGCGAGAGCCGCACTGCCTGGCCGCGCCGCAGCCCTTCGAGCACCCAGCCCTGGCCGCCACGGAGCACCATCGCGGTGTCGTCGTCGAGGCCGGCCCAACGCTCGCGGTGGGCGAGCAGCGGCTGGCTGGAGCGGCCATCCGCCACAAGGCGTTCGCGCAGACCGCCATGCATCGTCGGCTGCAAGCGCTGCCATCGCACATGCCGGTTGAGTTCGGTGAACACGCCGGGCGACGGAGCGACCGTGGCGCGTTCGCGCAGCGCATAGGCGCGCGCGGTGGCGACCCATGCAGCGTCGATGTCGCCGCGCTCGATCAGCCGCAGGGCCTGCAACGCCGCCTGCGTGGCAGTGCGCGGAGTCGCTGATTCCTCGACGGCTGGCGCATCCGCGCCAAGCGTGATGGCGGGGCCGTCGAGCACGGGCGCAGTCGGCGCATCGGGCGCGTGGATCACAAGTGCCGGATCAAGTCGCTCGAACCGGCATTGATGTGCCACATCCAGTTCAACCCGTTGCAGGCGCGTTGCATCGGCGGGCGATGCAGGCGCCGTCGCGCGCACAACGGGTGCCTCGATCCTTGCAAGGATTTCGCCCGATTCGGATTCCACAACCAGTCCGGATGCTGCCCCATCGACTTTGATCGGCACGCGCACCGCGAGCCCCGGCGCTCGTCCGGACGTGACGTCACGCAGGGAGGTGAGGTCGCCATCGGCAGCCGGCAGCAGCACCGATGAGACGCGTGCGCCACTGCGCAGCCAGACCCACTGCGGCATGGACGCGGTTGCGCGCAGTTCGAGCGCATGCGTGCCCGGGTCGAGCAGCCAGAGCGCCGGCCGCGCCGCATCCGCACGGGCATAGGCCACTTCCGTTTCGCGATCTGTCCGCAGTCGCGCGGCGCCTGCCGAACTCACGGCCGGGAGTGCATCGGTGCCATCAACAAGCTCTGCCACGGGAAGCGACCGGCCAGCCGCGAGTGCGGCGTACGACGCAGCGGTGGTTTCGCCTTCGCCAGCCAAGGCGTCTGCAAGGCGTCCCCATGCGGCCCGGTCCGCACCGCGGGACCCGGTTTGCACCGTCCACGCGTAGGCGCCGGTGCGTAACTCGCCCTGGTCGGCACGCGCGGCCCATGCGTCGAATGCCGTTTGCACATGCGCTGACCCGGGCGCGATCGCAAACGCCTGCAGCGCGGCGCATCGCGCGAGCACCGGGTCCACGTCGGACGCCTGATCGAGCACGTCGAGCGCGCGCGACGCGTCACCGCGGGCTTCAACGACAGCGCCAACGCATGCGTCGCCGGCAAACCGCGCCGCCCGCGACGTGATCAGGCGTCGCGCCGCGTCGAGATCGCGCGTACTCGCCGGGGTCGACGCATTGTTCGATCGAGGCGCAGGTGACTCCAGCAGGGCGCGCTTCATCTGTTCGGCCGTCGTCAGTGGCGGCAGGAGCGCGACATCGGACAGTCTTCGCGGAGCGGGCACGCGCTGCTCCACGGCAACCCAGATGCCGGCGCGTCCCGCATTGATCAACACGGAAGACGACGCCACGTCCGTACGTCGCAGCACCGCGGCGGACGCGTCTACGATCGGCGCGCCTTGGGGATCGAGTGCGAGCAGGCCGTCGGCCCCGCTCGTGGCCCGTTGCATGGCGTCCACGAGAGTCGGATCGAGTTGCAGGTCGACCGCCGTTCCTCCGCTCTGTTCGAGGCGCAGGCTCGCCACCGCCGCCGCTGATGCCGGGTGGGCAACAGCGATCCGCAGCAGGCCCGGTCCGCCGCTCGACACGGTGTCGATCCGCCAGCGCGCGCCAACCGCGAGCCAGTGGAACGCGACGGGAGCGACGGGAACGTCTCCGGCATCCGGCCGCTGCGATTCGAACCGTGCGCGCACGTCGCGATCGACCATGCGCGGCCGGAAACGTCGCGTCTGAAGCAGCGCGCCACCCTCCGGATGCACCGCCACCGCGCGCAGGTAGCTGTACCGCGCCAGGAACGCCGTCGCCAGCGGATCGGGGTAGGCGCGCACCGCCCGCGCGAACGCACTCTCGATCGATTCGTCCGCAGCCGGCAGCAGTTGTTCGCGGATCGGGTCGCTTGCGACCGCAAGGGACGCGGCGGGTGCGCCCGGCAGAGGGGCCAGCACCTTCAGCCACGTGCCGCGCTCACCCAGGACCCGCAAATCGCGCGTCCCCTCCGGTACGTCGATACGGATGCGACCGGCCAGGTCGATCACTTCGGAGCAGCCGTCGGTGACGTGCATGCGCTCGCCGTCGACCGGGGTCGCAAGGCGGCCGTCGAACAGGACCCGGCCGTCGGCTTCGACGCGCAGGTGAGTCGCGTCCGATGGCAACAGGCGGGGGAGATGCATGCGCCAGACATCAAGGCGAAGCGGCCCGCCACCCACGCGGTAGCTGACCGGCGCGTCTGCCAATCGCAGCACGTAGTCGCGGCGCCCGGGCCGCGTGCGGGCCGCGTTCGACTCGATCGGCTGGATCGGCACCTGCCATGGATCGGCGCCCGGAAGACGGGCGCGATTGCGCACGTGCACGGTCGTGCGCGTCGCTGCACCGCTGGCGAGGCGTAGCCAGCGCCGTCCAGTCGCGCGCGTGTCCACGGCGTGCGTTTGCGCGCCGATGGCCTGAAGCGGCTGCCGCACCAGCAACGCGCCGCCCTGGCTGCTCCACACGTCCGGGGGAGGGCCGTCGTGGATGTCGAAATCCAGCACAGCGCCGCCGTCGATGGACGCCAGCACGGGGCGACCGGGCTCGACCAGGAAGGTGTGCCGGTCGCGCCCGGCATCGCGCACGACCTCGCCAAGCAGCGCGGTTTCCACGTTGTCCCGACGTGGCAGGGTCTGGGCCTGGACTTGAGTCGCGCTGCCGGCCAAGGCCAATGCAAGCGCGACGGCCAAGCGCGAAGGCGTCAAAGGCATGCGCCAAAGGCGTCCAGGCGCGTTGGGTCCTGCAGAAGCTCGTCGCGCACGTCCGCACCCAGTTCGAGGTGGACGAAGCGGCCACCGACACCTTCCATGGCGGCGCGCACCGCGTTGCGCGTGCCGCCCGGATAGGGCGCTTCGGTGGGAAAGAGGCGCGCATCGAAGCCGGCGCCGCGCAAGCACGCCGCCAGCAATTGCAGTGCCGGATCCGGTACCCGAGTCGCATTGCTGACCACGACATCGGTTGCCGCCAGTCCGTATCGACGCGCGGTGGACGCGCCGTAGCCGTGGACCTGCACCACCAGCGCATCCACGTCTGGACGCGCCGCTTCGCGACCGAGCAATGCGAAAGGCGAGCCGGGTGCATTGGCCTGGTCGGCGCCGTCGAGTGCGCGGTGCGCCGAGTTGAGAGCAAGTGCACGCGCATGCGTTGCCCGGTAGAGCGCAAGCGCAATGTCCCCGGTCCGGCGGTCGCTGTCGGCATGCGGCGCCTGCACCACGAGTGCACGCGCGTCGCCTGACCTGAACACATAGGAGCCCCACCCGCGCGCGCGTGGCGATGCTTCGCGTACGGCGTGCTGGGCGTCCCAGACGGTCGACTCATGGCCGAGATCCATCCAGCCGAAGACGTCACCGCCACGAAGACCACGGGCGAACGCCGCGGACAATGCCATCGATTCCACTGCCGTCGGCGCCCGGTAGCAGTCGCTGCGGCCGCCTGCCAGCCAAGAGTGCATGGGATCGCGCACGGGCATGCAGGCGGTCATGAGCAGGAGTGTCGCAATGAGGAGAACGAGGCGGGCATCAAGGCGCATTATGATCTTCCTCGCGGTCCTCACGCTCCGGACGCAGCCGCAGGCGGGGGCGCGTCGCGATGACACGTGCCGGCTCATCGCGCGTCCGGACCCGCGCGCCGTGCGCCCGCAGCGCAATACGGGCCGCGATGTTATCGGCGTCCGAACTGCGAGCTCGGCCGGGGCGCGGCTGTTCGACCACGACCACGCCCTGCGCTCTCACGCTGCGCGGGTCGAGCGTCGGCTGGAAGGAGTACCACCGCCGGCCGCGGATCGAGCCGCCCCGCCACAGCGTGGTGAGCGCATGCACCAGCACCGGACCGGCGGAAGTGATGCGCAGCGTGCGGGCCTGCGCTGGAGGCTGCACATCAAACCGTACCGCGACCGACGCGGCCGTATCCAGCGCGGCGGACGGTCGGTCGTAGGCTGATGCACGCATCGGCACGTTGATCGTGTGCGAGGCCAGCGGGCGGCCATCCGCATCGAGAAACTCGCCGACGACGCTTGCATCGGCGTGTTCGGCACGCAGGCGCAATCGAACCGCAGGGGGCGCCTCGCCGAGTGTATAAAGTGGGTACTCAAGTGCGCGGCCGCTGGCCGCCCGATGCATGCGCGGGCGCAACCCGGACGGGATGAGCGCGTCGCCACTCGCGACCTCGCGCACGTCCACGTCGCCCGCCGTGCGGCTGCGCAGCACGTAACGCCCGGCTGCCCACGTGCCCTGCCAGGCGCCGTTGATCGTCTTAACGGCTGGGTTGCGCGAACCCGCGAACGGGCCCTCGACGGCGATCGCCAACGGTCGACCGTCGGCATCGCGCGCATCGAGCCGGATCTCGCGCGCTTCGTCCAGCGCCACGCTCACGTGCATCGACGGCGAAATGCGGAGCGCCAGCGGCCGCACCGCATACCGACGCGCCAGGCTTGACGGCACCCGGCGCAACACGCGACGCGCCACGAACGCATCGCCGGGCCGACCGAGCGGGCCGATCCGTTGTTGTCGATAGCGCAGCAACTCCTGCTTGACCTCGGGCGCCACGACGGACGAGGGCATGACCCAGTCTTCCGTCAACTCATCCCGGCTCGCATCACTGAGGCGGCGGTAGCGCAGCGTCACCTGCGCGTCGGTTAGCCGTTGGTCGATCGCGCCTCGCCACAACACGGTCTGGATGCCAGCGGCACGATCGAGCACACGCACCGACACCGCCTGCACGTCGGGGCGTCCCGTCAGGTCGATCCATTCAGTGGGCAGCACCCACGTGGCCTGCTCCGGACGTCCATCGAGCAATCCGTAGGGCCGCGGGATTTCGACAGCGGGCAATGCCAGGTAGCGACGCTCGCGGATGACGCCCAGGTCGCCATGCAGTCCCACCTCCAACGTCACCGGCAGGCCGCGTGCGCGCACCGCAAAAGGCGCGACGACAAATCCCTGCAATGCGAACCATCCCTGGTGCGTGGAGGCGTTGAAGAGCAGTTCCTTGGCCCCCGCAGCTTCGAACAGCACACGTTCGTCGAGACCTGCGTTGCGCGCCGGGGCGAGGTTGCGCCACGCCTCCCACCGCTGCCAGCCGACCACGCCGGCGGACAGGGCGATCAGCACAATCGCCAGCGCCACGAGTCCGTAGCCAAGGCGCCTCATTGCGGCACGGGTCCCGTCAACCACGCCCCGGCGCCGGACGCGAACGACGACCGCTGCGCCGTCGTCATCGTCGAGTGTGCATCGGCTTCAGCATCGAGCAGGCGCCAACCGATGGCGCGTCCCGCCGAATCGCCAAGCCGCAGGTACACCCGTCCACTCGCCGGATCGATGACGCGCTCGATCGACGCTACATCGCGTCGCGCCTCGGCCAGCGCCACGATGTTCTGGCTCCGCACATACGCATCGACCATGGCCCGGGTCTGGCTCGCGGGCGGATCGCCGAAACGCTCGGTGATGAGGCGCTGCGCCACGTCGACACGGACCGTCGGCACGCCGACGGCGTCGAAGCGCGCCGCATCCGGGTCATCGATCAACCGGTCGCGGTACCCGCGACGGGCCTGCGCCGACAACGACAACGTCAGGAACCGTGGCCCGTCCAGCGCGCGCACGAATGCCGCCTGCACGTCGGCGCCGGCATCGCGTTGCTGTGCCGCTGCGCCCGTGCCCGCCATGGCGACGGTGTCCGCATCCCCCTGCAATGTTGACAGCAGTGACTGCAGGCGGCGCGATTCCGCAACGGCCGCCGGCTTGCCGACGAATCCGATGACCACATCCGGGGCAGGACGCGGATCGCTGTCCAGGCGACCGCGGACCTGCAGCGTCCACACCGCCGGATGCATTGCGCGCACCAGCGCCTGGTGGGCCACGTTGAACACCGTCAGCGGATTGGCCGGGTCAAGCACATCGCCGCGTCCGTCGGCGCGGACCGCGAAGTGCGCGCCCGTGACCAGCAACGCGCGCGCGTCCATCCGCGCGAACAGCCGGATGCCGTATTCGAGCGTCTGACGCTCGGCGAGGGGCCGCGGAATCTCGACGAGGTAAGGCGCCGTGGGTCCCAGCCGCATCACGAGCGTGCCCCATTGCCGCCGACCGCCCTCGATCTCCTCGAGGATCGCGTGCTCCGCCCCGGTCGCCACGTAGCGATGCAGCACCAGTCGATAGCCCAGCGTCGTCGCGGCCGCGTGGATCGCGCGCAGCGCATCCGAATCGCGTTGGGAGTTCCATTGCAGCGCGACGGCATGGAGCGGTTCGATCACCTCGGAATGCAGGTAGAGCAGATCACCCAGATCCGGCGGCGCATAGCGCCCGCTGCCGGCAGCGGAGATCGCGACGCGACGCGCCACCAGCCATGCATACAGATATCCGTCGACGCGCTGCTGCTCGACGACCTCGCGGATGCTCGACCCGCCCAACGTGCGTGCGATCAACCGAAGCCGTGCCGGACGGGCGAGCAGCAGTTCCGCGAACGGCGCCGAGGTCGCATCGCGCAGCGGATTGCTCGCGCGCCGGCGGTCGTAGCGTGCATCCACGGGGCCCGTGCGCGCCGCCAGCGCGTCGACATCGAGGCCTTCAGGCACCGCGCGCTGGATCCAGAGTTGCGCGGGCGCATTCGCACCCGGCGCAGTGGCCAAGCCGCGCACGTGCAGCACGCCGGCCTCGCCGGTCAGCGCCTGGAACCGCGCGAATGGAAGGTTCGCGTTTCGCAGCACGTTGCTGCGCCCCTCGGGCAGCCGTTGCCGACGCGTTCCGGCGCTCGCAAGGACCGAATGGTCGTCAGCGAATGCAAGGTGCACGCCGACCTCGAAAGTGCCGGACTCGTCCAGCGGCGCGGGCACCATCACCGCAAGCGTCGTGCGCGGACGAAGGTTCACAGCGTACAGCCCGGCGCCGCGGGCCGGGTTGGCGTCGCGCACGATGAGCCAGTCGCCCGCGCGCTCGAGCAGGAACCCGCCACGTGTCAATGCGCCGCGCGCGGCCAGCAACTGCTCCACGCGGCCGTCCGTGCGGTAGCGGAGCAGGGCGCGGACGCCGTCGCTGAAATCACGCAGCTCGGCCGGCGTGAATAGCAGGGGCGTGCGCCCTTCCTCCGACGCATGCAGAGCGCGGCGCCGGATGGCCAACTGCTCCGGCAGCGCTGCACCGGTCGGCACGTGATCAGATTGGACGTCGGACTCCACGGCGATGTGACTGTCCGTCGGCCATGCGATGGCGAGCCCATAGCCGATGATGCTGGCGAGCACGAGCCCCATCAGCGAGGTCTGCACCGTCGTTCGAGTGATCTGCCACGAGATCTGCTTCTGATGCATCTTCATAGCGAGCAGTGTCGACAGCAGGTAGCCGAAGGCAAAAAAGTCCGAAGCCTTGACCGCCGGGAACGCCCACGTCAGCACGAACCCGAGCGCAAGTTTGTAGACGTAGCCAAGGGTGAAGAACAGCAGCAACAGCCGCGCGCCTTCCATGTTCATGCGGCGGAAGACGGGCAGCCGCAAGGCAGCGCGTCCCATGAAAAAAATCAGTACGGCTTCCAGGATCGAGATCAGCAGCTTGGTCGGCTGGAACCACTGCAGCGCGAGCAGGGCGGGGATCAGGATGCCGCTGAATTCCCAGCCGTAATGCAGGTTCATCCGTGACGCGATGAAAGCGGTCGTCAGCAGGATGAGATAGGCCTTCGGGCTTGCAAGGATGTCGGACGCGATGCCTTCGTATAGAAACCCGAGTCCGGCGATGTCGAAGTTGGTGAACGGGATCAGCACCCCGGCGACGATCGCGTAGGTCAGCCCGACGTAGAGCACGAACGTGCCCATCCCGCGCGCCATCCCGCCGTTCCACATCTGGTTGGCGGTCAGCGCGATGATCACCAGGCCGAAGCTGTAAAGATTGTTGTGGTAATCGAATGTCCACCCCTGGTCGGCCAGCGTGCGGCCGAGCATGGGCAGGAGCCATCCATCGCTCACCACGCGTACAAACACGCTGACCAGCAGCAGTGCGAAAAAGCGGTCGCGTCCGAACATCGTGCAACTGCCCGTGCGCCGCATGAGCTGGTCGGCCAGCAGGCGTGCAAGCAGGTAGGTGACGATCGACTCCGCCCAGATGACGTAGGCGCTTGCGGGTTTGATCAGGAACAGCGGCACCAGATAACCCGGCACCACCAACCCTGCCAGCGTCGTGCCGAAGCGAAGGTTGAGCAGTGTGATCACGCACAGGCCCACCCACACGGTGGTGATCACCGAGCTGTCGAGCGCCTGTGCGGGGAAAATCGTCAGCACGATGCGCGTCAGCCGGCCTGGGGCAGGGTCAGCGTCGCCCGGTAGCCCTTGCCGAGCTCCGCGTCGAGCTGGAACCCGCTGCCCACATCAAGTGCCGCGGCAGCGTGCGCGACCCGCTCCAGCAACATCGAATCCGGACGCAGCGGAACGCTGGCGCCTTCGCTGAGCACGTTGCGGACGTGCCACGCCGGCATGCCGTAACCGTCATTCCTCAGCTGCAGCTGCACGGTCGACGCGGCGGCGACCGCGCTACCGACTTCAACGACACTGCCGGGCGCCGCGTCGTCGAGGAGCAGGGCGACCAGCGCGCGTAGCAGCCCGGCCAGCGGTTCGGGCGCGACATCGACCTCGGGGATCCCCGTCGCCGGCAGCTGGAGCTCGACATTCTTCTCGCGGAGTTCCCGCGCATGCGCTTGTCGCGCGCGTTGCAGGAGCAGCAAGACGTCGACCCGCCCGGCCTCGCCCGTATCGCGACGGGCCGTGTCTCCGGCGTGCTGCATGAGTTCGCGCGCTTCGTCGAGGCCACCTGCAAGCATGTCGGTGAGGTGGCCCTTCGAGCCTGCGTCCGTGCCGAGCGTGTCAACCGTTCGGGCAATGGCGCCGAGCATCGCTTCTGATCGCCGCGCATAGCGGATGGCGGCCTGGTTCAGCCGGGTCGCGTCCGCCATGCCACTAACGTCGGGCACGATTTCGGTGATCAGACCGAGCAGATCGAACGGAGTCACCGTCTGGCCTGCCGTATCAGGCGCACGGCGCACGATCGGGCGTAGGACGAGAACCTGTGCGACCTGTCCAGAGGATGTGGCCATCGGCAGCCGGGCGTTCGCATGTGGCGCTGCGCTGAGCACCACGTGACGCACCGTCGCCTTCGCATCGCCCGGCGAAAGGCCGCAATGCTGCTCCAGCATTCCGGTCGCCGACATGCCCATCAGCGGGTGCCCGCTCGCCTCGGCAAACTGCTCGAATGCCGGGTTGGCGATCTGCACGCGGCCGAGCAGGTCGCAGACCGCAATCGGGTGGCCGACAGCCGAGAACACGTCGCGATACGCCGCGATCTGCTCGCGCGCGCGCGTTGCGCCGTCGATCAAGCGCGCGCGCAGCTTCGCCAGGGTGGGCCACTGGCGTCCGGCTGAATCGTCAGGACCGCCGAGGTGGCCTGAGCGCAGGATCATCTTGGCGACCTCGCCTGCATAGCGCTCGGCTTCCACGGCGATCGCGTCGACGGTCTGAGCGGGCGTATTTGCGATGCTCAGAGCCCAGAAACCGACCAGTTGGTCGGCGGCGATCAACGGTGTGATCAGGTCGACCACGCCCTCTTCAGCGGGCAGGAAGGGCCTCGAAGGTGGGGTCGGGTGGGCCCGCGCCAAGGCGGTTGAAAACGGCGCCCTGCGATAATCACGCCGCTTCTCGATGATGGCCTCAGCGCTGCAGCCGAAAGACGCGACAGGCTGCAGATGGGTCCCGCCCGGCGGCAGTTCCAGCATCACACTCCGGCGCAAATCGAAGAACCCGGTGACGAACCGGTTGGCGTGCTCCCATACCAGCCCGGTGGCCATCTCGAACCCCTGGCCCATCGGCTGCCCGACAATTCCGGTGAGGCGATGGTCCACTTCGACGAGGGTGTCGCCGAGGGCGCGGTTTCGGCGGAAGACTGTGCGCACCCCGAACGCGAGGATCGCCAGCACGCTGGCCGCCGCGGGTATGTGCACGCGCCCGGCATGCAGCATCACACTGTATGCAAGCAGCAATGGCAGCAGCGCCAACAGAGTCACGGTCAGCGTGACCCGGAAGCTCGAGCGCCGCAGCGCAAGGTGCAACAACAACACAGCGACGGCGGCAACCGCAACGGAGATCCATGGTGGGCTCCACCGCACCACGCGCTGATGGACCAGCCCATCGAGCGCCATGGCGTAGGGGATCGATGGTTCGAGGAGGCCGTCCACCCGGTACAGCGGGGTCACATGGGCCGGCGCATCCGGGCGTGGCACCAACAGCACGATGCGCCCGGCAACTGCGGTGCGCAGGGTGCGTGCGTCGACTGGACCAGTTGCATCGAGGCGCGGGATCGAGGTGCTGGTTCGCGCGGAAAAGTCCGGCGACAGCAGCGTGCCAAGCGGGACCTGCAGTCCGGCTGCCGCCGCGATGCGCGCGAGGGGGCAGGGCGCTCCCGCGCTGTCATGCAGTCGCAGCACCCGGAGCACACCATGGCCCGCAGGAGGTCGGCACAGGCGAGCTTCAGACTCGGCGAAGCGGCCGACGCGCCGAGTGGTTTCCAGTTCCACCGCAGTCATTTCGAGCACATGCGTGGCACCGGCCCGACGCAGTGTGGCCACTAGACCCGAGGGCGCGCGACCATCCACTTGCATCACCGCCACCGAGGTCGGCGACGCTCCCGGCACAGCGCGCGTCGCTATATCGAACAACCACCCATCGACAGGTGCGAGCAAACCCCAAAGACCGGCCAGAGTCAGCATGGCCCAGAACGCGCCGGACGCAACAAAGTCGCGCGGGTGCATCTGCTGCCATGCAAATGGGCGCCACTGGCGCGTTGGAGTCGCCACAGCAGACGCGGCCACAGCGTAGTTCGGCTCCCGCTGGGGGTCGTAAACCAAGGTTCAGATCATCCGGAGTAAGAATCGGAAGGGCTGTGCTGGGCAGCGATCGCTCCAGGGCGGAGGTGGATTCAACCTTGAAGCGCAACGCGGTCGTGGCTGAAGAATAACTCGGTTGGGGTCAGGAACCGCAGCCGTTTGGGGGGCGATCGTTGAGTGCATCTTCCACCGCCTGCAACTCCGCGGCCGTGTGGTGCTGAAGTCGCTGTTGCGTTCGTTCATGGTGACCAGCACGCCGGTGCCCCGCACTTCAATCTGTTGCAGGCGGAGATGGAGGTCTACCGCGACAAGTGCCTCGTGGCGTGGAACGCGGTGGAGACGACCTGGGATTGCCCGTGCCACGGCAGCCGGTTCCGAAGGATGGCAGCGTCATCGAGGGACTGGCGCTCTGGCCGCTGGAAAATCGCCTGCCCATGCTGCAGGAGCGCTCGTAGCCGTCCTGGCGGCGCGCCGACGGAGCGGTGGTCCAGCGTCCCGGCGCGGGGTTGGGAAGCCACGGCGTCGCAGCGACCAACGGCGCGGACCTCGGGCGCGGCGCGGCATCGCGCTGGCGCGGCTTGTCGAGAGCCAAGCGGGTCGTCGGATTCACTTTCCGGCGCAAAGCGGGTTCAATGACCGCCTTCCCCCTGCCGCGGGATCGGCGGCCGCCTTCCACCCGCCACGCCATCTCCGCAGCGCCTGCGAGAAACCAGATGTCGGGACGCGATCCTCAGCCTTTTTCGGCGCTGCAACGCCTTCAGCCGCATCGGAAGCGCTTGTCGCGCTGGATCACCAACCGCGTGCTTGGTGGCGACGCGAGCATGCGCGACGAGGTGCTGCCCGCACACGGCATCTTCCGCGTCCTGGTCGTCAAGGTGAGCCACACGCTCGGCAACACGCTGCTGCTGACGCCGCTGTTGCAGGAACTGGAGCGCCGGTATCCCGGTGCCGAGGTCGACATCGTCACCCGCAACGCGGTGGCGCGGTCGCTGTTCGCCGGCTATCGCAACGTCGGGCAGGTGTATCGACTGCCGGCCCATGCGCTTGCGCATCCGTTGCAGGTGTGCTCCACGTTGCGCGCGCTGCGCGGCAACCGCTACGACCTGGCGATCGACGCCGACCCGCGATCGCAGACGGGACGCTTGCTCGTCAACTTCGTGCGCGCCGCCCACTCCGTCGGCTTGGTCGGACCCGGCAAGCAGGGCCGCGTCGGAATCGCGGTGCCGATGGCGGCGGGGCTGCGGCAGAGCGAAATGCCCGTGCACCTGCTTCGGCAAGCGGCGGGCGAAACGGGCCACGCGAACTGGCCGTCGCCGTCGCTGCGGCTGTCGGATGCCGAGCGCGCCAGCGGCCGCGAGCAGATCGCGCGCGTGCTCGGGTGGAACCCGCACGCCCAGGCTTCTGCACGGCAGGTGATTGGCATCTTCGCCAACGCCACCGGCGCCAAGCGGCTCGGCGGGCAGTGGTGGGCGCGCTTCCTGCCGGTGATCGAGCAGGCCTGGGGCGAGTGCGAGTTTGTGGAAATCGTGCCGATGTCCGGCCGCTCGCTGCTCGACCATCGCTACCCCGCGTACTACACCGGCGACATCCGCAAGCTCGCGAGCGTGCTTTCGGCGCTGTCGGTGTACATCAGCGCCGACTGCGGGGTCATGCACCTGGCCAATGCTTCCGGACCTCGCACGATCGGCTTCTTTCCCGGTGTAGAACTGTCGGAGTGGGGCGTGGCCGGTGCGGGCAACACCAACATCTACCTGGACGATCGCAGTCCGGAGCAGATCGCGGCCCAGGTCGTCGGTGTGATCGGCTCCGGTAGCGGCGAACCATCCGATGGCGGGGCGGTCGCAGGCTGAAGCGCGGCCGGGCCCGTGATGGGGGGCACACGCGCGCCGGATGGCGCGCGGACGCTGCGCTTCCTGAAGTCGCACCGTCCGAGCATCATTGCCGCGCCATTCGCCATCGAAGTGTCGACGGTGGAGTCCGCTCGTCTTCAGCTTTCTGTTGTTGCGCGGGGCTCGCGCCTCTCGTCTAATGCCATGCGAATCCTTTTGCGTGCATGACGCCTCTTCACGACATGGGCGAAATTCGAGCCGACATTGCTGACCGCCCGGATGCCGTCGTCCGTACCGTGCATGTCCAGGCAGCCGGGTGCCGTCGTCGCGCCGGCGCCGACCGCGCGCGCCATCGGCACCCGGCACGCGAAAGCACGCCGCGCGCGTGGATGACCTCCGCCGCGCCGCATCGGGACGCGTAAGCGGTGGAAGCAACCTTCGCCATCTCCACGCACGGCTTCGATCGACTGACGTATCCCCGGGCGGCGGGAGAGAACGCCGCCGGACGGGATTGGTCGATCGGCAAGGCGCTGCTGCTCCACGCGGCACTGCTGACCCTGCTGATCGGCAGTCTCTGGGGACGCAGCGTCGCGCCGGGGAGCGGGGCGCGTGGCTCGATCAACGTCGACCTGATCGCGCCCAGCTCGTTGTCGGCGGCGATGCAGCACACGCTGAACCCGCCGACGCCCACGACCGCGCCGGAGCCGTTGCTGGTGGCGCCACCGGAGCCCGCGTTGCCCGAGCCTGTACCCGCGGAAGTCGAGCCGGTCGACCCGGCGACCGTCTCCGAAACGCCGCCGGCGCCCAGCACCGCCGCAGCGGTGATACCCAAGCCGCAAACCGCGGGAGGCGAGGCCGGCTCCACCGGTGCGGGCGAGGAATTCAAGACCGATCCGAAACTTGCCGAGCAGGTGTTCGGCGACCGCCGGCTGCGGGTGCTGCAGATCCACAGGGAGAACCGCGCGCGGCAGACGTTCGCGGCGACCAAGTCCGCCGGCCCCCAGGGTCCGCGGACGCGGGCCCGGGCTGGCGGGCAGACCGATCCGTGGATCCGACCGCAGCGCAACGCTGCGGTCGATCGTGCAGCCAGCGCCAGCGTTGTGCTGGATCCTGCAGCCAGCATCACGGTCGATCCGTCGACCTGGCCCGACGCCAGCGACGACGCCGACGAGGCTGCGCTGCGCTCGCAGTACGAGGAGGCGTTGCGGGCCGCCATCCTGGCCCACTGGATCGCGCCCGCAGGCCTGCCGCTCGACCAGCCCTGCCGCGTGGTGATCGAGCGTGCGCGGCAGCCGGGTGTGCCCGCGCAGGTGCGCGTGGATGATGCCTGCCCGCTGGACGAATCCGGGCGCGCATCGATACGCGAAGCGATCGAAGCCGCGCAGCCGCTGCCGCACGAAGGCTTCGAAGTCCTGCAGGCGCCCGCGCTGCAGCTTGACTTCCGCAGACAGGTCCCGACCCCGGCGCCATCCGGCGGTTGATCCAGGCGCTGCCCGGAAGACGTGTCCCGGGCCGGAATGCGAACACCGCATGGAGCCTGCACGGCACGCGCCCGTCCGGCACCCGGGGGAGAAGGGGCCGCAGATCGACTATGTTGCGACTTATCAGCAGCTGCGCAGCGACTTGCTCTAAGCTCCTTCCCCCGCTCGCGGGGGAAGGCTGGGATGGGGGCAAGCGAGACCTCAGACGCTGACGAACCCAGCACTCAGGCGCAGCCGGCCTCACCCACCTGCACAAGGCCGCACGTGAGCGGCATAACGCATCGATGGCCTGGATCGACACGAGCCGGCTGTGCGGTGCAGTGATGGATCGACGCCGCGCACACGCGCGGCGAGCAACGCGTCAGCAGCTACCCATCAGCAGCGGCGCAACGGACGTCGTGGACTCGGCGCCCACATCTCCAGCACGCATGCGTCCGTGGGCGTGGCGCAACGAACCGCGGCGCCACGCGTGCATCACACGCGCGGCGCCGCAGGAACCGCTTGCGTCGTCCGTCAGGCCGCCGTCCGCGAGGGACGACTTGTGGTGCGGTCGACATCGACGCCAGCCTGCGTCGAGGGAACTTCGGAGCGGGCTCAGCCTCAGGCGCCGCACCACGCCGCATCGGCGTTGATGTTGCTCGGGCGCGCCAGTCCTTCCGCGCGCAGCGCGTCGGCCAGGCTGCCGGCCTCGGTGAAGACGCCGGCCTTGGCGTTGTCGTCGGCGGAGTCGTGCATCAACAGGTCGCGCGTCTCGACCCTGCTGGCCTGGGTGAGGAAGCTCTCGGTGAACTTCTTCGCACGCTCGGCCATCTCGCGCTCGCATGCCGCCGCCGCCTTGCCGCTGGGGACGACGATGTCGGGCAAGGTGATCTTGAAGTCGCGCTCGAAACCGGTCCAGACCTGGATTTGCAGCACCACCTTGTCGGCCGCTTCCACCGACTTGAGCAGGGCGCTGTAGGAGCCTGGGTAAGGGACGTATTCGCGCGCCTGCAGCGGCGCGAACATCAGCGCGGCGAGCGCGGCGAGCGCGCCCGCGCGCAGGGCGGAACGGCTCGAGCGGGACGAAACGGGGAGGGCATTCCGGCGGGAGGTGGTGGTCATGCGTGTACTCCTGAAGGTCGCGCCAGCCTACTTCGCGGCGCACGCGAAGGTATGTAACAGGAGTTACAAACCCGCTGTCTCTGAGAGTTTCCGACGAACCGGAAAAATGAACCTCTCGGTAACAACTATCACAGACAGCCCCTGCGGCCACATGGTCAAGTGCACGCGGGGAACACGAAGCAGGCCGCCAGGCAACGACTCACAAGCTTGTTGGGGAACGCGCCGGCAAATGCGGAGTCATCGTGGATCTCCTCCGCATACAGCCGATCCAGTGGATACAAAGGAGTTGGGATAAATGACCACTAACAAGAGAAGAGATTTGCTCAAGGCCGGTGCCGCCGCAGTTGCCGCTACGCCGGCAATCTTCGGCGGTGCAATGCTTCCGCGTCTCGCGCAGGCGCAGGTGAACTTCACCCGCGGCATGATCACGCCCGAGAACGAGCCCGCAAGCCCGCACGTGCCGTTGTTCACGCAGCCGGTGTACATCCCGCCTGCCGCCAAGCCGGTCGATCCGGCCAGCCTGACGCCAGGCGTCAACCCGGACCGCCATCAGCGCTACGCCGAGTTCCCCGCAGTCCACCACTATGTCCAGAACGAGGCGGAAGGGTACTGGAACTACCACCCGGCGCTGTCCAGCCTCAACGCCCAGGGCGGTTCGCTCGCCTGGATGTTCAACAACGCGGCCCCGGGCGAGACCTTCGTCGCCAAGTACGGCGAGCCGTTCTTCATCCGCCGCACCAACAACCTGCCGCTGGCGGAAAACACCAAGATTCCGTTCGGCTACCCGGCAACGACCACCCACCTGCACAACTCGCACTCCGCCAGCGAGAGCGACGGCTACCCGATGGACTTCATCGAGCCGGGGCAGTTCTGGGATCACCACCATCCGATGATCTACGCCCGCAACGATCCAAACGAGGCGCTGGCGAGCCTGTGGTACCACGATCACATGATCGACTTCACGGCGACCAACGTGTACGCCGGCCTGTCGGGCATGTGCATCTTCTATGACCACATCGACTCCGGCGACGAGAACGACACCCGCGCCGGTGCGCTGCGCCTCCCGGGCGGCTACGGCAAGTACGACCTGTACTTCATCCTGCACGACGTCCGCTTCAACCAGCAGGGCCATCCGGAATACAACATCTTCAACACGGACGGCCATCTCGGCGACGTGATCACGGTCAACCGCAAGGCCTTCCCGTACTTCCAGGTCGAGCGGCGTAAGTACCGCCTTCGCTTCCTGGATGGCGGCCCTTCGCGCTTCTACGAGCTGCGCTTCGCCGACAAGAGCCCGTTCTTCGTCATCACCAACGACGGCAACCTGCTCGAAACGCCGGTCGAGGCCACCTCGATCGTGCTCGGCGTGGCCAACCGCCACGACGTCATCGTCGACTTCTCCAAGTACGCGCCGGGCACCTCGATCGTGCTGGAAAACGTCATGGAGCAGACCAACGGCCAGGGACCGACGGGCAAGCAGCTGGATCCGGGCATGCCGGTGATGCGCTTCGACGTGATCGACAGCAACGTCGTCGACAACAGCCGCATTCCGGACTTCCTGCGCAAGCTGCCGTCGATCAACCTCAGCGAAGTGGTTGCCGAGCGCGACTGGGTGTTCGATCACGACATGGGCCTGTGGACCGTCAACGGCCAGTTCATGGATCCAACGATCTCGTCCGCCGAAGTACGCCAGGGCACCGCGGAGATCTGGAACTTCCGCAACGCCGGTACGTCGTGGGCGCACCCGGTGCACGTGCACTTCGAGGAATTCCAGGTCATCGAGTGGAACGGCCGCGCGCCGACCGGCGTGCTCAAGTCGCGCAAGGACGTCGCAACGCTTGGACCTGGCGATACCGCGAAGGTGTTCTACCGGTTCGACGACTACCTGGGCAAGTACCCAATCCACTGCCACAACAATGTGCATGAAGACAACGCAATGATGCTGCGTTGGGACATCATCCCCAACGTCTGAGCCCATCGTGCAAGTCATTACGTCAATGCATTAAGGAGTTTTTAGATGAAAAGCAGAAGAGCATTGTTGATGGGGCTTGGCTTGGGCCTTCCGGGCCTGGCTGTTGCCGCCGCCACGAACACCGGTGCCGCACCCGCTGCGCCGAAGGCCGCCGCGCGTCGCGCCGGTGGAGTACACGCTGCACGCTTCCCCACGGTCGCGGTAACGGACCAGACCGGCAAGCAGTTCGGTAATTTCTACGACGATCTGGTCCGGGACAAGCTGGTACTGATCAGCTTCGCCTCGATCGACGGCGAAAAGCGCTATCCGATCGTCGACAACCTGGTCAAGGTCCAGCAGATGGTCCGCGACAGGCTGGGCAAGGACCTCTTCATGTACACCGTGAACACGCGTCCGGACAAGGACTCGGTGGCCGACCTGAAGGCGTTCGCCGACAGCAAGGGCGCACGCTGGCAGTTCCTGACCGGCGAGACCGCGGCCATCGACGAGATCAAGCAGAGCCTCAGGGTCATGGGCAACATCCATGGACTGGTCTGGATGAGCAACGACAAGTCCGGTCGCATCCTGTCCAAGCCCGCGCGCCTGCAGCCGCTGTACCTGACCGAGGCGCTGGCCTTCCTCAGCACCGGATCCCAGCACAAGCAGTTCCTCACGGACATGCGGAGCTGGAAGTCATGACCGGCATCCGCGCTTTCCTGACGCCCAAAACACTCACGCCGGGTGGCAGTAACGCCGTCCCCGCCACGGAATGGGAGCAACAAGCAATGTCAACATCCAAGCAATATGTCACCAGAGCATTGGTGCTGGGAATGGGCCTGGCCTTCGCGGCCGGCGCCCAGGCGCAGCATCCCGGACCGGTGCCGCTGCCGATGGGGAGTTCGCAGACTCAGACCATCGACGCGAACGGAGTCATCACCACCACGGCGGTGACGCCCGAAGGCAAGTTTCCGGCGGTCAACCCGTTCGAAAACCCGCCGGGCTCGAACTTCTTCAACACCGTGTACCAGAACTCGTTTACCTCGTCGGGCAAGGAGATGGTCAACACCCTGCCCTCGACGCCGGATGTAGGCTACAACCTGCACGACGGTCCGGTGACCGCGGTGGCGATCAACCCCAAGTCGCCGTTCACCGAGCTCGACCGGATCATCGACCTGCTGGAACAGAAGACCAACGCCAATAACCCGGGTGCGAAGGCGCAGCAGCATCGCAAGGAGATCCAGAAGGCCATCGACATCCTCGAAGGCAATCCGATCGAGGGTGCGGCGTTCAGTGGGATGCCGATGCTGCACTACAACGGCCCGCTGAAGGTCAAGAAGGTCATTCCCCAGCATGACGCCAACGGAAACGTCATCGGCGGAAACGTCGACATCCGCCTGCTCTACTTCGGCCAGCGCATGGAGTCGGACGTGGCCCTGCTCGACCCGAACCCCGTCTGGCACGTGCCGTGGACGATCACCTACAAGGTCAGCATCCTGAAGGACGGCATCGAGGATTTCTCCCCGATGGCGATGTTCTACGACGATCCGCGCGTCGACAGCCCGATCCTGGACACCCCAGGCAAGGACAACTTCGGCATGGCGCACATCGGCATGGATCAGACGTACTTCCCGATGCTGGTGGAGGGCACCGAGTACACGGTCAAGATCAAGATGCCGCCAGGCAAGTACTACAAGCTCACGTACAACTGGGGCTGGCGGAAACATCCGCCTCGCGTCCAGGTCAGCGAGAACGTCAACAATTACACCATGGGCAAGAGCCTGTTGCAGCATGAAGTCGACGTCTTCGGTGCCAATCCCCGTGCCAGCGAGGCAGCCAAGCTCGCCGCGATCGCGAAGATCGGCGACCTGGCTCCCGAGAAGCGCATGTGGAAGACCTTCCGCGAGTGGCGCGATGCGATCGACAGCGGCACCTATGCGTTCGATCCGGCGCAGTTGAAGGTCAAGGAGCTGCGTGCAGCCTTCTTGGACTTCTCCGACCGCACCAGGTTGCCGCGCGGCGTGGAGCACGATCCGGAAGCCGACATCACGCTGTTCTACGTCAACAACACCATCTACGGCAGCCGTCATGGCCGCAATGGTCGCGGCAGGAGCGGTGAAGGCAGCAACATGGGTTCCAACACCTTCATGGGTGTCGAGGCCAACTCGATGACCGACTGGGAGAAGCGCCCGTACAACTTCAAGGTGACGCTGCGCAACGGCGACCACTTCGATCACGGGTATCTCAACGTCGACTTCGGCGGTACGCGCGGCTGGGAAAACCAGTTCCAGGTCACCGATCCGATGCACGCGATCGACCCGACGACCGGCGAGCCCTACCTGCCGTTCGACCGCGGTGGCACCGACGAGCACCTGAAGCCCACGCCTCGCGTTGCTGACATCAATGCCCGCCCGCAGTTCGGCTCCGGTCCGTTCTTCACCTTCGGTCGCATCCACTGGTGGATGAATGCCGGTGGCCCGTTCGGCGCGATCATCGTGCCGCCGGTTGCCGCCGACGGCACGCCGGGCACGCACAAGGTCGACGTGACCTTGAACTTCGAGCCCTCGATGCGCCTGCGCATGTACCAGTTCGATCCGCTGCACCACGACGTAGCGGTGTACTCGCTGCACTGATCCATGGCTGAGCAGCAGCCGGTGTCCTTCGGGGCACCGGCTGTTCCCGCCAGCAGCACCCATGAAAGGCCGTCGCGGGAATCCGCCGCCGGCAGCGACACAACCCCCTGGATACAGCGAGAACTACGATGCACAGGTTCACAAGCATGACGATGGTGGGTGGAGCGGTCCTGGCCGCCTTCCTCGCTGGATCGGGAATCAGCGAAGCGCCGGCGCAGGACGAGGTCGTCGCCGCCCAGGCGGTTTCAAAAGCAGGTGATGCACCCAATTTTCTGGTCGAGCCGGCAAAGAAAGGTTTCGTCTGTCCCATGCACGCGCATGTGACCGGCGAACACGAGGGCGAATGCCCGATTTGCGGGATGGACCTGGTACCGCAGAAGAGCATCGACGTCAGTGGCGGACAGAACATGTCGCCCGCCGCCGGTCACGCTTCTGCCGAGCATGCGCCCGGACACGCCGCGCACCCGCAGGACGCCGATGCCGTGGGCGCCGCGGTGCACATCGCGCCGGCCGTGCAGGCGAACCTTGGAGTTCGCATCGCGCAGGTCGAGCGCAGCGACATGCACCGCGAAATCGAGACGGTGGGCAAGATCACGCGCGTGGATTCCACATCGCGCAGCATCCTGTCGGCGCAGGTCACCGGAAAGCTCAAGTTCGTGGCCGAAAAGTACGACGGCGACACCGTAGACGAGGGCGAGCTGCTGTTCTCGATCGCCTCGGAGGAATCCTTCGAGGCCCAGCGCCTCTACAAGGAGGCGGTCAAGGCCGGCAAGGACTCCGCCGAACTGGCCGTGCTGTCCGCGCCGCTGATGAACCAGGGCGTGAGCGCCGAACAGGTCGAGAAGCTGCACAAGGGTGCGGCGCCGAACATGCTGATCGAGGTGCGTTCGCCGAAGGACGCCTACGTGTTCATCCGCCGCGGCGCAGCAGGCGATGACGTGAATCCCGGCTTTACCGTGTTCAACATCGGCGGCAACGCGCGCCTGATCGAGGTGACCGCCGAGATCTTCGAGCAGCAGTGGGGCTGGGTCGAGGAAGGCCAGGAAGCGGAAATCAGCATGCGCACGCTGCCGGGCGAAGTGTTCACCGGCCGCGTGGTCCGGGTCGACCCGCCCGTCGGCTTCACCACGCGTACGCTGGAGGTGCGCATCGAGTTCGAAACCCTGAACCTGAAGATCGCGCAGAACGTCTTCAGCCGGGTCAAGATCAAGGGTACCGTTCGCCCCGACCTGGTCATGATTCCCTCGGAAGCCGTGATCCGGACCCAGGCCGGCGACAAGGTCGTGGTGGTGCGCCAGGACGGGAGTTTCCAGAGCATTCCGGTGGTCACCGGCGAGGAGGCCAAGGGGCGCACGGAGATACTCTCCGGGCTCTCGGGAGGCGAGTCGATCGTCGCCTCGGGGCAGTTCCTGATCGACTCCGAGAGCTCCCGCCTGGCCGACCTCGCGCGCTTCACGACCGCCGTTCCCGAAGCTGAAGTGGTTGCCCACGCGGGGCATCAGCACTGATAGGCTGTCGCGCTGTCGCAGGGATTAGAGACTAAGTACTGGAATGATCGAAAAACTGATCCGCTGGTCGATCGGCAACCGCGTCCTGGTGCTGATCGTCGCAGCCATGCTTGCTCTGGGCGGGCTGTACGCGGTGCGCACCACCCCGATCGACGCGATTCCCGACCTGACCGATGTGCAGGTGATCATCCGGGTCGACGTCCCGGGGCAGGCCCCGCAGGTGATCGAGGATCAGGTTACCTACCCGCTGTCCACGGCCATGCTCGCGGTGCCGGGAGCGACCGCGGTGCGCGCGTTTTCGACGTTCGGCAACTCCTACGTCTATGTGATCTTCGCCGACGGCACCGACATCTACTGGGCGCGGTCGCGGGTGCTGGAATACCTCAACGACGCCGCCAGCAAGCTCCCCGCAGGCGCCAAGGCGACCCTCGGTCCCGACGCGACGGGGCTGGGCTGGGTCTACCAGTACGCGCTGGTCGATCGCACCGGCCAGCACGACATCGCCCAGCTGCGAACGCTGCAGGACTGGCTGCTCAAGTTCGAGCTGACCTCGGTTCCCGGCGTGGCCGAAGTGGCGACCGTCGGCGGTATGGTCAAGCAGTTCCAGGTCGTGCTCGATCCCGACCGCCTGCGTGGCTACGGGATCGCGCTGGAGATGGTGACCGGGGCGATCCAGCAGTCCAACAGCGAGGCCGGCGGCTCGGTGCTCGAGCTTGCCGAAGCCGAGTACATGGTCCGGCTCAAGGGCTACATCGACGACACCCGCGACATCGGCCTGATCAGCGTGCCCACGCAGGACATGCGCACCGGCTTGTCTTCCGTGCCGCTGATGGACCTGTCGCGCGAGATCCGCGTGGGCCCGGCGATGCGTCGTGCGGTCGCCGACCTGGACGGGCAGGGTGAAGTGGTCGGCGGCATCATCGTGATGCGTGCCGGCGCCAACGCGCGCGAGACGATCGAGGGCGTCAAGGCCAAGCTCCAATCGCTGAAGCCGAGCCTGCCGGCCGGCGTGGAGATCGTGGAGACCTACGATCGCTCCTCGCTGATCAACCGCTCCGTCGATACGCTCAACAAGCGCCTGCTCGAGGAGTTCCTGATCGTCGTGCTGGTGTGCGCGATCTTCCTCTACCACCTGCGTTCGTCGCTGATCGTGCTGCTGACGCTGGCGGTCGGGATCATGACCGCGTTCCTGCTGATCCGGTTGCAGGGCGTGACGGCGAACATGATGTCGCTGGGCGGCATCGCACTGGCGATCGGCACCATGGTGGACGCGGCGATCGTGATGATCGAGAACGTGCACAAGCACCTGGAGCGCAACGGCGGCGACGAGAGCAAGCGCCTGGCCGCGATCGAGGAGGCGCTGGTGGAAGTCGGGCCGGCGCTGTTCTTCTCGCTGCTCATCATCACCTTGAGCTTCATTCCGATCTTCGCGCTGCAGGGCCAGGAAGGCCGGCTGTTCTCGCCGCTGGCGTACACCAAGACCTTCGCCATGGCGGCCGCCGCCGGGCTGTCGGTCACGCTGCTGCCGGTGCTTGCGGTCTTCTTCATCAAGGGCCGGATCCGCGGCGAGGCGGAGAACCCGATCAACCGCCTGCTGGTGGCGGGCTACCGGCCCATCATCGACGTCGCCTTGAAGCTGCCGTGGCTGGTCATCGTGTTGTCGATACTGCTCGTGGCTTCGATCGCCTGGCCGCTGTCGCATCTTGGCCGGGAGTTCATGCCCGACCTCGACGAGGGCGACCTGCTGTACATGCCGTCGGCGCCTCCGGGAATTTCCATCGGCAAGGCGCGCGAACTGCTGCACCAGGTCGACCGGCTGATCAAGACCGTGCCCGAGGTGCAGCATGTGTTCGGCAAGATCGGCCCGGCCGAGACGGCGACCGATCCGGCGCCGATGGCGATGATCGAGTCGACGATCCGCCTCAAGCCGCGCGAGCAATGGCGACCCGGCATGACGATCGAGAAGATCAAGCAGGAACTCGACGACAAGGTGCAGATTCCGGGCCTCAACAACGCCTGGCTGATGCCGATCCGCGCGCGCATCGACATGCAGTCCACCGGCATCAACACGCCGATCGGCATCAAGATCGCCGGCGCGGACCCGCAGGTGATCGAGCGCGTCGGCCGCGAAGTGGAAGCGGTCCTGCGGCCGCTGCAGGGCACCACCTCGGTGTTCTCCGACCGCGCCTCGACCGGCAGGTACATCGAAATCGACATCGACCGCGAGGTCGCCGCGCATCACAACGTGAGCCTGCAGCGCATCCAGGAGTCGGCGGCGATCGCGGTGGGGGGAATGGACGTCGTGCAGACCGTCGAGGGGCGCGAGCGCTATTCGGTCAACGTCCGCTACCCGGAGGAGTTCCGCGACTCGGTGGCCAAGCTCAGGTCGCTGCCGCTGGTGCTCAACCAGGACGTCAAGGTGCAACTGGGCGACGTCGCCGACATACAGGTGATCGACGGGCCGTCGATGATCAGGAGCGAGAACGGCCGGGTCAGCGGCTGGGTCTACATCAACTCCAGCGACACCGACATGGCAGGCTATGTCGAGCGCGCCGAAGCGGCGCTGCGCCAGTCGCTGAAGCTGCCGGCGGGCTACACCTACCAGTGGGTGGGCCAGTACCAGATGCTGCGCCAGGCGCAGGAGCGGATGCTGCTGATCGCGCCGCTGACGGTGGCCGGGCTGTTCCTGCTGCTTTACCTGGGGCTGCGCAGCACCAGCGAGGCGATCATGGTGATGATGGCGGTGCCGTTTTCGCTGGTCGGCGGGTTCTGGCTGCTGCATCTGCTCGAATACCAGCTGTCGGTCGCCGTGGCGGTCGGCCTGATCGCGCTGGCGGGCGTGGCTGCGGAGTTCGGCGTGGTCATGCTGGTCTACCTGCGCGAGGCGGTCCGTCGCCACGTGCCCCGCACCCGCGACGAACTGCTGTCGGCGGTGATCGAGGGCGCCGTGCTCCGCGTGCGCCCGAAGGCCATGACCGCCGCGGTCGTCGTCGCCGGGCTGATGCCGATCATGTTCGGCACCGGCGCCGGTTCCGAGGTCATGCGCCGCATCGCGGCGCCGATGGTCGGCGGGATGATCACCGCGCCGGTCGTGTCGATGGTCCTCATCCCGGTGATGTTCTACCTGTGGCATCGGCGCAAGCTGGAACGCGCCCCGGCCAGGGACGCGCGCGCGGCGGAACTCCCCGCACCGGTCGGTGCGGGCGTGACGCGCTAGTCACCCTGCACAGGCAGGACAGGCGTCGGCGCCTGTCGGCCGGCATGTCACGGCGATGTCCGGGCGAACCCGGGCTCCTGCAGCTTGGCAGCCGCGGCCTCGGGGCGTTCCAGGGACCGCGCTTCGGTCGGCGATTGCCAAACCCTCACGCGGGCGTGGCCGCGCGCCGATTCGATCTTTGGGGGTGAACCGTCGCGCGATGAAGGCGCGTTCTCGCCGCGCGCATCCGGTGGCGCAGGACGGACAAGGTGACCGGAGTTTGCGCAGTCGCGTCGAGCGGCGGCGACGGGGTCAGTGGACGAAGCTGCGACAGCCTTCGGAGGGCGGGGGTGCGACACCCGCCTGGATCATTCCGCCACCAGCGCGATCATGCGACGGCCCAGCTTCACCGCTCCACCGCGTTCTATTTCCTTGAGCGTGCGACTGACGGCCTCGCGGGTGTTGCCCAGCTCGTCCGCCAGCTCCTGGTGACTGATAGCGATAACACTGCAGCCGGTCGAACTGCGCATGTCGCGCAGATGACTGACGATGCGCGTTCTCAGGCAGCCGAACGTGGTCTCTTCGATGCGCGTCAGCAGCGTCGTCACGTGCCTGGACATCGAGGACATGAGATAGGTGCGGAAGCCTTCCGAATGCGTGAGCAGCACCGCCAGGTGCCCCGCCGGAATCTGCAGCATCAGCACGTTGCCTTCTGGAGTCAGGTCCACCAGAAGCCGCTCGCGCGAGTAGATGGCCGCAAGGCTCAACATGCACAACTCGCCTGCCTGCACGCGGCAGATGCTCAGTGTGCGGCCTTCCGGAGAGAGCGAGCTGACGCGCACGGCGCCTTCGAGGATGATGGTGAAGTGTTCTCCCGCCCCTTTGCAGCACTTGGAGGCGTGGGTGCACTCGGGAAGGATCCGGGAGAGTGTTGATTCCGACAGGGCGTTGTCCCATTCCCGTCCGGACAACTGACCCAGCGATGGATGACGGTCCAGCAGGACTCTGATAGGGGCGATGGTGGGGGACTGGTGGTTCATGACGCGCACCACGCGTGGCACGCCTGCGTCGGAGCATTCCGACGCAGCGCGATTGCGGCTGGCCAGAAGCCCCCGAACGAAGCCATCCACCATTCGAGCAGCGGCAGGATCCTGACCGCCTGCGTGTCCGAGGCGGCTCCAAACGGACATGCAGGCCCCGGACCGGAGCCGTGCATCGCCATCCCTGGCCCCGCCAGCCCTCTTGGGCTTACTGCACCTTTTTCCTGATCACACGCTCCATGCTCGATCACGCCGTTTCCCCTCTCCGTGTGGACCGCCATGATTGGCGGCAAATCCACTACACAACTCTGCTTGCAGGATAGCAGTGGCGCCGAAGGGGAAAAAGGATTCGCGGTGACCCGCTCGGGAACCGGTTTCCTTCCGTCGGGCGCCGGGCGAGCCTGGGCGCCCGGATACGAAAGCTCCTCTGAACGCCGTTGCTGGCCTGCTCCAAGCCTGCGCAGCGAACCTTACCCACCCGCGGCCAGCACGACAAGGGCCCCCGCGTCGGTAATCCCGGTCACAGACGGGGAAAGGCATACGTGGGATTCCTGAGACCCCCGTCGCGGGCCCGAAAAGCCGAGACGGGGCGGATACATCCTCTCAAACAGCATCCCCCACCACCCAGGAGTTACTTATTATGAAGGCATTCACAATCAAGGGTCTCGCGGCAGCGCTCGTGCTCGGCAGCCTCTTCGTCGGCGCAGCAACCGCCGGCCAGAACGACCTGAAGGACCAGGGCGTTGGCCTCTACACGGGCCCGAGCGTGGCCAACCAGGTCTCCACTTTCACCATCAACAGGAACATGGTCAGCTGCGGCGTGGGCACCATCGACGCGCTCGGCGTCGCCGGGCCGTTCGAGATGGTCATGTACTCGCTCAACGTCGCCTCCTACCAGATCGACCGCGCGAGCCGCACGATCACCGCGACCGGCACCATGCGTTCCACCACCCGCATGGGCGGTGTGATCGTCGAGGACACCAACGGTGAAGGCGTCAATCCGCCGCCGCACAGTTTCGTGGCCTTCGGCGTCGACAACGGCGCGACGGCGGATCGCTTTGAAGTGCATTTCAAGACGCCATTTTGGAGCACGGGCAACCCGGCGTGCACCCCGTCGACGGTGGTGGAAGGCGGATGCCGGTTCGGCGACAAGATCTTCCTGGGCGAAATCAACGTCTCCAACTGACGAACCCGTGCGCGACTGACGCTGTCAGGAAAAACCGGGGG
>JALYOG010000011.1 GCA_030856985.1 Pseudomonadota bacterium | reverse complement strand
CCCTCGTTGCCGGTGTTGTAGGGCGGGTCGATGAAGATCAGGTCAACCGCGCCTGCGTAGCGCGGCAGCAGGCTCTTGAGCGCGTGCAGGTTGTCGCCGTGGATGACCAGATTGCCGGACAGGTCGGGCGCGCCGATGCCCTTGTTCGCGTCCGCCACCAGCGGCCGGTAAGGCACGGTCAGGTGGTGGTTGTAGACGTATTCCTTGCCTTTGAAGACGATCTCTGGCACTGCCGCTCTCCCGCATGAAGCCCCCAGTCTAGTGGCTGTGCGCCGGGAATCCACCGCCGCCACATGGGCCGACCATCCAGCCACGGCGAGCCAGGTGGCCGCCGTGGATGGCCCATACGAACGCAGTACCATTGAACGCGGCCTCGCGTTTCCGTGCGCACTCGCCGACGATGTTCCCGTGCGCCCGGCTGGGCGGGACGGTTCGCCTGCTGCGGATGATGGCTCGATGGTCCCTGAACTCCCGCACATTCCCGGCGAGCCTTCGCTGCTGCAGGCGTGGAGCGAAGCGCGGGAACGAGGCGTTTGCGGCCTCAAGCCCGGCTGTGCCGAGCGCCTGCACTGGGACAATCCGGCGCATCCGTCGCGAACGCCCGTGGCGCTCGTCTACCTGCACGGTTTCAGCGCAAGTCCCGGTGAGAGCGGTGATCAGCCCGAGCGGCTGGCGAAGGCGCTGGCGGCCAATGCTTTCGTCGCCCGGTTGCCGGGGCACGGCCTGGAAGACGAATTCGCGCTGCAGGGCACGACACCTGAAGACTGGCTGCGGTCCGCCCGGGAGGCCTTGGCGATCGGCCTGAGCATCGGGGAACGGGTTGTCGTGGTGGGGACTTCGCTGGGCGCGAGCCTGGCCTGCGTTCTGGCCGGAGAATATCCCGATCACGTCGCTGCGGTGGTGGCATGGTCGCTGGGCGTGCAAGCGCATTGCCCGGAGGAGCTGGATCGCCGATGCACGCAGACCGAGGCGCTGCGCGACAAGCGGCGACGCAGCCGCGCGCAGCAGCGGTACTGGTCCAGCGCGGTACACCCGGACGGGTACCGGGCGCTGCGCCGGCTGTTCGACGAACACATGTCGCCTGCGCTGGCTGCGCGTGTGCGCGCGCCCTTCTTTCTGGCCTACTACTACCGCGACGAGCAGCATCAGGATCCCACTGCCTCCGTGCCGGCCATGCTGGCCTTTTTCGGTGCTCTCGGGACCAGGCCCGCACTCAAGCGAGAGCAGGCCTTCGCCAACGGTGCCCACGTCGTCGGATCGCCGTGGCGATCGGAAGCCGCCCACGACGTTCTGCAGGCTACGTCGGCATTCCTGGTGCAAGCCCTGGAGTCGGAGCGGCGGGGTCAGGACTGACCGCCGCGCAATCCCGACGTGAGTGAGCGCGACACCCGGACATCATCGGCGCGCCGGAAGGTCGTTTCGCAACCAGCGCGAGATGCGCCAAACGCACCTGGCGCGCTAGCTGCCGCGCCCGCCGAGGGCCTGGACCAGTTCGCGCACCAGCTTGCGTCGTTCCGCGGCCAGGGCGAGGTAGGCGTCGAGCATGCTGCGGTCGGCGGCATTGAGCGCTTCGGGCCACGAGGCCCGCGATTCGGCCACGGCCCGCGCCGGCTTGTCGCCGAAGCGCAGCGCCTGTGGCGAGACGCCATAGAGCCTGGCGAGCACCTGCAGCTTGTCCTGCTCGGGAATCGACTGGCCATTGAGCCAGCGCGACGCCGACTGGAAGCTCACCGAGCGGCCGGTGAAACTCGAATTGAACTGCTTGAACAGCACCGACGGGCGCGGCTCATGCCCGGCCGCGCTCATCGCTGCTGCAAGTCGTCTGGAGAATTCCTTTCGCTCATCGCTCATGACCCCGAAAACTACGGAGCCGCACAGATAGGAATTCACGTATTGCGTGTGCCATCATCAACTTATTGCGTTCATTCTCCGGGTAAACGATGCATAAGTCCCTGCTTGAAATGTTGCCGGCAATCGTGGCAGAGGGCCGGCAACAGGCCGCAGGCATCCTTGCGGGCCTGGAAACGCCGCAGCGGGCCCGGCTGCAGACCCGCGAGTGCGTGTCCGGCGCCGCCGCGGCTTCGCCCGACGCCGGCCTCATCGCGGGCGGCGAGGCCGGCTGGCACAACCGCCTGATCCACGGCGACAACCTGCACGCGATGGCGGCGCTGCTGGCCGGCGACGCGCATGCGCCGACCCTGCGCGGCCAGGTCGATCTGATCTACATCGATCCGCCGTTCGATTCGGGCGCCGACTACCGCACCCGGATCACCCTGCCGGGCGTCGAGCTGCAGCAGCATCCGACGGTGATCGAGCAGTTCGCCTATTCCGATACCTGGGCCAATGGGACCGCGTCGTACCTGGCGATGATCACCCCGCGCCTGCTGCTGATGCGCGAACTGCTGCGCGACAGCGGCTCGATCTACGTGCATCTGGACTGGCACGTCGGCCATTACGTCAAGCTGCTGATGGACGAGATCTTCGGTCGCGAGTGCTTCGTCAACGAACTCATCTGGCAGGGTGCGGTCGGCGACACGTCGGCGAAGAACCGCAAGTTCATCAAGTCGCACGACACGCTGTTCTTCTACCGCAAGACGCTCGACGAGCCGGTCTGGAACGAGGTGTACCAGGACTTCAGCGACGCCAGCGAGCGGCTGTACAACAAGCACGACGAGCGCGGGATCTACCGCGTAGCCCCGGTCGACAATCCCGGTGGCGGCGGCTATGCCTACGATCTCGGGCTCGGCGAGAAGATGCCGCGCAACGGCTACCGGATGCCCCGCGTCACCGCGCTGCGGTGGCTGCGCGAGGGACTGCTGCTGGTGCAGCCGGGCAAGGTGCCGGTGCGCAAGTTGTACCGCAACCCCGGTGGCGTGCGCTGCCGCGACGTGTGGACCGACATCAGCTCGCTGCAGGGCGACGAGAGCGTCGGTTATGCGACCCAGAAGCCGGCGGCGCTGCTCGCGCGGGTGATCTCCGCGTCCACGCGCGAGGGCGACCTCGTGGCCGATTTCCATGGCGGCTCGGGCACCACCGCGACCGTTGCCGAAACCCTCGGCCGGCGCTGGATCACCGCCGACCTGGGCAAGCCGGCCTGCATGGTGATGCGTAAGCGCCTGCTCGACATGCGCGCCGGGCCGTTCCTCTACCAGGCGGTCGGCGACTACCAGGTGGAAACCGCACGCAGCATGCTGCGCGGCGACTACCGCTTCGGCGATCTGTCCACGATCGTGCTGTCGCTGTACGGCGCGATGCCGCTGCCGTTTGCTGACGATCCGCAGCGCAACCTTGGCTGGGTCGGCGAGCCGGGCTGCCGCACGCTGGTGCTGGTGGACTCGCCGGCCGGGCTGACCGGTCCGGCGATGATCGACCAGGCGATCGTGCAGCGTGAACACCTGCTCGGCGGCTGGGATCGGGTGGTCGTGCTGGGCTGGAATTTCGCACCTTCGGTCGGCGGCTATCTCGCTGGATTGCGCGATCCGCGCCTGCAGGTGCTGGTGATCCCGCCGGACCTGCTCGAGCGGCTGCGCGAGAAAGGCGGCCTGGCCCGCCTGCGCGGCCGCGTGCGGTTCTCGAGCCTGCAGTACCTCACGATCAGGCCCGTGCTACGCACGATGGCCGCGTCGCAGGAGCGCAAGGCGGGGCCGCGCAAGAGCGCGCCCATCGAAAGCATCACCGTGGCGCTGGACAACTACGTGCTGCTGTCGCCGGAGGCGATCAACCTGGACGATGCCAACCGGCGCAAGCTGCAGGCCGCGATCGCCGCCGAGCCGCTGGCGATGATCGAGTACTGGGCGGTGGACCCGGATCACGACGGCCGAGTGTTCCGGTCGCTGTGGCACGACCACCGCGGGAACACGCTGCGCGGCGGCGACCCGCTGCGCGTGTTGCCGCAGGCGTGCATCGAGCTGCCACGCAAGCGCGGCGAGCGCCGCGTGTGCGTGCGCGCCGTGGACGTGTTCGGCTTCGAGTCGGAGGTCCTGCAATGCGTACCCGAGCCGCAGGCTTGAGTGGGGCCGCGGACGCCGACCCGATGCCGCTGGCGACCGCGCTGACGCGCTTGGGCGCGCGCCTGGGTTCGGGCCTGGAAGCCGGCGCCGCCGAACTGCTGGACCAGGCGACGCCGACCACCGCCGAGCTGCTGCGCTGGTGGTTCGGCGACGACGCCTGTCGCGCGCGCGAGCACAACTTCCACGTCGGCCAGCGCCGCGCGATCGTCAACGCGATCGTCGGCCATGAGGTCCTCGCCAGCGCCGACCTGGGCGATCTGTATCGCCGCTTGCAGATCGTCGCGCCGTCGCCCGCGCGTTGCAGCGATGCGCCGGCGCACCCGAAGTACTGCCTCAAGATGGCCACCGGCACCGGCAAGACATGGGTGCTGCAGGCGCTGCTGATCTGGCAGATGCTCAACCGCACGGCCGCACTGGCGGCCGGACACGACGACCCGCGCTTCTCGCGCCGTTTCCTGATCGTCGCACCGGGACTGATCGTGCACGAGCGCCTGCTCGATGCGCTGCTCGGCAGGCGCCGCGATCCCGGCGCGCGCGACGATGGCGGCCGCGATTTCGCCACCGCCGACATCGTCCGCCACGCCGAACTGCTGCTGCCGCCATCGCAGCGCACCCGCGTGCAGCAGTTCGTACGCGACAACGTCTGCGACCGGCACGAGATCGCACGTAGGACCACCGGCAACGGACTGATCGCGCTGACGAACCGGCACCTGCTGGTCGGGGCCGCGCAGGAAGCGGCGGGTGCCGAGACGGCCGAGACCGCCCCGGCCGCGCCGCTCGCACCCGACGCGATCGCCCGCATGGTGCTGCCGCTGCCGCCGGGGCGCGGCGTCGGCAACCGCCTGGACGTGCTCGACCGCCAACGCGAGCGCGGCAAGCTGCTGGCGTTCCTGGCCGCGCTCCCGGACCTGGTCGTGTTCAACGACGAGGCCCACCACCTGCACGCGGGCAGGAGCCCGCACGAGGGCGTCCGCGCGCAGTGGCAGGCCAGCCTCGATGCGGTCGCCCGCTGCAAGCGCCGCCGCTTCGTGCAGTTCGATTTTTCCGCGACGCCCTACGAGCAGACCGGCAGCGGCGCGCACCCGAACCGCTGCTACTTTCCGCACGTCGTGGCCGATTTCGATCTTGCGGAGGCGATCCGGCGCGGGCTGGTCAAATCGCCGGTGCTCGAGCGCCGCGGCGAGCTGGACGCACTGCCGCTCGCGTTCAAGGCCGAGCGCAACGAGCGCGGCAACATCGCATTGGCCGAGGGACAACGCGTCATGCTGCGGATCGGCCTGGAGAAACTGCGCGTGCTGGAACGCGACTTCGCCGCGATCGATCCCGAGCGCCGGCCGAAGATGCTCGTCGTCTGCGAGGACACGCGGGTCTCGCCGCTGGTCGCGCGCTTCCTGCAGGATGAAGGCCTGCATCCCGACGACGTGCTCAGCGTCGATTCCGAGCGCAAGGCCGAACTCGACGAGGCGCAATGGGCGCTCGTGCGCCGGCAGTTGTTCGACATCGACCGGCGCGCGCGACCGCGGGTGATCGTCAGCGTCCTGATGCTGCGCGAAGGTTTCGACGTCGACAACATCTGCGTGATCGTGCCGCTGCGCGCCAGCCGCGGCCAGATCCTGCTGGAGCAGACCATCGGACGCGGCCTGCGCCTGATGTGGCGCGAACCGGCGTTCGCCGGCCTGCGCGACGACAACCGCGAACGCATCGGCCGCGGCGAACCGCCGGCGAGCCTGATCGATGTGCTGACGATCGTGGAGCATCCGGCGTTCCAGCGCTTCTACGACACATTGATTGCGCAGGGCCTGGTCGGCGCATCCGGGCCGGCTGCCGACACCGGCAGTACCGGCGATCTGCTTGCCGTCGAACTGCGAGCCGATTACCAGGCGTTCGACTTTGCCGTCCCGCTGATGCTGCGCGAAGCCAATAAAATCGTGCAGCACGGTCGCATCGATATCGACAGCCTGCCCGCGTTCGACGCCACGCCGCAGGCCATCACGGCGATGCTGCGGGAAGCCGGAGAGCGGGAGAAGGAAATCGGGCACGGGGAACCGTCGGCGCTGCGCGACGGCCGGCTCGGCAAGCCGGTGGGGTACAACGAATTGCTGTCGCGGCTGACGCACCTGATCGGCGGCGCGCTGTCGCAGCCGCGCGTCCAGGGCGACGGCGCCATCCGTCGCGCGTTCCCGTACCTGCCGTCGGAGCCCGACCTGCTTGCGGCCGCGCTGGACGGCTACATCCGCGCGCGCCTGTTCGGACACGTGTTCGATCCGCTGCATGGGGCGGACTGGCGGGTGCTGCTGCGCGAGCCGATCATCGTCCATCTCGTGCAGACCTTCGTCCGCGCGCTGGTGCACACCGGCGAGCGGATCACCGTCGGGGCAAGCGCAGTCCGCCACCGCCGGCTGTCGGAGCTCGCGCGGTTCACGGTGGGCCGATGCGCATCGATCGAAGTCGGCAAATGCATCTACACGCGCCTGCCGTCGCATTCGGCGGACGATGGCTTCGAGCGCGAGTTCATGCAGTGGGTGCAGACCGACGCGTCGGTCGAGGCGTTCTGCAGGATCGATCCACACCGCCACGACTTCCTGCGCATCCCCTACTTCCGGCACGACGGTTCTGCCGGAACCTGCATCGCCGATTTCCTGGTCCGCACGGATTGCGGCATCTACCTGGTCGCAACCAGCGCAGCGCGTGGGGCCCCGCCGCTGGACACGCATCGCGCGCGCCGCGCGACGGCTGCGTGGTGCGCACGGATCAACCGCCTGCCCCAGACCGAGCGCAGCGCGCGCCAGTGGCATGGCCTCTCGATCAGCGGCCCTGCGTTCCGCGACTGGCAATGCGATGGCGCGCCGCTGGCAGACCTGCTCCTGCGCGCCGCGACGCCGGCTCCGGCGACGTCCGGGTAGACAGCAGCCGGCCTCGCGCCGATCACCCGACACTTATGGCCGGATCGCGCGCCACGCACCCGACTACCGCCCCGCGTCTGCTAGTCTCCCGCGAACCCCGGGGAGCGGCATGGCAAAGAACCAGTTCTCGTTGCTGAGGCAGCGGCGCTTCCTGCCGTTCTTCTCGGTGCAGGCGCTCGGCGCATTCAACGACAACGTCTACCGGCAGGCGATCATCGGGCTGCTGTTCTGGCTCGGCATCAGTGCCGAGGAGCGCACGCTCTACACGAATCTTGCGCCGGCGCTTTTCATCCTTCCCTACTTCCTGTTCTCGGCCACCGCCGGGCAGATCGCCGAAAAGCTGGAGAAGTCGCGGCTGATCCGCATCACCACGGCGATGGAAATCGCGATCATGTCGCTGGCGGCGGTCGGCTTCCTGACCCAGAATCTCGTCGTGCTGCTGGTGGCGCTGTTCTTCACCGGCCTACAGTCCGCGCTGTTCGGCCCGGTCAAGTACTCGATCATGCCGGCGGTGCTCAAGCCGGAGGAATTGACCGGCGGCAACGGCCTGGTCGAGATGGGCACCTCGCTGTCGATCCTGCTGGGGATGATCGTCGGCGGCCTGATATTCAAGCTCGCAGGCGACCAAGGGCCGGTGGTGGCCGCCACCGCGGTGGTAGCGCTGGCGATCGCCGGCAACCTGGTGAGCCGCGCGATCCCGCGCGCCGAGCCGGGCGCGCCGGGCCTTGCGATCCAGTGGAACCCGATCCCCGAATCGATCGCGATCTGGAAGCTCACGCGCAAGCAGCGCGCGGTCGGCAATGCGGTGCTGGGCGTGTCGTGGTTCTGGTTCGTCGGCACGGTGCTGACCGCGCAGTTGCCGACCTACGCCGAACTCAACCTCGGCGGCGCCGACACCACGCTATACGTGTTCGTGCTCGCGCTGTTCTCGATCGGCGTCGGGGCAGGGTCGCTCTTGTGCGAACGGCTGTCCGCGCGGACGGTGGAGATCGGCCTGGTGCCGATCGGCGCGTTCGGGATCAGCGCGTTCCTGCTGGACCTCTACTTCGCGCGCAGCGGGCTGGCGCCGCTGGCGGGGCTGGGCATCGCGGGGTTCGCGCAGCAGCCCGGCAGCCTGCGCATCATGATCGACCTGATCGGCATCGGCCTGTCGGCCGGTGTGTTCGTGGTGCCGCTGTTCGCGCTGATCCAGAGCCGCACGCCGAGCCACGAGATGGCGCGCGTGATCGCGGGCATGAACATCCAGAACGCGGCCTTCATCGTGCTCGCCGCCGCGCTGGG
>JALYOG010000102.1 GCA_030856985.1 Pseudomonadota bacterium | reverse complement strand
GTGCTCGCGCGGGCCGCTGTCGCGCTCGAAGGGCACGCGCTTGGGCGCGCTGAGCAGCAGCGGGTTCTCGCCCTGCACCAGCTTGGCCAGCGCGGCGGCGATCTCGATCGCCGGGACGTTCTGCTCGCGCTCGAAGCGCTCGACCATTTCGCGGAACACGCCCAGGTCGCTGCTTTCCAGCGCGGTGCTGATCTTGCCGAGGAATCGGCTGACGCGCTGGTCGTTCACGTCCTCCACGCTCGGCAGCTCCATGGCCTCGATCGGCTGCCGCGTCGCGCGTTCGATCGCGCGCAGCATGCCGCGCTCGCGCGGGGTGACGAACACGATCGCCTCGCCCTTGCGCCCGGCGCGGCCGGTGCGGCCGATGCGGTGAACGTAGTTTTCGGTATCGTTGGGGATGTCGTAGTTCAGCACGTGGCTGATGCGCTCCACATCCAGTCCGCGCGCGGCGACATCGGTCGCGACCAGGATGTCGATCTTGCCGTCCTTGAGGTTCTGGATGGTCTTTTCGCGCTGCGCCTGCTGCACGTCGCCATTGATCGCCGCCACCGACATGCCGCGGGCCGCGAGCTTGGACGCCAGCTCCTCGGTGCCAAGCTTGGTGCGCGCGAACACGATCATCGCCTCGAACGGCTCGGCTTCCAGGATCCGCGTCAACGCGTCGAGCTTGTGCACGCCGCTGACCGACCAGTAGCGCTGGCGGATGTTGGGCGTGGTCGAGGTGGTCGACTTGATCGCGACCTCGACCGGGTCCTTGAGGTAGGTCTGGGCGATGCGCTTGATCTGGTGCGGCATCGTGGCCGAGAACAGCGCGACCTGGCGCGTCGGCGGGGTCTTCTTGAGCACGCTCTCGACGTCGTCGATGAAGCCCATGCGCAGCATCTCGTCGGCCTCGTCCAGCACCAGGCAGCGCAGCTGCGACAGGTCCAGGGTGCCGCGGTCGAGATGGTCGATCACCCGTCCCGGCGTGCCCACCACCACATGCACACCGCGCCGGAGCGCCGCCAGCTGCGGGCCGTAGCCCTGGCCGCCGTAGATCGGCAGCACGTGGAAGCCCGGCAGGTGCACGGCGTATTTCTGGAACGCCTCGGCCACCTGGATCGCCAGCTCCCGCGTGGGTGCCAGCACCAGCGCCTGCGGCTTGCTCTGCTTGGGATCGATCCGGGCGAGGATCGGCAGTGCGAACGCGGCGGTCTTGCCGGTGCCGGTCTGTGCCTGGCCGAGGACGTCGCGGCCCTCGAGCAGGGGCGGGATCGTCGCGGCCTGGATCGGGGAGGGCGACTCGTAGCCGACGTCGTTCAGGGCGCGAAGCAGCGGGTCCGGAAGGGCGAGATCGGTGAACTTCATGTCGGCGGATGACGGTGTCGCGGGCGTTTCGGCGCTCATCGTAGGGCTCTGGCAGCGCCGGCAATGCCGGTCGGGAAGGCTTCACAGTGTAGCGGGGCGGCGATGAGCAGACGATCCTCGGCGCGGAGCTTCGGGCGCCGATGGCTCCCGATCCGGCGGTTCGGGGCGCCGCGGGCGGCGCAACGGGAATGTTCAGCAGGCGCTACGGGGGCGGGAGTCCCGCCGCGAGCCTGGGCCGGGCGCGTGGACCTGCTCGCACTGTGCCGGCGTGCCCGGCACCTCCGGGGGGAGCTACTGGTTGCTTTCGTTCTGGGCGTCGGCGGGAGGCTGCCCGGACTGCTCCGGCGGGCTGGAGGCGTCCTTGGCGGCCTGCTTCTTCGCCAGCTTTTCGTCGGTCTTCTTCTTTTTCGCAATCTCGCGCTGGCGCTTTTCGAAGGAATAGTTGGGCTTCGCCATCGGCACGTCTCGTTACTGGAATGACTCCTAGTTTAAGCCATGCCGCGCAACGCCGCGGGATCCGACACGTCACCGTGCCGTCGCGGACGGTGAATGGATCGCCCGCCGGACGCGTGAGCTGCCCGAGCCTGGGTGCGGGCCAGACCGGGCTTGAACCCTCGGGATCATCCGCTGCGCACGCGATGCAAAGCTTGATTTCGTCCCGGGTCAGGGTAATACAGGGCCGATGGAAACTTTCAACTTCGACAATTCATTCGTACGCGAACTGCCCGGCGACCCGGAAGCCGGTCCGCGCTTGCGGCAGGTGGCGCAGCCGTGGTCGCCGGTGGAGCCCACGCCGGTGGAGGCTCCACGGGTGCTGGCGTACTCGGCGGAGATGCTCGAGCGGCTGGGCATGAGCGAAGCGGATGCCTCGGCGCCGTGGTTCGCGCAGGTGTTCGGCGGAAACGCGCTGCTGCCGGGAATGCAACCCTATGCGGCCAATTACGGCGGTCATCAGTTCGGCCACTGGGCCGGGCAGCTCGGCGACGGCAGGGCAATCACCCTGGGCGAGGTGGTCAATACAGCCGGCGAGCGCTGGGAACTGCAGCTCAAGGGCGCCGGCCCGACCCCGTACTCGCGCCGGGCCGATGGCCGCGCCGTGCTGCGTTCGTCGATCCGCGAATTCCTGTGCAGCGAGGCGATGCACCACCTCGGCGTGCCGACCACCAGGGCACTGAGCCTGGTCGCCACCGGCGAGCCGGTCGTGCGCGACATGTTCTACGACGGCAACGCGAAGCCCGAGCCGGGGGCGATCGTGTGCCGTGTTGCGCCTTCGTTCATCCGCTTCGGCAATTTCGAACTGCCGGCTTCGCGCGGCGACGTCGCGCTGCTGACGCAGCTTGTCGACTTCTGCATCGCCCGCGATTTCCCGCACCTGGCGGCGGGTCATTCCGATGGTGACGCCCGCCGCGCGGCCTGGTTCGGCGAAATCTGCGAGCGCACGGCGCTGATGATCGGCCACTGGATGCGCGTGGGTTTCGTCCACGGCGTCATGAACACCGACAACATGTCGGTCCTGGGGCTGACGATCGACTACGGGCCCTACGGCTGGGTGGACAACTTCGATCCCGACTGGACGCCGAATACCACCGACATCGAAAACCGTCGCTATCGCTTCGGCCAACAGCCGCAGGTCGCCTATTGGAACCTGGGCCGGCTGGCCGGGGCGCTGTCGCCGCTGTTTATGGATGTCGCGCCACTGCAGGCGGGACTGCAGCGGTTCGAGGAGGCATACACCGCCGCCGAACGCGAAAACACCGCGCGCAAGCTGGGCCTGGCTGAATGTGGACCCGACGACATCGAGCTCATGGACGCGCTGCTGCAGCTGATGAGCGCCAACGAAGCCGACATGACCCTGTTCTTCCGCGCGCTGCCGGAGGTCGACCTGTCGGCGCCGGGCGTGGATGCGCTGCGGCACGCGTTCTACGACCCTCCGCAGGCAGATGCGTCCGAGCCGGCGTTCGTGGAATGGCTGTCGCGCTATGCGGCGCGGGTCCAGGCCGACCCCCTGTCCCCCGCAGCGCGTCGCGAGCGCATGCTCGCCGCCAATCCGCGGTACGTGCTGCGCAACTACCTGGCGCAGCAGGCGATCGATCGTGCCGAACAGGGCGATGCCGGAGCCATCATGGAACTGCTGGATGTGATGCGCCGGCCCTACGACGAGCAGCCGGGCCGCGAGGAATTCGCGCAGAAGCGGCCGGACTGGGCGCGTCACCGCGCCGGCTGCTCGATGCTCTCCTGCAGCTCTTGAGCTGAACGGGCGGGCGTACGAAGCCGGGGCCAGGCGCGCGGGTAAACCCTGCGTTCACGCCCGGCGGCGATGATCGGGAGGTCGTCCACGAGGAGTCCGGCCATGTTCAGCTCACGCAAGACCATCGGGCCGGTGGCCCGCGTACTCGCACTGGCGGGATTCCTGCTGATGCTGGGCGGCTGCGCAACCGGCGGCTATCTGCCGGGTCAGGGCGCCGGCTACCCGGGGCAGGGCGGATATCCCGACCAGCGATATCCCGATGACCGGGGACAGTCGATCACCGGCACCGTCGAGGGCGTGGACTTCCGATCGCAGCGCTTGCTCCTGCTCGCGCAACCCGGCTACGGCAGCCGGGGTGCGCAGGTGGAGGTGTATTTCGACCGCAACACCCCGCTGTACTACCAGGGCCGCCAGGTCGCGCTGGAAGGCCTGGAGCGCGGCGACGTGGTGCGGGTGCAGACAGGGCAGTCGGGCGGACGCCTGTTCGCGCGCAGCGTCGAAGTGGTGCACAACGTGCGCGATGGTCAGCCCGGCGGAGGTCAGTACGGTGGCCAGTACGGGGATCAATACGGCGGCCAGTACGGAGGCGGCCAGCAGTATGGCAACGAGCTGCGCGGCACCGTGGGTTTTGTCGACGCGCGCAGCCGCACGATCGACCTCGAGCGCGGTGGTTACGGTGGCGACCGGATCCGCGTGCGCTACGACGACCGCACGTTGGTGGAATACCAGGGCCGCCGCTACAACCCGCGCGATCTCGATCCTGGCGACCAGGTGATCATCCACACGCGCCGGATTGGCAACAACGAACCAGTGGCCGAGCGGATCATCGTCGAGCGCAGCGCGCGCACGCGCTGACCGGACGGATCACGCGGCCGGCGCCACCGCCGGGAGGTCGCCCAGAAAAAGGGCGCTTCCCCGTTTCGAGTGGGTCGCCCCGGTAGCGCGCCGCGACGCTTCAGCTCGCTCTCCATTCGGGAGAGGGTCGGGGCGAGGGGTCGGAGCATGGGGCTAATGAGAGCTCGTTCCGCCTGGACGCGCGCGAGGCTTCTTTCGATCCTGGAGATGAGCGCGAAACCGAACCCTCACCCCCAAGCCCCTCTCCCGGGGGGAGAGGGGAGCAAGAGCGACCTGCGGCCAGCCGGGCGGCAGAATTCACCCACCCGATTCGGTGAAGCGCCCAGAAAAAGAGCCTGCCGACGCATCGCCGGTAGGCTCGTGTGTTCCGGCGCCGTCTGCGCGGCGCCGGATTTCCTTGGGCGATCGCCGACGGTCGCGGCCCCGGCGGGCGCCCGCACGATCAATCCGGCGCGAACGCCCGGTTGGCCTTCTTGTCCTTCTTGTCGGCCTTTTTTTCCTTCATGGTCTTGGCCGGCTTCTTCTTTTCGCTCTTCTTCTGGTCCATGCCCTTGCTCATGGCGCTCTCCTCGGTGGCGGCTGACGCTGTCCACGGCGGACGCGGCGTTTCAGCGCGCTGCAGTATGCGCCCGGAGAGGGGTTTTTTTCGCGTCGGCGCAGCGATTCAGCCGCCGGCGAACCAGCACGATCAGGCCGAAGCGGGCGGCCTTCTTGAACGATTCGACCGGCATGCGCACGCGCAGCGCGGTGCGAGGCGCCCGGACCGGTAGAATGCGACATGCCCTTGATCACATTGAACAGCGTCGACTACAGCGTCGGCGGCCCGCTCCTGCTCGAGAACGTCGAGTTGTCCATCGAACCCGGCGAGCGCATCGCCCTGATCGGCCGCAACGGCGCCGGCAAGTCGACGCTGCTGCGCCTGCTGTCGGGCACGATCCAGGCCGACGAAGGCGAAATTCGCCGCGAAGGCGGGGTGCGCATCGCGCGGCTGGAGCAGGAAGTCCCGCGCGAGGCCACCGGTACCGTGTTCGACGTGGTCGCCGCCGGGATGGGCGAGCTGGGCAGCTGGCTGGCGCAGTACCACCACCTCAGCCATGCCGAGGTTTTCGACGGCAATGCGCTCGCCGATGTGCAGGCGAAGATCGAGGCGGCCGACGGCTGGAGCGCCGATCAGCGGGTGGTGGAGACGCTCGAGCGGCTGAGCCTGGACGGCGATGGGGAATTCGCCGGCCTTTCCGGGGGCATGAAGCGGCGGGTGCTGCTGGCGCGGGCATTGGTGTCGACTCCGGACCTGCTGCTGCTGGACGAACCGACCAATCACCTCGACATCGAAGCGATCGACTGGCTCGAAGAGTTCCTCAAGTCGGCATGGAAGGGCGCGCTCGTGTTCGTGACCCATGACCGCCGCTTCCTGCGCGCGCTGGCCACGCGGATCGTGGAGATCGATCGCGGCCAGGTCACCAGTTGGCCCGGCGACTGGGCGAATTACGAACGCCGCCGCGAGGAACGCCTGAACGCCGAAGCGCAGGAAAACGCCCGTTTCGACAAGCTCCTCGCGCAGGAAGAGGTGTGGATACGCCAGGGCATCAAGGCCCGCCGCACCCGCGACGAAGGCCGTGTGCGCCGGCTCAAGGCGATGCGCAACGAGCGCGCCAGCCGCCGCGATCTTACCGGCAACGTGCGGATGGATCTCGCCCAGGCCGAGTCCTCGGGCAAGAAGGTGATCGAGGCCAAGCGCGTGTCGTTCGGCTACGGCGGCAAGCTGTTGCTCGAGAATGTATCCACGACGATCTTCCGTGGCGACCGCATCGGCCTGATCGGCCCCAACGGCAGCGGCAAGACCACGCTGCTGAAAGCGCTGCTCGGCGAGCTGCAGCCCGCATCGGGCGAGATCCGCACCGGCAGCAACCTGCAGATCGCGTATTTCGACCAGTACCGCGACACCCTGCGCGAGGACTGGAACGCGCTGGAGAACGTCTCGGAAGGCCGCGAATTCGTCGAGGTCGGCGGCCGCCAGAAGCACGTCATCGGATACCTGCAGGACTTCCTCTTCACCCCCGAACGCGCGCGCGCGCCGATCACGCGGCTGTCCGGCGGCGAACGCAACCGCCTGCTGCTGGCCAAGCTGTTCGCGCAGCCATCCAACCTGCTGGTGATGGACGAACCCACCAACGACCTCGACGTGGAGACCCTGGAACTGCTCGAGGAGCTGCTCGGCGATTATCCGGGAACGCTGCTGCTGGTCAGCCACGACCGCGACTTCCTCGACAACGTCGTGACCTCCACGCTGGTGATGGAAGGCGAAGGCCGCGTCGGCGAGTACGTCGGCGGCTACACCGACTGGCTGCGGCAGCGACGCCCGCCGGGTGCGGCCGCGCAGGTGAAATCCAGCGGCATGCCGGTGTCGCCGATCGCGGCCTCGGCGGCGGTCGCCACGACGCCCAAGCGCAAGCTCAGCTACAAGCAGGCGCGCGAACTGGAGCAGTTGCCGTTGCAGATCGAAGCCCTGGAGGGTCGCCTTGCCACGCTGACCGTGGCGATGAACGATCCGGCGTACTACCAGCGCGACGCAGCGGCGATCACCGCCGACAACGCCAGGCTCGCCGCGCTGCAGGCCGAGCTGGATACCGCGTACGAGCGCTGGTCGGAGATCGAGACCGGCGAGGCCTGAGGCCGGGCGCGAGGTCCGGGGCGGGCGCTTATTCGCCCTCTTCGTTGCTCGCTGCACGGGCCTGAGCGCGGTGCCAGGGCCAGCGTCCTTCCAGCTCGGTTTCCAGCGCCATGCTCAGGAAGGTGCGGATCAGCACGATCAGTCCCAGCACCAGCACGTCGTCCATCGTGGGGGTGATCGCCACAGTCCGGATGATGTCGGCGGCGACGAGGAATTCCAGGCCCAGCAGGATGCCCCGTCCGAGATCATGGCGGAACCGGCGGTAGCGCTCGTGGCCCGACTGCCGCGGCCAGGCAAACCGCACCACGGCATTCAACAGTCCGGCCACGATGACCACCACGCCGGCGACATCGACCCAGTAGGAGACGGTTTCGAAATGCAGCATCCGCGGGCTTCCACTCAGGGCCGCTGTTCAGGTTGCCAGTGCGGCGGTGATCGGAGGGTGCATGCGGCGCCGGGTCGCGCTGAAGCAGAGACGACCAGCAGCGCCGCTTATTCGCAGCTGGCGGCTCATCGCCGTAGCAGCTGAGACGCGTCGGCGGCAAAATTCCACGCAATGAGCGCCATGATCCAGCCGAGCCTGTTCGAAGCGCCGCCGCTGCTTGCCACGGTGCTGGCCGAGGATGCCGAAGGCGGGATCGTGTATCGCCCCGGTTTCGTCGAGCCAGGTCTTGCGCAGCGGTGGTTCGAGACGCTCCGCGACGAGGTGCCGTGGGAAGCCCAGCGTCGGCCGATGTACGACCGGGTGGTTGACGTACCGCGGCTGGTCGCGTCGTTTTCGCTGGTGGCGGACGATCTGCCCGGGCCGCTGGCCGAGGCGGCCCGGCGCCTGCGAAGCGAGCTCGGCGTGCCGTTCAACGCGGTCGGCCTGAACTACTATCGCGACGGCCGCGACAGCGTCGCTCCGCACAACGACAAGCTGCACAGTCTCGTGGCGGGGCATCCGATTGCGCTGCTGTCGATGGGCGCTGCAAGGCGCATGACGATCCGCGCGAAACTGCCGCCGCGTCGCGCGCAGCACATCGAGCTCGTCCCCGGGAGCCTGCTGCTGATGAGCCATGCCTCGCAGCGGCACTTCGACCACGGGATCCCGAAGACGCGCGAGCCGGTCGGGCCGCGCATCAGCCTCGCATTCCGGGTGCGGCCGCAGGGATGACCGGGTCTGGAGGATCTGCGGGCAAATGAGCGGTACGCCGACCACGACGAGGAAGGCCGGAGGCGGCACGCACCGACTGTTCTTCGCGCTCTGGCCGGGGGAAGCCACGCGCGGCCAGATCGCCGCGCTTGCCGCGCAGCTGCGCGCGTGCCGGCCGGGCGGCCGCTGGATCCCGGCTGAGCGCTACCACCTGACCTTGCAGTTCCTTGGCACCTACCGGCATTTGCCTGCGCCCCTGGTTGAGGCCGCATGCGCTGCAGGAGCGCAGGTAGGCTCGCCGGAGACCACCATCGCCCTCGACCGGGTCGGCAGCTTTCCGGATCGCCCGCACCTGTGGTGGCTCGGCTGCGAGCAGGCGGAGCCGCTGCTGCCGCTGTGGGAGTGCCTGACTCGGACGCTGGCCGCGCACGGCGTTCCGACGGCGCCGGCACCGCTGGTCCCGCACGTTACCCTGGTGCGTGGCGCAAATCGTGCGCCTCCTGCCGATGCGACGGTCGCGCCGGTGGTCTGGCGAATTGGCCACTTCGCGCTCGTCCACAGTGAATCCGGCGCAGCCACGATCTACCATGTGTTGCGCAGATGGCCGCTCGGACTCCCCGACCTGCCCGCCGCTGCTTGCCATCGGAGAGATTGAGGATGACGCCCACGGCCCCGGACCCGCGCATCGACGGCTACATCGCCAAGTCCGGTCCGTTCGCCCAGCCGATCCTCCATCACTTGCGCGCGCTGGTTCATGCAAGTTGTCCCGGTGCGGTGGAAACCATCAAGTGGGGCGCGCCTGCTTTCACCTGGCGCGGCAAAGTGTTGTGCCTGATGGCCGCGTTCAAGCAGCACGCCACCCTGAGCATTTGGGGTGGCGCTTCGATCATCCAGCAGGCAGGCGCGGCCAAGGCGGGCGATTGCGCGGCCGAGGTAGCGCCCAAACAGGCCGCCTCGGCGATGGGGCAGTTCGGCAGGATCACCTGCGTAGCCGACCTTCCGGAGGAATCGGTTCTCACCGGTTACCTGCGCCAGGCGACGAAGCTCATCGACAGCGGAGCGAAAATACCGGCCACCCGCTCGGGAAAGCCCAAGCCGCCGCTGCAGGTCCCGAGCGATCTGCTGCAGGCCCTGGGCCGGGATCCGAAGGCGAAAGCGACATTCGATGCGTTCCCGACCGGGCACAAGCGCGAATACGTCGAGTGGCTGGAGCAGGCCAAGCGCGAACAGACGCGCAGCCGCCGGCTCGCCCAGGCTGTCGAATGGCTCGCCGAGGGCAAGCCGCGCAACTGGAAGTACATGAACTGCTGATCCGGACGGCCCACGATGAGGCCGATGGGCGTCACGGCCGGATCGGATTGAGGAACCTGCCGCAGCCGCGGTAGAGGTATTCGCCTGCGCTGAGGATGACGCTCGCCTCGTACACCCGGTCGCTCATGCCGTCCGAGCAGGTCTCCCTCCGCACCTCGACCACCACCACGGTGCCGTCCGCAGCGGTGCCACGGTAGCCCGGCGTGTCGCCATCGAGCACCTGCGCGTGCGCCACTTTGATACTGCGGTCTCCGTAGTCCAGCGTTGCCCGCAAGGCCGGCGCCGGGCCGCGGTCCACCTCCATGAACCAGCCCGGCTCGTTGCCCACCGCGCGAAGCACGACCCCGCGTGCAGCAGCCGCTTCCCACGGCGACGCCGGCTCGGCCTTGGGGCCGGCCGGCGCTTCGGGCGCGCCAGGTGCGAGCTGGTCGCCATCGGCCGGCGATGGCTGGCAGGACGCCAGGAGCAGCAGCAACGGCCAGGCTCGGAGCATGAGGCGCATCATTTCGGGACGCGATCGGTTCGCAGCACCGGGTACAGGTTGAAGGCTTCGTCCCAGGCGCTGTGGCGGCGATAGAAGAAGTCGAGCCGGGCCTGCGCGCTGCCGGCGAATTCAGGGTCGTCCTCGATCCGCTGCTCGAACGTCCGCCGCAATTCGGGATCGGCGGCGAGCATCTGCTCGGCGACCTCGTCGGCCACGTAGTCCTCCATGTATTCCTTGCGCTCGAAATGGTTGTTGAACTCGCCCCAGGCCGCAAGCGAGTCCGGCGCCTGTGGCTCCAGCAGGGCGATCACCAGGCGCGCCTTGGCCTGCGCGATGGGAACGAACAGCGAGCCGGCGCCGACCGGGCGCGACTCGGGGCTCCACGCGCCTGTCAGCGAGAGCCTCTGGCGCCCTTCCAGCGGGCGCGGTGAAAACTCGGTGGTCTGGGCACGGAATGTTTCCACCGCCGCCTGCGGCAGCGGCTGTTCGATGCACCGGTAATCGATGCCGTGCTGATCGAGTTTCTCCCCGACCCACTGCGCGTGCGCAGCCGGGACGAGATAGCCGGCGCGCGGGGCCCGCACCGTGTTGCCCGCGAGCACCTGGTCGCGAAGCGGCAGTTTCCACAGCTGCGGCCGGGCCTCGTCGTACCGCGTCATCGACGCGCCCGAGACCTGCGACGGCGTGCGCGAGTACTCGTAGCCGCGGAAATCGATGGTGCGGACCTCGTCGCTCGCCTTGTAGTCCAGCGGCACGCGCTGGCCACCGAGCGTCGCGGCGCGCGCGTCGGCGGCGTCGGCCATCGCGCGCCACTGCCGGCCGTGATGGGCCATCAGTTGCATCATCGCGATCACGGTATTCCGGGTCGCCTGCACGCGCTGCGGGTACTCCTTCCACGAATGGGTTTCCACCAGCATCCCGAAGCGGTTTCGCAGCGGCATGTAGCCGTGCAGGAAGCGCGGCGGCGCGACGCCGTCGGCGAAGCCGGACGCGGGGTTGTCGTTTTCCACGAACGATGGATAGAACGGCAGGGGCAGCGAACCCTGCGCCGCCAGGCGTTCGAGCATCTCCGTGCGCAGTCCAAGGCCGGCCGCGCGCATCGCCGCGTCGCCGCTGTAGAGCGGCTCGACCTGGATCGAGATGTCGTGCTCGAACTTGGCGCCGTTGGTGACGTGCAGGTCGACGTAGGCCACCGGGTCCCACTGCTCGACCAGGGCGAGCATCGCCTGCATCTCGGGAGCGTCGGCCTTGACGTAATCGCGGTTGAGGTTGTAGTTCTGCGCCGTGGTGCGCCAACCCATCCGTTCCGGCCCGCGCTGGTTGGGCCGGTTCCAGGCGCCGAAGCGCTCGTGCCCGTCGACGTTGAACACCGGCACGAACAGCAGCACCTGAGTGCCGAGCGTGCCGGGTGCCGCTTCGTTTTCCAGGGCCTGCCGCAGCGCGAGGAAGCCCGCGTCCTTGCCGTCGATCTCGCCGGCGTGTATGCCGCCCTGGACCAGCATCACCGGCAGATCGCGTTCGCGCGCGGACTGCGGCGTGAATGCGCCCGCTTTCGACACGACGAGGACTTTCATCGGCCTGCCCTCCGGGGTGGTGCCGAAGTCCTGGCAACGGACCGCGTCCGGGTAACGCGCCGCGAATGCGCCGCACAGCGCGATCACTTCGTCGTAGCGGCCTGTCTGCCTGAAGCCGCTGCGCTCTGCCACCGTGCTCAGGGCGGGTTCGGCGGCCAGCGCGGGGGCGCCGGGGGCAGCAAGGAGGGCGGCCAGGACGCTGGCGCAGGGCAGGAGTGTTCTCATCGTGGGCGGAGCTCTCTCGTGTCGACTGTCTGGATGGTAACGGACAGGCCATCGGCGTCCGACCCGCGCGAGCGCGAGCGGCCTCGCATAGACTTCAGCGTCGACTGGTCCGGAGCACTGCATGCACATCCTCTATTACGCGCCCGGAGCCGCCAGCCTGGCGGTGCACTGGCTGCTGATCGAACTCGGTCTTGCGCACGAGCTGCGGCGGCTCGACCTCGCCGCGGGCGAGCAGAAGCGACCCGACTACCTGGCGCTGAACCCCGCCGGCGTGGTGCCGACCCTGGTGATCGACGGGCAGCCGCTGACCGAAGTCGGCGCGTTGCTGATGACCCTCGCCGACAGCCACCCGGCAGCAGGCGTCGCGCCGCCGCTGGGCGACCCACGGCGGGCGAGTTACTACCAGTGGATCGTGCATCTGGCCAACGCCGTGCAGCCGCTGTTCCGGCTGTGGTGGTACCCGCATGAAGCCGCCGGGGAATCCAATGCCGATGTCGTGCAGGCGCAGGTCGCGCCGCGGATCGAAGCGGCCTGGGACCGAATCGATGCGCACCTGGGCGCCTCCGGTCCCTACCTGCTGGGAGAACGGCTCAGCGCGGTCGACTTTCATTTGACCATGCTGATGCGCTGGTCGCGGAACATGCCGCGGCCTGCGCACGAGTGGCCGCACCTGGGAAACCTGGCGCGGCGCATGAAGGCGCGGCCTTCCTTTCGGGTGCTATACGAGCGCGAGGGCCTGACCGACTGGTCGTGAGCCGGCTCGGCCCACGGATTCGTGCCGCTGCCTGCAGCCCCGGGCATCATCGGTTAGGCTTGCCAGCCGCCGGACCCCGCGCGATCTGCCGCATGCCCGGCGCGCTTCACTATCCCACTCCCTCAAGGCCCGCCGATGCTCACCCTGATAATCATCGGCCTCACCGTGCTGGTGTCGTGGCAAGCCTTCAACAACGAGCCGCTGCTGGAGCGGCTGATCCTGTGGCCGCCGGCGATCGACCGCAAAAAGCAATACGACCGCCTGCTGAGCCACGGCTTCATCCATGCCGACTGGCAGCACCTGCTGTTCAACATGATCACGCTGTTCTTCTTCGGCCGCTACATCGAGCCGTTCTTTGCCGACTACCTGGGGCCGCTGGGCTTCGTGATCTTCTACCTGTCGGCGATCGTGGTCGCGATCCTGCCGACCTACATGCGCCATCGGCACGATCCGAACTACCGCAGCCTCGGCGCGTCCGGTGGCGTGTCCGCGGTGCTGTTCGCCTATGTGCTGATCAACCCGTGGAACCTGATCTTCATCTTCTTCCTGCCGGTCCCGGCAATCGTCTACGGGGTCGCGTTCGTGGGCTATTCGTTCTGGGCGGACCGCCAGGGCGGCGGCAATACCAACCACAACGCCCACCTGTCCGGCGCGATCTACGGCGTCCTGTTCATGCTGCTGATGGAACCTCGCGTGGGGGGCGTGTTCCTGCAGCGCCTGATGTCGCCCGGCTTCGGCTGAGCTCAGGAATCCATGTGCGGCGAATGCGGTGAATCCCGCGGGTCTTTGCTGTACGCGCGTTCCAGCCTGCGGAAGACCACGGCCTCGTTCCGCGCGAGTTCGTCCCCGTCCTCGCGGGCCTTTCCGCTGATCAGTTGCGCGGCCAGATCGTAGAGCCGCTCGACGAGCACCTCGTCGCTGAAGGAATCCATCTCGCGGCTGAAAGAGTCGCCCGCATCTGTTTGCGCCTGGTCCGCCATTTTTGTGTCCGCACACGGTGGGGGTAGTGGTTACGAACGCGGCCGCCCCGCGGCGACGGTCACGGCTCGGGGCGCGCGACACTCGGCCCCGATCAGGCCGGCTCGATCACTTCACTTGCATGCGGTGCCTGCTTTCATTGCGGAACACTCAGCAAAACAGGAGGCGTCCATGGCCATTGCCAGGGAACAAGCCCGCGGCCTGCTCACCGATTCGGAGATGGTGCTGTTCGGCGAAAGCCGCAATCCCGCGCTGCGGTCGTTGACCGGTCGCGAACTGACCCGACGCATCGAGCGGGTGCGAAAGCTTCGGGACAAGGCGCGCGACCTGCTGCAGCGCCAGCGCCTGGGCTCCCGCCAGCGCACCGGCAGCAAGGGCGGCAAGTCGGGCGCGGCCAACGAGCGCACCGCGCGCAAAGGCGAGATGCTCGACGACATCCTGCAGCGTTTCGAGGGTCGCCTGCAGGAACTGGAGCGCAGCGGGCAGTCGGAAGGTGCACGACAGGCCGCGGGCGCTGCGGGGAAGGCCACCGGGGCCGCGAGGCCTGCGAAGAAGAGCGGTCCGGCGAAGCAGGCCGGTCCCGCAAAGAAGGCCACCGGCGCTGCGAAAAAGGCCGCAGGCGCTGCAAAGAAGGCCACCGGTCCGGCGAAGAAGGCCAGCCCGGCAAAAAAGGCTGCCGGCCAGTCCACCAGGGCGCAGAAGCCGGCCGATGCGACTGCGAAACCGGGCCGCAACCCCGATGTCGCAGGCGCTGCGGAAGCGCGGGCGAGCGCGAAGACCCCGAGCGGAACCACCGGCGAGGCTCCCACGAAGCGCGTCGCAACCAGGCGGCCGGGCAAGACCGCCGTCTCCAGGGAACAGGCGCTGGCGAGCACCCATGAGCTGCTCCAGGCCAACCAGAAGCGGGCGCGCGAGCCGCGCGGATACCCCGGCGACCAGGGCGACGAGGTGCAGACCGATCCGGGCTACCAGCCGGGGCAGGCGAAGTCCAAGGCGCTGGAACTGCATGCCGGAGAAATGCGGCAGGAGCCGATCCACGGCAGCATCAGCACGCGCGACCGAAAAAACCAGGCCAAGCGCGACCGCACCTGACTGCCAGGCGACCGCAGTTGGAGCACGCCACGATCCGGAGCACGCATGGGCAATTCGCAGAGCAGGCCCGCCGCGGACATCGGGCACCGCGAGCCGCGCTTCACCGTCACCGTCGATGGCGTCCAGGCGCATCTGGACTACCGGCGCGAAGACGGACGGATGACCATCACCCACACCATCGTCCCCGATGAGATCGGTGGCCGCGGCATCGCCGGCCGGCTTACCCGCGCGGCGTTCGAGCACGCCCGGACCCAGGGGTGGAAGGTGCGTCCGGCGTGCTCGTATGCCGCGGCCTGGGCGGAACGGCATCCAGAGTTCGCAGACGTGCTCGACTGAGCCGTCCCTGCGGGGACGCTGGCCCGGCGCGGCCGCTCGCCAAGCGCGCAGGCTTGTGCCAGCCTGTGCGCCCGATCGTTCCAGGCTTCCCTCGCAATGCGCCTCAACAAACACATCAGCGAGAGCGGTTTCTGCTCGCGCCGGGAAGCCGACAGGCTCATCGCCGACGGACGGGTGACGGTCAACGGCATCCGCGGCCGGGTCGGCTCCGAGGTGGGCGAGGGCGACGAAGTCCGCGTCGACGGGCAGGGGCTCAAGGTCCGCAAGGCTGCAAAGGGGCAACGGCAGCACGTCTACATTGCGTTGAACAAGCCGGTGGGGATCGTCTGCACGACCGAGTCCGCGATCAAGGACAACATCATCCACTTCGTCGGCCATGAGCAGCGGATCTTCCCGGTCGGGCGGCTGGACAAGGACTCGGAAGGCCTGATCCTGCTGACCAGCAACGGCGACATCGTCAACGAGATCCTGCGGGCGGAAAACAAGCTCGAGAAGGAGTACCTCGTCGCGGTGAACAAGGAAGTCACCGACGAGTTCCTGCGGGGCATGGCGCGTGGCGTGCCGATCGGAAGCGATGTCACGCTGCCGTGCCGGACCGGTCGCCTTGGGAAGTTCGGTTTCCGGATCGTGCTGGTGCAGGGACTCAACCGGCAGATCCGGCTGATGGCCGCGCACTTCCGCTACCGGGTCAAGCAGTTGATCCGGGTGCGGATCGGCAACGTCAAGCTGGCGCATCTGAAGACGGGGCAATGGCGCAATCTCACCGACGCCGAGCTGCGCGGGCTGTTGCCGTTGCGGAACGACTGGTAGCGGCTCGGCGGCCCGTTGCCGCTGCGGTTCGGCTTGCGACAAGGTCAAGGCGCGGGCGCGAGGCGGCAAGTGCGAGGCGGACGGCACGCACAGCGGCGGGAGAGTGAGAGGAAGCGCAAGCGCACGCCGGACGGCAGAGCGATGGCGTCCGGAGCGCCGTGCATTTTGGCGTCACGCGCCGGCCGTTAACGTTGCGTCTTCGACGAAAGGACGGACCCCCGGCTCATGAGAGACCCCGGCTCGACGCACCTGTTGGCCCTGCTTGTCGTGGCCCTGGCGGTTTCCGCTTGCAAGCCGGAGCAGTCGGACATGGATAACGGAGCTTCCGGTTCCGCGGTGCCGGTCGCGGCGACGCCCGAACCGGTGGTGCTGGAAGAAGTCCTGGAAATCACCCCGGAGTACATGATCGGGATCACCTACCCGCAGTCCGCCATCGCTCACCCCGAGCTTGCTGCGGAAATGAAGCGCTACGCCGAAGAGCAGCGCGCGCAGTTCATGGAGGCCGTGCAGGCGCGCGCCGAGGGCAAGGGCGAAAGCGACGACGTCGTGCTCTACGACCTGTCTTTGAGATTCACCCAAGTCATCGATACACCACAACTGACGGCCTATGCCGCCGAGGGCAGCAGCTTCACGGGAGGCGCGCACGCAATCGCACTGCTCGAGCGCTTCGTGTGGCTGCCCGGGGAGCGCAAGCTGCTGACGTTCGGCGAACTGGTGCCGCGCGAGGACGGTCGGGTGGCGGTGGCGGCCCATGTGCGCGAGCAGCTGCACACCGCGCTCGCGCAAAGGGCAGAGGCCGACGACCTGCCCGCCGACGAGCGCACGGAACTGATCAGCAGCGCCGCGCGGATGATCGATGAGGGTACCGCTCCGGACCTGGAGAACCTCGACACGTTCGAGCCGGTGGTCGACGCGGCCGGCAAGGTGACTGCGCTGCGCTTCGTCTTCCCGCCGTACCAGGTCGGCCCCTATTCCGATGGCGTGCAGACGGTGCAGGTGCCTGCCGCCGTGCTCCGGCCGCACGTCGCCTCGGCTTACCGGGACATGTTCGCGGAAGGCTGACATTCCCGTAGGCGAGCGAGGTCCGGTCCGCCGAATCTGCGAAAAAAAAACGCCCGGATCTCTCCGGGCGTCGTGGTCCTTGCCGTGCTCCCGACGAACTCAGGTCGTCGGCGGAGTACCCGGCAGTTCCGAGCCAGGCGTACCCGGCACCGCGCTGTCGTCCGACACCGGGGCGTCGAGCCCGCGGCGCTGCAGCAACGGATCGATTTTCGGCTCGGCGCCGGTGAAGTCGCGGAACAACTGCAACGCGTCCTTGCTGCCGCCCTGCGACAGCAGCGTCTGGCGGAAGCGGTCGCCGTTCTCGCGGGTCAGGCCGCCGTGGTTCCTGATCCACTCCACCGTATTCGCGTCCAGCACCTCCGACCAGATGTAGGCGTAGTAGCCCGCCGCGTAGCCGCCCATGATGTGGCTGAAGTACGGCGTCCTGTAGCGGGGCGGGACCGGCTCGTAGTCGGTGCCGTTGGCCTTGAGTGCCTGCGCCTCGAAGTCCATGACCCCGGCCGCCTCGGGAATTTTGCTCGCGTCGGCCTGGTGCAGGCTCTGGTCGAGCATCGCCGCGCCGAGGTACTCGGTCGTGGCGAAGCCCTGGTTGAACTTGGAGGAGGCGACGACCTTGTCCAGCAGTTCCTTCGGCATCGGCTCGCCGGTCTCGTGATGCTTGGCGTAATTGGCCAGCACCGACGGCCAGTCGGCCCACATTTCGTTGACCTGCGAGGGGAACTCCACGAAGTCGCGCGGAACGCTGGTGCCGCTGAAAAACGGGTATTTCACGTCCGAGAACATGCCATGCAGGGCATGACCGAATTCGTGGAACATCGTCGTCACTTCGTCCCAGGTCAACAGCGTCGGCTTGCCTTCCGACGGCTCCGGGATGTTCTGGTGGTTGGCGACCACCGGCAGGTTGCCGGTCAGCTCGGACTGGTCGACATAGGAGTTCATCCACGCACCCCCACGCTTGGACTCGCGCGCGTAGGGATCGAACAGGAAGATCGCCAGCTGCGAGCCGTCCTTGTCGAATACGTCGTACACGGTGACATCGGGGTGGTAGACGGGCAGGTCGCTGCGTTTCTTGAACGTCAGGCCGTACAACTGGTTCGCCGCGTAGAACACGCCGTTCTCGAGCACATTGTTCATCTCAAGGTAGGGCTTGAGCTCGGACTCGTCGAAGTTGAACTGGTCCTGGCGCACCTTCTCGGTGTAATACGCCCAGTCCCACGGCTGCAGCTGGAACGTAGGGTCGCCCTTGGCGGTCTGATCCTTGTCGATCATCTTCTGGATCGCCGCACCCTCACGCCGCGCGTTCGCCACCGCGGCCGGGGCGAGCTTGGCAAGCATCTGGTTGACGGCTTCCGGGCTCTTGGCAGTTTCGTCCTCGAGCACGTACGCGGCGTAGGTCGGGTGGCCGAGCATCGCGGCCTTCTCTGCGCGCAGCTTCACCACCTGGGACACGATGCCGGTGTTGTCGTATTCGTTGCCGCGGCTGTTGCGCGCCACCGACGCCTTGTGCAGGCGCTCGCGCAAGTCGCGGTTCTCCAGGAAGGCCTCGAACGGCTGGCCGGTGGTGTTTTGCAGGGCGATGACGTACTTGCCGTCGAGCTTGCGGCTCTTGGCGGCCTCGGCCGCGGCGGTGATCTGCTCTTCGCTCAGCCCGGCCAGTTCCTCGGCCGTATCGACCACGATCGCGGAGTCGTTTACCTCCGCCATCACGTTCTGGCTGAACTTCGTGCCGTGCTTCGCCAACTCGCTGTTGATTTCTCGCAGGCGTTGCTTCTGCGGCTCCGAGAGATTCGCTCCGGAGCGTACGAAGCGGGTGTGATAACGCTCCACGAGACGCACGCCCTCGGCATCGAGTCCGAGCTTGTCGCGCGTGTCGTACAACTGCTTGATCCTGGCGTACAGCGTCGGATTGAGGCTGATGGCATCGCTGTGCGCGGAAAGCTTCGGCGCGTATTCGGCCTGGAGTTTCTTGCGCGCGTCGTTGGTATCGGCGCCGACCAGCGCGAAGAACACCGACGCGGTGCGGTCGAGCACGTCACCGGACTTCTCCATCGCCACGATCGTGTTGTCGAACGTGGGCGCTGCGGGATTATTGGCGATCGCCTCGATCTCTTTCAGCTGCTCGGCCATGCCCCGATCGAATCCGGGGCCGAAGTGGCTGTCGTTGATCCTGTCGAACCGCGGATAGTGGAGCGGAAGGTCGCTCTGGCTGAAGAAGGGATTGTTGCTGCTCTGGGCGTTCACGGGCTTGCTCGCTGAATCGGTGGACTGGGCGTGGGCCGGGGCAGCGATAGCGGCCAAGGCTACGGCGAGCGCCAGTGCGAGGGGATGCTTCATGTGGACGGGACCTCGTGAGAAACCCCGAGCGTAACCGATGCGACCTAAACGGGGGCATGACGAAAGGCATGGTCGCGGCGGCGGCGCCGGATTCACGTGCAAACAACCGCTCGCGGAGCACGATGCGACTTCCCCCCGAATCGCAGGAGAAACATGATGCCTTCTCTCAGCACGATCATGACCACCGACCCGGCCGTCTGCACGCCGCAGACGCCGCTTCGCGAAGTGGCCCAGATGATGAAGCGCTACGACTGCGGCGAGATTCCCGTGGTCGAGAGCGAGCAGAACCGCAAGCCGGTAGGAGTGGTGACCGACCGCGACATCACCATCCGCGTCGTCGCCGAGGCCGGTGACATCATGTCGGCGGTGGCGGCCGATGCGATGACCTCCCCGGTAACCACCGCCCGCCAGGACGCCGACTTCGACGAGGTCTGCAACCTCATGGAACAGGAGCAGATCCGCCGCATCGTGGTCGTCGACGATCGTGGCGAGGTCTGCGGCATCGTCGCCCAGGCCGACATCGCCCGGACCGGGCGTGAGAACGAGACGGCCGATCTGGTGCGTGAAGTTTCCGAACCCAAGCACCCCAGGCACTAGGAAGGTCGAGCGGCGGGGCCCGACGACCGCGGCCCGGCGCCAGGACGCTGGCCGGCCTGATCGATCGCTTCGGCAGGCCGGCGTCTGCCCCGTGACTGCCGGGCCATGACCCGGCCCCGCCGATGCGGTACAAACAGCCCCACGAACCTACAGGCGGGGTTGGACCATGAGGCGTCAAAGGCATGTTGCGCGGTTTTTCACGGCCGCACTGTTGCTGTGCAGCGCAACGGCGCTGGCGGAGCAGACGACGCATTACGTGGCGCTGGTCGACGGTGGCAAGCAGGCGGGCCACCAGGTGGTGACGCAGGGCGACGACGGCGTCACGCGCGTGGAGTTCATCTTCAAGGACAACGGGCGCGGTCCCGAACTGAAAGAGCAGTTCACGCTCGCCCCGGACGGCACTTTCCAGACCTACCAGGTGTCCGGCACCTCCACGTTCGGCGCGCCCGTCGAGGAGTCCTTCAGTCGCACCGGCGATCGGGTGCAGTGGAAGTCGACATCCGATCGGGGCAGCCAGTCGGTCGAGGGCGCCGCAATGTACTCGCCGCTGGGCGGCACGCCGCATGCGTTCTCGGTATCCCTGGCCGCGCTATCGGCGCGCGCCGACGGCAAGCTGCCGCTGATCCCGAGCGGCACCCTGACCATGCGCCGGGTCCAGGAAGCCCAGGTCGACAGCGGCGGCCAGAAACAGACCGTCGACCTCGTGGCGCTGACCGGAGTCGGGCTGACCCCGAGTTTCGCCTGGGCCACGCGCGACGAAACCCCGAAGCTGTTCGCCTTCATCTTTCCCGGCTACATGCAGCTGATCCAGGAAGGCTGGGAAGCCAACGGCGATACCCTGGAGGCGTTGCAGAAAACCGCCGAGAGCGACGTGCTCGTCGACCTGCGCAAGCGGCTCGCGCATCCGCTGTCGGGCAGCACGCTGATCCGCAATGCGCGCGTGTTCGACAGCCAGACGGCGACGCTGCGACCGGCGTCGGACGTGCTGGTGCGCGACGGTCGGATCGTTTCCGTTTCGGCCACCGCAGACGCCGGTCAGGCGCCTGGCGTTGACAATGTGGTGGACGCCGCCGGACGGGTGCTGCTGCCAGGATTGTTCGACATGCACGGGCACGTCGGTCGCTGGGACGGCGGCCTCAACCTCGCGGCCGGCGTCACCACCGTGCGCGACATGGGCAACGACAACGCGACGTTGCAGCAGCTGATGGCCGAGATCAAGGCCGGTACGCTGATGTCGCCTAACGTGGTGCCTGCCGGTTTCATCGAGGGCGAGAGCAAATTCTCGGCGCGCAACGGCTTCGTCATCAGCAACATGGACGAGGCCAAGGAAGCGGTGGACTGGTACGCCGCCCACGGCTACCCGCAGATCAAGATCTACAACTCGTTTCCGAAGGAGCTGGTGAAGGAAACGGCGAGCTACGCACACGAAGAAGGCCTGCGCGTCAGCGGCCACGTGCCGGCGTTCATGCGCGCCGAGGAAGTGGTCGAACTTGGCTACGACGAGCTGCAGCACATCAACCAGCTGCTGCTGAATTTCTTCGTCACCCCGACCACCGACACCCGCACGCTGGAGCGCTTCTACCTCGTTGCCGACCGCACCGCCGACCTGGATCTGGACAGCAAGCCGGTCACGGATTTCATCGCGCTGCTTGCGCAGAAGCAGATCGTGGTCGATCCCACCCTGGCCACGTTCGAGTTCCTGCACCAGCGCGACGGCGAGCTGTCGCCGATCGTGGCCGATGTCGCCGACCACCTGCCGCCGGACATCCAGCGCAGGCGCCGTGCCGCGGAGATGAACATTCCCGACGACGCGACCGCGGAAAAGTACAAGCGCTCGTTCGCCAAGCTGGTGGAGTTCGTCGGCAGGATGCACGAAGCCGGCGTGCCGATCGTGGCGGGAACCGACGAGATGGTCGGCTTCACCCTGCAGCGCGAGCTGGAGCTGTACGTGCAGGCTGGCATGACGCCGACCGAAGCTCTGCAGGTCGCGACCTGGACGGCGGCGAAGGTGTCGCGCACGCTGGACGATCGCGGTTCGATCACCCCGGGCAAGCGCGCCGACCTGATCCTGGTCGATGGCGACCCGACGGGGGACATCGCCGACATCCGCAAGGTCGCGCTGGTGTTGCAGGGCGACGTTGCGTACTACCCGGCGGAGATCCACGAGGCGCTTGGGGTCAAGCCCTTCGCAACGCCGGTGAAGGTCGCCGCCGCACCGGCCCGGTAATCCCGCCGCGCCACCTCCAGGGGAGATACGCCGCATGTCAGCCACTTCCGCAGAAACCGCGTACGAGTTCAGCGCCGCCGACATCGAAGGCCGGCATCGCGGGTTGGATGAGTTCCGCGGCAAGGTGCTGCTGATCGTCAACGTGGCTTCCAGGTGCGGGTTCACCCCGCAGTACGCCGGCCTGGAGAAGCTGTGGCGCGAGTACGGATCGCGCGGGCTGGTGGTGCTGGGCTTCCCCTGCGACCAGTTCGGCCATCAGGAACCTGGGGACGAAGCCGAGATCCGCCAGTTCTGCTCGCTCAATTACGAGGTGACCTTCCCGATGTTCGCCAAGGTGGCGGTCAACGGCAGCGATGCGCACCCGCTGTGGCGCTGGCTCAAGGACGAGAAGGGCGGATTCCTGGGCATCGATGCGATCAAGTGGAACTTCACCAAGTTCCTGGTCGGTCGGGACGGCCGGGTGCTGAAGCGCTACTCGCCTGCCGACCAGCCTGAGGCCATCGCGGCCGATATCGAGGCTGCGCTGGGGGCGGTCTCCCGGTAAGAAAGGGGAGCAAGCAGCCCGCGATCGAGCTACCTCGGCGCGGGACGGCTCAGTCCCGGTTTTTCGCTTTTGCAAAGGCTGCCGCCAGCGCGTGGTTTGCCGGCGGTGCCAGCGGAGGCGCGGCTGCGCCGGCTCTCCGACGATCATCGCTGCGCGACTTCGGCGGTCGCCGCTGCTCGACGCCCGCGTTGTGCGCCGGCCGTTCCCGCGGCGTGGCCACGCTGTCGTCGAGGCGGCAGGTCAGGGTGATCCGCTTGCGCGGCAGGTCCACTTCGAGCACGCGCACCTTGATCACGTCGCCGGCCTTGACGACATCGCGTGGATCCTTGACGTAGCCGTCCGCCAGTGCGGAGATGTGCACCAGCCCGTCCTGGTGCACGCCGACGTCGACGAACGCACCGAAAGCGGCGACGTTGCTGACCACGCCCTCCAGGATCATGCCGACCTTCAGGTCGCGCAGGTCCTCGACGCCCTCGGCGAACTGCGCCGCCTTGAACTGCGGCCGCGGATCGCGACCGGGCTTTTCCAGTTCGCGAAGAATGTCGCGCACCGTGGGCAATCCGAAGCGCTCATCCACGAACCGCCCGGGATCGATCGAGCGCAGCGCGCCGGTATCGCCGACCAGCTGGGCGACGGCGCGGCCGCAGCTTTTCACGATGCGTTCGACCAAGCGATAGGCCTCCGGGTGCACCGATGAGGCGTCCAGCGGTTCGTCGCCGCCGGCAATGCGCAGGAAGCCGGCGCACTGTTCGAAGGTCTTGTCGCCGAGCCGGGGCACGTCGCGCAGCGCGCGTCGCGAGCGGAACGCGCCGTGTTGATCCCGATGCCGCACGATGTTCTCGGCTACCGTCGACGACAGCCCCGACACGCGCGCCAGCAGCGCCGCCGAAGCGGTGTTGACGTCGACGCCCACCGCGTTGACGCAGTCCTCGACGCGCGCATCCAGCGCACGCGCCAGCCGATGACTGTCGACATCGTGCTGATACTGGCCCACGCCGATCGCCCTGGGCTCGATCTTGACCAGTTCCGCCAGCGGGTCCTGCAGCCGCCGTGCGATCGAGACCGCGCCGCGGATGCTCACGTCCAGGTCCGGGAATTCGTTGGCCGCCAGCTCGGAGGCCGAGTACACCGAGGCGCCGGCTTCGCTGACCACGACTTTCTGCAGCTTCGGGTTTGCGAGCAGCCGGATCACGTCGCCGGCGAGCTTGTCGGTTTCGCGCGACGCGGTGCCATTGCCGACGGCGATCAACTCGACATTGTGCTCGACGCACAAGGCACGCAGCGTCTGCAGCGACTGCTCCCACTGCCTGCGCGGCTCGTGCGGGTAGATCGTGTCGTGCGCGAGCAGCTTGCCGGTGCGGTCGACCACCGCGATCTTGCAGCCGGTGCGAATGCCCGGGTCGATGCCCAGCACTGCCCTGGGTCCGGCGGGTGCGGCGAGCAGCAGATCCTTTAGGTTGTCGCCGAACACGTCGATTGCGGCGGCCTCGGCTTTTTCGCGTGCCTGAGCGAACAGGTCCAGCATCAGGTGCAGGTGCAGTTTTGCCCGCCACGCGAGGCGGCAGGCATTGAGCAGCCACGCATCGGCGGCGCGGTCCTGCGCGCGGATGCCGGCGTGCAGTGCCACGCGCGCCTCGGCGTACCCGTGGCCGGCATCCGCGTCGGTTCCCGGATCGAGATCCAGGTGCAGGATTTCCTCGCGTCGTGCGCGGAACAAGGCGAGCAGGCGGTGCGAGGGAATCCGCGCCAGCGATTCGGCATGGTCGAAGTAGTCGCGGTACTTCGCGCCCTCCGCTTCCTTGCCGTCGGCAAGCCGGGCGCGGATCACCCCGACGGACGCCATCCAGCTGCGCAGTTCACCGACAAGCGCGGGATCTTCGCCCCAGCGTTCGATCAGAATCGCGCGGGCGCCGTCGAGTGCGGCGCGGGCATCGGCGAACCCATGTTCGGCGCAAACGAAACTGGTGGCGAAGGTCTCCGGTTCCAGCGACGGGTCCTGCAGCAACCCGTCCGCGAGCGTCTCCAGCCCGGCTTCGCGCGCAATCTGCGCCCGGGTCCGTCGCTTGGGCTTGTGCGGCAGGTAGAGGTCTTCGAGGCGGGATTTGCTCTCGGCGGCCTCGATCTGCGCGCGCAGCTCGGGCGAGAGCTTGCCCTGCGCGTCGATGCTGGCCAGCACCGTCGCGCGCCGCTCCTCCAGCTCGCGCAGGTAGCCCAGGCGCACCTCGAGGTTGCGAAGCTGGGTGTCGTCCAGGCCGCCGGTGACTTCCTTGCGGTAGCGGGCGATGAACGGCACCGACGCGCCTTCGTCCAGCAGCCCGATCGCCGCGCGCGCCTGCGCCGGTTGCGCGCCGATCTCCGCCGCGATGGCGCGGGCGATCTGCTCGGCGAGGGCGGGGGAGGGTGGAATGGAGGACTGGGGCATCGGTTGCTCGTGTCTCTGCGGGGCGTGCGGTTGGCGGCGTATCGATTGTGGCGATGTGGTCGCGCTTGTGGAATGGGTTGACAGCGGCAGCAGGATGCCGGCGGGTCCAGGGTCGTGCGACCGGTCCTTTTGCCCGCTGTCGCTGTCGCTGTCGCTGTTGCTGTTGCTGTTGCTCTCGCTCTCGCGCTTGCGCTTGCACTTGACCCACCATCTCGACCGCCTCTCGGCGGCCTACGGATCATAGACGCCGAGAAGCTGTCGAGGTGGTGGGTCAAGAGCAAAGGCAACGGAAAGGCAAAGGCAAAAAAGGCGCTAAGGCCGACGGCGCCGCATGCTGAGGCGGCATCGCCATGTCGGCCGATCCGCGGCCGGCGGGCTCGTGTCGACGGCTCACCGGATCGATCGGAAAACCTCACTTCTCCACGAAGGCGCGCTCGTAGACATAGTCGCCCGGCACACCGATGCGCGGGGCGACCTTGAAGCCGCGCGCGTCGAGCAGTTCGCGGAAGTCGGTGAGCATCTGCGGACTTCCGCAAATCATCGCGCGATCATGCGCCGGGTCCAGCGGCTCGATGCCGAGCTGCTGCATCATCTGTCCGCTGTCCACCAGGTCGGTCAGGCGCCCGCGGCGTTCGTGGTCCCGGAACCCGAAGGTCTCGCGACTGGCAGCGGGGTAATACAGCAACTGCCCGGCGATCTGCTCGCCGAGAAACTCGTGGCGCGGCAATTCATTGACGATGTAGTCGTAGTAGGCGAGGTCGCGACGGTGCCGCACGCCATGGGCGAGGATCACGCGGTCGAATCGCTCGTAGGTCGCAGGATCCTTGATCACCGCCAGCCATGGCGCCAGCCCGGTCCCGGTGCCGAGCAGGTACAGGTTGCGTCCGGGGTGCAGGTCGTGGATCAGCAGCGTGCCGGTCGGCTTGCGGCCGATCAGCACGCGGTCGCCGGGCCGGATGTGGCACAGCCGTGATGTCAGTGGGCCGTCGGGCACCTTGATGCTGAAGAACTCCAGCTGTTCTTCCCAATTCGCGCTGGCGATCGAATACGCACGCATCAGCGGCCGACGCGTGCCGTCGGGCTGTTCCACTTCCAGGCCGATCATCAGGAACTGGCCGTTCTCGAAGCGGAACCCGTCGTCGCGGGTCGTGGTGAAGCTGAAGTAGTCGTCCGTCCAGTGACGGACGTCCAGCACGGTTTCGGTGCCGAAGGCAGAGGACATGGGAGTGGGGAGAGCGTAGGTCGCGCCATTTTAACCCGCGTTGCAGGCTCTTCATCTCAAGGAGCCGCGCCGCCCATCCGTCAGTCGCCAGGCGAGGGTCCGACTCCGACGGCGCCGTCGACCGCCGCTTCGGCGAGGCTGGGGCGATGCTGGTCGTGCAGCACTTCCGACGCGACGCGGGCGACGGCCTGCGGATCGAGCAGGCCCAGCCCGGCGGCGTGCTCGGCAATCGCAAAACTGTCGCTCACCCGCAGCATCGGCACCGATGTGCCAGCGACGCGCTCGATGTGGCAGTCGGTCCTGAGGTCGTGCGCCGAGTCGTCGTCCGGATCGACGTCGCGAATGTAGATCGCCGCGATGCGGTCGCCGTAGGTGCGCGCGGCCTCCGAGTAGAGCCCGGCGTCGGCTTGTCCGGAATCGCCCATCAGCACCCAGCGCAGCTGCGGAAACCGCTCGATCAACATCCGCGCGCGGTCGAGCTTGTGATGGTGTCCTGGCGTTGCGATGAACTTGCCCGGATCGATGCCGAAGTCACGCAGGAAGATCGGACCGGGCGGGATCGCGTTGAGGTCCATGAAATCCTCGAGCAGGTCGTACAGGTTCCATGGCGAGCTGGACACGTAGAAGATCGGATGGCGGCCGCTGTGATCGGCGCCGTCCTGCAACGCCTGGTAGAGGCCGGCGACGCCCAGGAGCGGCTGCCTGGTGCGCGCGTTGTGCAGGAACGTCAGCTGTGCTGCGGTTTTCCAGCTGGTGATGCTGCTGTGCAGGATGGTGTCGTCGATGTCGGAGATCACACCGTAGCCCGCTTCCTCTCCCACCTGCATGATCGGCTGCGCCGTGGACAGGGTGCCGTCGCGCAGCGAGGTCGTCGCGTTGTCCCAGAGCTGCTCGCTGGGCGTCGATGCCGTAGCGATGGCGGCGGTGTAGTAGCCCTCGTGGTCGCTGAGTGCGTCCACCTCCGCGTCGCGGAACCTCACCTTGAGCGCGACGCCAGGCACTTCCCGGCTGTCGAAGCGCCGGTAGGTGTTCAACAGGTTGTCCAACCACCCGTCGGTCTCGCCGGGTCCGCCGCGCGGTTCCCTTGCGAGCACCCGTCCGAACAACTCGGCGCCCCGCGCATCGGCATAGCCGCGGTATGCGGCCAGGTGGCGTGGCAGGTTGCGCCCCAGGCGGCTGTCGAGCCGCCGGCGTGCCGCGTCCATGAGGTCGTCGGCGTCGACCAGGGCATTCTTCAGCCGCGACCGCGGGCCCGATGGCGTGTGGGACGGATCCGCGCTGCCGACCGTCGTCGCCTGGGTCATCGCGGACCGCGCTCTTCGCGCGGCTGGGCCTTGCGGTCGCTCAGCATGGCGCTCACGACGATCGCCAGGCCCAGGCCCGCACCGACCAGGAACAACACCAGCGCGATCGCCGGATAGCCCCACAGCTGGGGGCCCGCGTCGACGCGCATCATCAGTGCCGAAGCGAGGATCAGCGAGGCGGTGATCACGCCAGCCGCAACCCGGTTGGCAATTTTCTGCAGCGCTTCCAGCACCTGGGAATTTTCCAGTCCCACCAGCCGGACCTGCATGCGGTTGTCGGCGAGCAGCGAGAGCACGTCGGCGATCTTTCGTGGCGCCTCGCGCAGCAGTCGCTGCACTTCCATCATTTCGCCTGCCAGGCCGGCCGGCGACAGGGACTTGCGCAGCCGGGCGCGCATGACGTGTTCCAGGTGCTCCTCGACGATCCGTTTCGGATCTATCGCGGGATCCAGCGCGCGGCAGACGCTTTCCAGGTGCAGCAATGTCTTGCCGAGCAGGCTGAGTTCCGGCGGCGTGCGCAGCCCGCAGGCCGCACCCAGGCGGGTGAGGTCGAGCACCAGCCGGCCTTCGGACATGCCGTGCGGACCGCTGCGCACGGAATGATGGGCTGCATAACGCGACACCAGTTGCCCGACCTCGCGCAGATAGTTCTCCTCGCTGAAATCCTCCAGGCGCGTGCCCATCGCGATCGCTTCCTGGGCGACCTCTTCGCCGCGCCCGTCGACCGCCGCGAACAGCAGCTTGAGCAGCCGATCGCGCTGCCGCGGCGGAACGTGGGCGACCATCCCCAGATCGAAGATCGCCAGCCGGCAGTCTTCGGTCACCAGCAGGTTGCCGGGGTGCGGGTCGGCATGGATTTCGCCATGCACGAAGGTCTGGTCGAGGTAGCCGCGCAGCAGTGCGCTGGCCAGATGGCCCAGCGACTCCTCGGTGCGGCGGGTGCCGCTGATCTCGGTCACCTTGGTGCCGACGACCAGATCCATCGTCAGTACCCGGGCCCGCGTCAGATCCCAGACCGGGCTGGGCACGTAGAGCTCCGGGTACTCCGCGAAATGCTCGCCGAAGCGGTCGAGGTTCTCGGCCTCGACGCGGTAGTCCAGTTCGGCCAGCAGGGTCTTGCGGAACTCGTGGACCCAGTCGGCGAAGTGCATGCGGCGACCCACGGCCGTGGCGTGGTCGATCTTCCCGACGATGCTGGCGAGCGCGTCGAGATCGCCGCGGATCTGCTCGACGATGTTCGGGCGCTGTACCTTGACCGCGACCATGCGGCCGTCACGCAAGCTGGCCCGATGCACCTGCGCCAGCGACGCACTGCCGATCGGCTCCGGATCGAAGCTCGCGAAGGCGCGGCTGATCTTCACCTCCAGCTCGCTCTCCACCACCTCGCGGATCGCCTCGAACGGTACCGGCGCAACATCGTCCTGCATGCGCTCCAGCGCGGCGATGTAAGCCGCTGGCACCATGTCCGGCCGGGTCGACAGTCCTTGCCCGACCTTGACGAACGTCGGGCCCAGCGCCTCCAGGTCGGCGACGAATTCTTCCGGCTTTCCGGACACGCAGGCCTCGTCCACGCCGCACGCCACCTCGTCGAGGTCCAGCCCTTGGAACACCCCGGCGTTGCGATACTTGAGCAGGAATTTGAGGATGCGCGCACTTCGTCGTCCGGGGCCGGTCTCGGCCTCGGGCGCTGTCCCTGCGGCTTCGGGATCGCGCTGCCGGTCCTCGACAGGCTGGTTGGACTGATTCATGGTTTTCTCCGCCGGGTTGCCTTCAGCCTAGTCGGGACCGCGTCAAGGGTCGTTTCACCCAGGAGGGCGCGCGGCATGCCATGCCGGCCGGCGCCGCGCCGCACCCGCGCACGACCATCACCAGGATCTCGCTCGCATCGAGGTGATCGTCCTGGGCAAGGCGGTGCTCTGCCGCGGATCGTTCGGTCCGCGGGCGTAGCGGACATCGTCCTGCGCGAACTGACTGCCGTCGCGGGCCTGACCGCTCTGGGCGTGGCGGCCTTGGTCCTGTCCATAGCCGCCCTGGCGCTGGTCGCGGTGACCGCCGCCGCTACAGCGCGCTGGGCAGCAGTCGCTCGTTTGCGATGCCGGCGCTGGACGATGCCCTCGGGCGCTACCTCCTGGAGTGCGCCGCGGGCTGAACCGCGCCGCCGCTGCTCGCCGGGCAGGGCCTGCCGTTGGCGGCCGGGTAGAATGTCGCTTCCCCGAGTTCTGGCCGGACACTTGTGAGCCACTGCGCCAATCCGACGATGTCGACCGACCGCCGCCCCGCCCGCGTCAGGCAGGAGGACTTCATCCAGTCGGTGGCCGATGCCCTGCAATACATCAGCTACTACCATCCGGTGGACTACATCCGCAGCCTGGCCAGCGCCTACGAGCGCGAGCGCAGCCCCGCGGCGCGCGATGCGATCGCGCAGATACTGATCAACTCGCGCCTGTGCGCCGAAGGCCACCGCCCGATCTGCCAGGACACCGGCATCGTGACGGTGTTCCTGCAGATCGGCATGGACGTGCGCTGGGACGACGCGACGATGGGCGTGGAGGACATGGTCCACGAGGGCGTGCGCCGCGCGTACAACCATCCGGACAACAAGCTGCGGGCGTCGGTGCTCGCCGATCCCGCCGGCAAGCGCCGCAACACCGGCGACAACACGCCGGGCGTGGTCAACATGAAAGTGGTGCCGGGAAATACCGTCGACGTGATCGTCGCCGCCAAGGGCGGCGGCTCGGAAGCCAAGTCGAAGTTCGCGATGCTCAACCCTTCTGACTCAATCGTGGACTGGGTGCTGAAGACCGTGCCGACCATGGGCGCGGGCTGGTGTCCTCCGGGGATGCTGGGGATCGGCATCGGCGGCACGGCCGAGAAGGCGATGCTGCTGGCCAAGGAAGCGCTGATGGAGCCGATCGACATCACCGAGCTGCAGGCGCGCGGCGCGAGCACGCGCGCCGAGGAACTGCGGCTGGAGCTGTACGACAAGGTCAACGCGCTGGGGATCGGCGCGCAGGGACTGGGCGGGCTGACGACGGTGCTGGACATCAAGGTCAAGGACTTCCCCACGCACGCGGCCAACCTGCCGGTGGCACTGATTCCCAATTGCGCCGCCACGCGGCACGCCCATTTCGTCCTCGACGGCAGTGGCCCGGTGATGCTGGAGCCGCCGTCGCTGGAGGACTGGCCGCGGCTGACCTACGACAGTTCCAAAGGGCGCCGCGTCGACCTGGACTCGGTGACCGCGGCCGATGTCGCCGGCTGGAAACCGGGCGAGGTGCTGTTGCTCAATGGCAGGCTGCTGACCGGCCGCGACGCCGCGCACAAGCGCATCGTCGGGATGCTCGATGCGGGGCAGGAGCTTCCGGTGGATTTCCGCGGCCGCTTCATCTATTACGTCGGGCCGGTCGATCCGGTGCGCGGCGAGGTGGTGGGCCCCGCCGGCCCGACCACCGCCACGCGCATGGACAAATTCACCGATCTGGTGCTGGCGCAGAGCGGGCTGCTGGGAATGGTCGGCAAGGCCGAACGTGGCCCGACCGGCATCGAGGCGATCCGCAGGCACAAGTCGGTGTACCTGATGGCGGTCGGCGGCGCCGCCTACCTGGTGTCCAAGGCGATCAAGGCCTCGCGCGTGGTCGGGTTCGCCGACCTGGGCATGGAAGCGATCTACGAGTTCACCGTGCAGGACATGCCGGTGACGGTTGCCGTCGACAGCAGCGGCGAGTCCGTCCACCAGACCGGACCGGAGGAATGGCAGGCGCGGATCGCGGGGCGGCTGCCTGCGATTCCGCTCGAGGTGAAATAACGCGCACTGTCCCGCGGTTCACTCCTTGGGCGCGGGATGCTGCAGCAGGTCGGTGCCTTCCTGCTCGGCGCGTTCGCGGGCGATCTGCGCATCGAGGTTGTGATCGACCGACACATCGGCTGTTTGCCCTTCCCGCGACTGCTGGCCCTTGCGCGCCTGTTCCTGGACCGTTTCCCCGGGCTTGGCAGCGCCGGGTGGAGGTGGATTGCTCAGTTGCACGCGGTAGATCGGCTCGGGCATGTCCATCCCGGCGGCTTCGATCGCCAGTTTCACCTGTCGGATCGCCTCGCTGCGGGTCTTGAGGAAGTCGACCTCGCGCTGGTCGACCCAGGCGAAGAAATCCATCTGCACCGAGGAGTCGCCCACCGACTGGACCGCCGCGTTCGGCGGTGGATCGGTGGCGATCGCATCCATGCGCAGCATCGCGTCCATGCCGACCCTGCGGGCGGCGCTCAGGTCCTCGCCGGTGCCGATCCCGAGCGAGAACTGCAGTCGGCGCATCGGGTTGCGCGTGTAGTTGAGCAGCACGCTCTTGAAGACCATCGCGTTCGGCAGGCGCAGGTGGTTTCCGTCGAGCGTCATCAGTACCGTCGCGCGCGAGTTGAGCGACATCACCTTGCCCTCGTGCCCGTCCACGACGATGTGGTCGCCGGGCTCGAAAGGCCTGCGCAGGCTGAGCATGACGCCGGCAAGGTGGTTTTCGGCAAGGTTCCTGAAGGCGAAGCCGAGCATGATGCCCAGCACGCCCGCCGAACCCAGCACCGCCCCGACCAGCGCGGTCGCACCGACGAGATCGAGCGCGATCAGCAGGCCGATCAGCAGCAGCGCGAGTCGCACGAGCTGTCGAAGCAGGCTGTCCAGGTAGGGATTGCGGCTGCCCCGGCGCAACAGGTGCAATCGCCGCGCCAGTGCCCGTCCGATCCAGGCGAACACCACCACCAGTGCAAAGGCCAGCAGCAGCAGCGGCAGCGAAGCAAGCAGCCGCATGAACTTGTCCTGCACCTGATCGAGCGCGGGCCGAAGCCGGTCGCGCACGCTGGTGCCGAGCGATATCTCGTTGTCCACCGCGACGACGCCGGGGACCTTGGCGGCCACCGATTCGGCAAGCTCGCGATGGACTTCCGCCGGCACCGTACCGGTCAGGATCACCGTTCCGGCATTGACCCGGGTCGACACGCCGCCGAGCGACTCCTGCCGAGCGAGCCGTGCCGCCACCTGCGAAGCGATCCGCTCGTCGTCGGCCTGGCCGCGGCGGATCTCCTGCGTGACCATCTCGGATGTCGGACTGGCCGCCGGGCCGCGTGCGGCATTTTCGGTGCCGGTCGCGCCCGGAGGGTCGGTCTGTCGGGCGAGCAGGTCGGCGGGCGCCAGCGCGAACGCCAGCAACACCGGCAGCAGACGCCTGCAGCAGCAGCGCACGGCGTCCGGCGAACGGTTCAAGCTCACCTCACAGTTGCGATCGGATCGGCCAGAGCACGCGCTCGGCCAGCTTTTCCTTCCAGGGGCGCTGCTTCCACATCTCCAGCGTATAAGGCTTCGCCTTCTGGAGATCGCCCTCGAACACCTCGGTCATCCCGGTCGCAAAGTCCCGCTCGTAGATGTTGAGGCTGGCCTCGTCGTTGAGGTGGAACGAACGCGGATCGAAGTTGGTCGAACCCACGGATACGAATTGCCGGTCGATGATCAGCAGCTTCGTGTGCAGCATCGTGGGCTGGTACACGTGGATGTCCGCGCCTGCTTCGAGCAGGGTTCCCCACTCGGCCTTGGAACGCAGCTTCACCGTCTCGGAGTCCAGGTGCGGGCCCGGCACGAGGATACGGATGCGCACGTTGCGCGTGCGCGCCTCCACCAGGGCATTGACGATGAGTTCGTCGGGCACGAAGTACGAGGCGGCCAGGTCGATGGTGTCTTCCGACGCGGCGATCGCCAGCAGGTACATCAGGTGCATGCTTTCGCTGCCGCCGGCCGGCGAGGACAGAAACATGTGCGCGTCCATGTCGCCTGCCGGTTCGATCGCGGGGAAGTAGTCGACGCCGTTGAGAACTTCGCCGGTGGTCTTGATCCAGTTGTCGTTGAATGCCGCCTGCACCTGCGCCACGACCGGGCCTTCGATGCGGTAGTGCGTGTCGCGCCAGTGATCGGCGTCCTCCGCATTGCCCTGCCAGACATCCGCCACGCCGACGCCTCCGGTGAACGCGGTGCGCCCGTCGAGCACCAGCAGTTTGCGGTGGGTGCGGTTGTTCATCCGTCCCAGGTTGTACCAGTGCAGCGGCCGGTAGCGGTGCACGCGGACACCGGCATCTTCCATGAGGGAGAGCAGCTGCTCGTCCATCTTGATGCTGCCGGCCCAGTCGATGGTCACGTTGACCGGAATTCCGGCGCGGGCGCGCTCGGCCAGGGCCTCGGCGAATTCGGTGCCGATCTCCCCGGACCAGTAGATGTAGGTTTCGAACGTGATGGAAACCCTCGCGCCGCGGATGGCTTCGAGCATCGCGGGGAATATCTCGGCGCCGTTGTGCAGCGCGGTGACGTGGTTTCCGGTGATCACCGCCGGGCCCAGCATGACGGTCATTTCGCGCCGGAACTGCGCGTCGTCGATGGAATGCCGATGCGTGATGCGCCGTTCGATCTTCTTTTCGGGGGTGGCGAAGTTCATTGCCAGCGCCACCAGCACAATGCTCACCAGAGCAGTCAGGAAAATCGTCCAGCCCATGCGTCGTCGGCTCCAGCTCAAGTCCATCGGTCGAGATTCCCCTCGGCTACGCACCGTCGCTTTTCCGGCACGAAAGTTGCGTGAAGGTCGTCCAGACTCACTGTCAGACATACCAGGCGAACGCGAACAGCCCCAGCATTCCAAATGCCAGCCCCAGCTTCAGCACGGTACCCAGCACGATACCCAGCCACGTGCCGATGCCGACGCGGGTGGCCTGGCGCAACTCGCGCACGTGGATGAGTTCGCCCAGCAGGGCGCCGACGAATGGCCCGGCGAGCAGGCCGATCGGTCCGAAGAACAGCCCGGCGAAAGTGCCTGCGATCGCGCCCACCAGCGCCTTGCGGCTTGCGCCAACGCGCTTGGCGCCAATGGCGGCGGCCGCGAAATCGATCACGATCGACAGCAGCGTCAGCATCCCGAGCAGCACCAGCATGCCCGGCCCGACGATCTCGAAGTTTCCGGCCCAGGCCGCCAGGAACATGCCGGCGAATACCAGCGAAACACCGGGCAGGGCAGGCAGGACCGTTCCGGCGACACCCACGAGCACGAGAACCGCGGCCAGGGCGTAGTAGATCGTCTGAGCTTCCAGTGGTACGTCCCCTTGCGGCAGTAGCGGTGTCGGCGGATCTGTCCGCCGCGAGCGGCCCATCATCGCTCCTTGCGGGGCCGCGTGTCATCGTTCCTTGCGCGGCCGCGTGGCCTGGGGCACAGGATTCACCCAAATGCAGACGCCCGGCATGGCCGGGCGTCGTGTTTTCACAACATGGGTCGCGCGGGTTGGCGACGCGGGCTCAACGCGCCCAGGCGCGGCCGTTGTAGACGCGGACCGCCGAGCCTTCGCGGATGCCGCCAAGGTCGTTCTGGCTGACCACCGTGGTGCGACCGTCGTTCATGCGCACATGGACGTTGTAAGTGGTACCCGCGCCGACTCGATTCTGGATCGCGTTGCCGGCGATGGCGCCTGCGACGGCGCCGCCGACGGTGGCCGTGTTGCGGCGACCGCTGCTTTCGTCATCGGCCAGTTCGCGACCTGCCGCTGCGCCGACCAATCCGCCGAGCACCGCGCCGGTGGCATTGGGCACGTTGCTGCGGGTTCCGACCGGTTCGATGCGAACGACGGTTCCGCAGTCCATGCAGTTCACCGTACTGCCGTAAGGGGCGGTGGTGCGGTATCCGGGATCGGTGCGCGGGGTCGCGCATCCCGACACAATCAATGAGGCGGCGGCGGCCAGGCCGACCATGCCGAGGGTATGGGTTTTCATGTTGGAACTCCTGCATCGAAGGCGGTGGCAGGATTCGCCACGTCTTGAAGCTAGGCGCAGGCCCGTGAACAGGTGATCAATCGCACCGATGGCGTTCATCCCGCGTAGACCGTTTGTTCGCAGGCGTTTAGCCACGGAAGTCCTGGTGGCAGCCCTTGCAGGATTGTCCCAGCGCCTGCACGGTGCCGGTCAGTTGCGCGCAATCGCGGGGCGGGGTGGCGAGGGCGGCGTCGAGATCCACCCTCAGCTGGCGCGCGTGACCGGCAAAGCGCTGGTCGTCGCGCAAATCGGGAAATGCCGGTTCGATGTCGTTGGCCAGCAGCCTGAGCCCCTGCAGGTGCCCGAGCGCGTCGCTGGCCGCGCAGCGGTTCTGCTCGAGGTTTTCCCTGAGTCGTGCGTAGTGCCATTGCTGCACCTGCATCACCGCGCTGGGAAAATGGTCGCGGCGGGCTTCCAGGGCGCGCAGTGCCATGACCGTCGCCATGACGCCCAGCGCCAGGCCCAGGAGCAGCATGAACAGGTACCTCGGGCCGTTCGCCGCCATGGGAGGGCTGCCAGCAGGGCGCTGCGGATCGCTCATGACTCGGCTCCAGTGGCGGGGTCGCCGAAGATAGCACCGCTGCGGGGCGTCACCGCTGCGGGCCGGGGTGCGAGACGCCCGCTTACACTAGCCGAATGGACCAGCCCGCCGTAAACCCCATCCTGCAACAGCGATTCGCCGGCATCGACCGGCTCTACGGTTCCGGAGCGCTGGAGCGCCTGGCAGCCTGCCGTGTCGCCGTGGTCGGAGTGGGCGGCGTTGGCTCCTGGGCGGTGGAGGCGCTTGCGCGCAGCGGCATCGGCAAGCTGGCGCTGATCGATGCCGACGACATCTGCGTGTCCAACAGCAACCGCCAGTTGCCCGCGCACGCCGGGCAGTTCGGCCGGGCCAAGGTCGAAGCGATGGCGGAGCGTTGCCGGGCGATCAACCCGCTGATCCAGATCGATGCGGTGCCCGAGTTCCTCGTCGCGGGCAACGTGGAATCGCTGCTCGAGCGCGGCCACGACCTGGTGATCGACGCCTGCGACAGCTTTCGCAGCAAGGTCGAACTGATCGCCTGGTGCCGCCGTCGCAAGCTGCCGCTGATCGTGTGCGGGTCGGCCGGCGGGCGTACCGACGTGACCCAGGTACGCGTTCGCGATCTGTCACGCACCGAGCACGACGCGATGCTGGCGCTGATCCGCAGGAAGCTGCGCGCGGAGTTCAACTTTCCGAAGAATACCGATCGCTACTTCGGTGTTCCGGCGGTGTACTCGCTGGAAAACGTGCGCTACCCGCAGGCCGATGGCAGCGTCTGCGGGATTCGGCCGTCCTCGGGCGGGGATGCCTCACTGAAGCTCGACTGCGAGGCCGGCCTGGGCGCGGCGACCCACATTACCGGTGCGTTCGCGTTCGCGATGGTGGGCAAGGCGCTGGAGCTGCTGCTGAAGAAGAAGCCCGCCGCCTAGCGTGGGGAGGCCGGGGGCAGCGCGAACAGGCGCTCGGCGTTGGCGCTGGTGGCCGCGGCGATGCAGGCGGGATCGGCGCCGCGAAGCTCGGCGACGGTGTGCAATACCTGCGCCAGCCGCGCGGGCTCGTTGCGCTGGCCGCGGATGCCTGCGTCGGGCTGATCGGGCGAATCGGTCTCCAGCAGCATGGCTTCGAGCGGAATCTCCGCCACCACGCGTCTGAGCCGTTGCGCACGTTCATAGGTGACCGGTCCACCGAAACCGAGCAGGAATCCGTGCTCGAACAGCTGATCGGCCTGCTGCCTGCTTCCGGGAAAGCTGTGGACCACGCCGCGCAGGCCGCCGATGCGCCGGATCGCGGCGATCACCGCGTCGACGGCACGCCGGGCGTGGGCCACGACCGGCAGATTGAATTCGCGCGCGATGCGCAGTTGCGCGTCGAAGTACTCCATCTGCGCGTCGCGATCGAGGCCCTCGACGAAATAGTCCAGCCCGCATTCGCCAACCGCCACCGGGCGTTCGCGGCCAATCCACTCGCGCAGCAGGCCGAGGTGTTCGGGCCGGTGCAGCGAGAGGAACGTCGGATGCAGGCCGTAGGCCGCGTGCAGGCCGAGTGCCTGGACGCAGACGCTGCGCATCCTCGTCCATTGGTCGGCGTCGGTGCCACAAACGATGTGCCGGGTGACGCCGGCATCGCGCGCGCGCTGGAGCACGGCGGGGCGGTCGTGGTCGAACTCCGCCGCATCCAGGTGGCTGTGACTGTCTACCAGCATCGGCCAAGCGCTTACCTGCGCGAGCGCGGCACGGGTCCTTCGTGTTCGAGCGGGGCTTTCCGGTTCTTCCAGTTGGCCAGCAGCAGCGTCCCCAGTCCCAGCAGGATCTCGTCGACCAGCGGGATCGGATCGGGCACCATCAGCGTCAACAGGAACAACGCGGCGGTGACCTTGAACAGCGTCGGGTAGCGCAGCCTGCGCGCCCATCCGAGCAGCGGCAGCAGCAGGGGGCTTGGCATGTTCGAGTCTCCCGGGGGCGTCGGCAAACGCTATCACGCAGCTGTACGGACGCGGTGATCGTGCCGACCGCTCGTCCGTCGGCTTCGCTCGTAGGGGCGGCTGTTCAGGTCACCGGTGGTGAAATGGCCCCCACAAACCACGGCGGGCTGGTCCCGCAGCAGGAGCCGCGTCATGAACAAGCAAATCCTGGCAGTTTCCCTGGCTTCGCTGCTCGTAGGCGGCGTTGCCGTAGCGGCGTACAACAGCTTCAGCAATGACGATGCCGCGACCTCCGAAAGCAGCTTCGTCACCGGCAGCGGCGACACGCTGGCCACGGGCTTCTCCAGCGACGTCGCCGCCGATCGCGGCATCGGCCAGCCACGCGGGCTCGACTATGCCGAGGTGGTCCGGGTCGAACCGGTGAGGGAGAAGCAGAAGCTCTACGCCACGGTGATCGGCACCGATCCGGTGCGTGAGACCAGCACGGTCTCCTCGCCGCGCCAGGTGTGCGAAGACGTCGTGGTGCAGGAGCGCCTGCCCGAGCGCGACGGCAACGTCGGCGGCACCATTGCCGGCGCCCTGCTCGGTGGCGCGCTCGGCAACCAGGTCGGTGGTGGCAACGGCAAGAAGGCCGCCACGATCGCCGGTGCCGTTGCCGGCGGCTTCGCGGGCCGCAATGTCGACCAGCGCCATGTCGGTGGGCGGGTGGTCGAGCGGGTCGACCGTCAGTGCCGCACGGTATCCGACAGCTCGCAGACCTCGCGGGTCGTGGGCTACAACGTGACCTTCCGCAATCCCGATGGCACCACCGGCACCATGCGCACCGACAGCAAGCCCGGCAGCCGCATCCCGCTGGGCAGCGAGAACCACGTGGTCGGCTATGACGTCACCTACCGCTACATGGGCACGGAGCAGACCGTGCGCATGGACGAACGCCCGGGGCAGCGCCTGCCCGTCGTGGACGGCGAGGTGGTCGTGCAGACTGCAGCGCTCACCGGGGACACGACCCGCGGCTGAGTCGCCGTACGACATCGACACGCCATACCGAGGCCCGGACATTCCGGGCCTCTCTCTTTTGCGGGCCTCCGGGCGGGGCCGCTCCCGGATGCGAGGGCATCGGATCGGCAAACCGGGCCGCAAAACCGTGACGACCGTGCCGCCGATAGCGGCGGGCGCTTACAATGGCGCACTTCTTTGTTCCCGAGCGCCCCATGGCCCTGCACCCCTACGACCTGTACGACGTCCGCTCCCTGCTAAGCGAAGAGGAGCGCGCCGTCCAGGACACGGTTGCGCGGTTCACCGATGCGCGCGTGTTGCCGATCATCGGCACAGCGTTCGATGAAGGCCGCTTTCCGAAGGAACTGATCGGCGAGATTGCCGAGCTCGGGCTGCTGGGTTCGACCCTGCCGGAGGAATTCGGCGGCGGTGGCCTCAATGCGGTCAGCTACGGCCTGATCTGCCAGGAACTCGAGCGCGGCGACAGCGGCATCCGCAGCTTCGTCAGCGTGCAGTCCTCGCTGTGCATGTACCCGATCTTCGCCTACGGCAGCGACGAGCAGAAGCAGCGCTGGCTGCGCGACATGGCCGCGGGCAAGGTCATCGGATGCTTCGGGCTCACCGAACCGCACGGCGGCTCCGATCCGGCCAACATGAAGACCCACGCGCGCCGCGACGGGGACGACTGGGTTATCAATGGCGCCAAGATGTGGATCACCAACGGCAACGTCGCCGACATCGCGATCGTCTGGGCGCAGACCGACGACGGCATCCAGGGCTTCATCGTCGAGAAGGGCACCAAGGGTTTCGCGGCGCAGGAAATCAAGCACAAGATGAGCCTTCGCGCGTCGGTGACATCGTCGCTGTTCCTGGACAACGTCCGCGTTCCCGATTCCAGCCGGCTGCCGAACGTCAAGGGACTCAAGGGTCCGCTGGGCTGCCTGACCCAGGCGCGCTACGGCATTACCTGGGGCCCGATCGGCGCGGCGATCGCCTGCCTGGACGAGGCGCTGAACTATACGAAGGAGCGCATCCTGTTCAATCGTCCTGTCGCGGCCAACCAGGCGGTGCAGCTCAAGCTCGCCGACATGGCGCGCCGTATCACCTGCGCGCAGTTGCTGGCGCTGCAGTTGGGGCGCCTGAAGGACGCCGGCAAGATGCAGCCGACCCAGGTGTCGCTCGCCAAATGGAACAACTGCCGCATGGCGATCGACATCGCCCGCGAGGCGCGCGACCTGCTCGGCGGCGCCGGCATCACCACCGAACACAGCCCGATCCGGCACGCGTTGAACCTGGAATCGGTCATCACCTACGAAGGCACCGAGACGGTGCACCAGCTCGTGGTGGGCCGCGAACTCACGGGGATCAGCGCGTTCTGAAGCGTCTGCCGCTCGACACGGCTCGATGACAACCGCAAACAGCAGGAATGGCCGCATGGCGCTGGCGCCGATGATCGAAACCGAAAGACTGATCCTCCGATTGCCGGAAGCCGCAGATTTCGAAGGCTTCGCCGAGCTTTCCGGCGACGAGGAAGCCGCCCGTCACATCGGCGGGCACATGCCGCGCGCAGCGGCCTGGCGTAAATTCCTGCAGATGCCGGGCGCCTGGGCGATACAGGGTTTCGCGATGTTCGCGGTGGTCGAGAAGCTCAGCGGGCGCTGGATCGGCAACGCCGGCCCATGGCAACCCGAAGGCTGGCCCGGCACCGAGGTGGGCTGGTCGTTCCTGCGGTCCAGCTGGGGCAAGGGCTATGCCTTCGAGGCCGCCACCGCGTCGATCGACTGGGCGTTCGAACACCTGGCCTGGAGCGAGGTCATCCACTCCATCCACCCGGACAATCGCGCCTCGCAGAAGCTGGCGCAGCGGCTGGGGTCCGGCAATCGCGGCCCGGGCAAGCTGCCGCCGCCATACGAGGATTCGCCGACCGAGATCTGGGGCCAGACGCGCGAACAATGGTTCGCGCGCCACGAGGGCCGGGCAGCGTGATCACGGTCTACGGCATGTCGGTTTCGGGCAACTGCCACAAGTTGCGGCTGCTGCTGGAGCAGTTGGATCGCGAGTATCGCTGGGTAGAGGTCGACAGCGCCCACGGCGAGACGCGGACGCCCGAGTACCTGGCGAAGAATCCCAATGGCAAGGTGCCGATCGTCGAGCTCGAAGACGGCCGCGTGCTGGCCGAGTCCAATGCAATCCTGTGTTATCTCGCCGAGGGCACGCGCTATCTGCCGGACGACCCGTGGAGGCGCGCGCAGGCCCTGAGCTGGATGTTCTTCGAGCAGTACAGCCACGAGCCCTACATCGCGGTCGCGCGCTTCATCCGCGGCTGGACCCCCGCCGACTCGCCGCGGCGGGCGGAGTTGCCGGGCCTGCTCGAGCGCGGGCATCGCGCCTTGGCGGTGATGGAACACCATCTGCAACGCCAGCCATGGTTCACCGGCCAGGAGTACGGGGTCGCGGATATCGCGCTGTTCGCCTACACCGATGTCGCCGCCGATGGTGGATTCGATCTGGGGGCATATCCGGCGGTTTGCGACTGGCTCGCGCGCATCCGCCAGACGCCGGGGTTCGTCGCAATGCGCGAGCCGGCTGCCGAGCACGCCGCGCGCATCGCCGCGGCAGGGCATGAAACGGGGTCGCGCGGCGCGGCATGAACTGGCGCGCTTCCATGTTCATGGCGCTGGTGGCGGCGCTGGCGACGCTTTGGCCGCAGTGCGCGCATGCCGCGGACGCGCGCGATCGGATCGTGTTCGCAGCGGATCCGGCATGGGTGGCGATCGCCGGGTCCGGCGACAACGAGAAGCCGACGCCGGCGATCGACGGCGTGCGTTACCTGCTGGTCTCCGACCAGGTGAACATTTCCGGCAGCAAGCCGGTGTGGTACCGGCGGCTGGTCTATGAAGTCCAGCAGCAGCGCGGGCTGGCTTCGGCGGGGCAGTTCACGATCGAGTACCAGCCCGATTACCAGCAGGTGCGTCTGCACGCGATCGACGTCTGGCGCGACGGTGCCCGGCAGGATCGAAGGGCCGCGTCGCGGATCGAAACGCTTCGGCGCGAAACCGATCTGGAGCGCGGGCTGATCGACGGCCGCCTCACCTTCAGCGTCACGATCCCGGACCTGCGCGTCGGCGACCGGATCGACTACCGCTACAGCATCGAGGGATACAACCCGGTGTTCGGCGACGGCTATTACGACGTGTATTCGGCCAGCTACTCCTCCCCACTGGCCCGGCGTCACGTGCGCATGATCTATCCGGACGGCATGCCGATGAAGTGGCAGGTCACGCGCAAGGGCTACCGGATCGTGGAAACGCGCCTGGGGGCCGATCGCGTCGTGGATCTGTCGGCCTCCGCGTTGCCCAGGCAGAAGCAGGAGTCATCCACGCCCGACAGCCATGACGCGTTCGGAAAGATCCGCTTCTCGACCACCCCCGACTGGCGCGCGGTCGCGCGCTGGGCATCGCCGCTCTATGCGTCGCGGTTCCGCGATCGGGACGCGGCGCGGAAGATGTCCGAAATGCTGGGATTGGATCCGGCCGACAAGGACGGCTCGCTGGTGCGGGCGATCGCGTTCGCACAAGGCGACGTGCGCTACACGGGGCTGGACATGGGGCAGAACTCGCATGCGCCCAACCGGCCGGAGCTGGTCCTGCAGCGGCGCTTCGGCGACTGCAAGGACAAGGCGGTATTGCTGGTGTCGCTGCTGGCCGAAGCCGGAATCGAGGCCGAGCCGGTGCTGGTCAACACCGTGCTCAACGGCAGGCTCGGCGAGCACATGCCCAGTGCCCTGGCGTTCGACCATGTCATCGTGCGGGCATTCCACGGTGGCCGCTATCACTGGATCGATCCCACGCGCGACCGCGAAGTCGGGCCCATCGAGCATCGCGAGCCGCTGCCCTTTGGCGCCGGGCTGCCGATCCACAACCGCGAAGGCGCGCTCGCACCGATTCCTAACGAGGTTCCGAAAGGCTTCCTGGTCGACGTGCATCAGCGCATCGCGCTGGCCACGTCCGGGCACGAGGCAACGGCCAGGTTCGGCGTGGTGACGCGCTACGCCCAGGGACATGCGGCCACGGTACGCAACAACTTCGCCAACAACGGCGAGGACGAAGTCGGAGAGCAGTACGAAAAGTACATGCACGGCTTCTACGACGGCATCCGCGGCATCGCACCGCCTTCATTGTCCGACTCGGAAGAAAGCGATCTGGCACAGACCACCGAACGCTACTCGCTGGCATGGAACATGGAGGAAGAGGGCAGCACCTTCGGCGTGGTCCTGTTCCAGCTCGCGGACTGGATGCCGGACCTGGAGGAGACCGCGCGCAAGTCGCCCCTGGCGCTGTCGGGCGCACGAAGCGGGCGGCAGACCGTGCGCGTGTCGCTGGACGAGGGATGGTCGATCCCGGCAGAGACCGAGAAGGTCGAGAACCGGTACTTTTCCTTCGTCCGATCCGTGCGCGTGGACGGCGGCGACCTGCTGGTGCAGGGCGAGTGGCGACGCCTGGCGGACGAGGTGCCCGCCGCGGACTACAAGCTGATGCAGCGCGATTACGCCAGCGCCCGCGAACTGTTGCAGTTCGACGTGGAACTCGACAGCGGCCCGGAGATATTTTCGGCAGGGCCGCAGGCATGGCGCTGGCCGGTGCTGGCCATGCTCGTGCTGCTCGGCTCGCTGATGGTCGGCTGGCGCCATCGCAGCGGCAATGCGTTCGCCGGCATGCTGTTCCGCCCGCGCGAGGCCATGGCATCGATCGGTACCGAAGGCTGGACCGGTGTCTGGGTCCTGCTCGCGCTGGGCGGTGTGCTCAGCGCGATGATCGGCCCGGTCGCGGAATATCTCCACAGCGGCGAAACGGCAGAGCTCGGCGCCGCGCTGGGCGAAGTGATCGGCTACGGGCTTCAACTTCTCATCTGGGTGGCGCTGTTGCGCGTCACGCTGAGGCTGCTTGCCACGCCGGTGGCGTTCAAGCCGCTGTTCGTCGCAGGCGCATGGGGCCAGTCGCCGCCGTTCCTGCTGCTGGTGGGATGTTCGGTGATCGCCATCGGCGGAAACCTCGCGATCCTGGCCGACGGGTACCCGGTGTCGCCCGCCGAGACACCCGGGTTGATCGTGGCCGGCCTGATGGCGATCGCAGCCGTCTGCTGGATGCTCGTCTCGTCGATCAATGCCTATTCCGTCGTGGCCGGAACCTCGCGCGCCCGGGTTGCCGGCGCGGCGGGATTGCTGCTGCTGGCGTTGCTGGCGGTCGCGGTAGCGGTCGCCCTCATCCTTCATATCATTTGAACCAAGACGCCCGATGGCCACCATGAACCCCATCCCCGCGCGCATGCGCGGCCTCAACCGCGCCGACATCTGCGACGTGAACTTCGTCGAGTTCGTGCAGCAATGGAACGGCAGCGTCGCGGAAAAGCCTGCGCCCGGCGAGCCGGTCCTCGTCGGCAGCACGCTGGACGCAGGCGGGTTTCGCGAGCTGTTCGAGTCGCAACTGGTCAGCCGTCACCTCGACCTGATGGCGCGCGTGCTGCGGGTGCAGAACAAGGTCTTCTACACCATCGGTTCCAGCGGCCACGAGGGCAACGCCATGGTCGCGCGGCTGACCCGCCACACCGATCCGGCGTTTCTGCATTACCGCAGCGGCGCCTTCATGGCCGAGCGCTTCCGCAAGCTGCCCGGCGCGGACGGCAAGCCGATGGATCCGGTCATGGATTCGGCGCTGAGCCTGGCCGCGAGCCGCGACGATCCGATTTCGGGCGGCCGCCACAAGGTCTGGGGCAGCAAACCGCTGTGGGTGCTGCCGCAGACCTCCACGATCGCATCGCACCTGCCCAAGGCGCTGGGCACCGCCATCGCGATCGAGGCGGCGCGGCGCATCGGCCATGCCTTGCCGATTCCGGGCGACAGCATCGCGATCTGCTCGTTCGGCGACGCGTCGGCGAACCACGCCACCGCACAGACCGCGTTCAACGCCGCCGCGTGGACCGCGTACCAGAAGCTGCCCGCGCCGGTGCTGTTCGTGTGCGAGGACAACGGCATCGGCATCTCGGTCAAGACCCCAGGCGGCTGGATCGGCAACCGCTTCCGCAACATGGAGGGGCTGGATTATTTCGCCGCCGACGGCCTGGACATGGCGAGCGGCCATGCCGATGTGCAGCGCGCGGTCGATCATTGCCGTCGCACGCGCCGGCCGACTTTCCTGCATCTGAAAACGACGCGGATCATGGGCCACGCCGGCACCGATTTCGAGATCGAGTGGCGCTCCGTCGAGGAGCTCTGCGCGGTCGAGGCGACCGATCCGCTGCTGCGTTCGGCCGCCATCGCGATGCAATCGGGGCTGATGTCGTGCGAGGAAGTCCTCGCGTTGTACGAGTCCACCCGCAAGCGCTGCTTCGCCGCGGCCGAGCAGGCCGATCGGCGGCCGAAGCTCGACAAGCTTGCGGACGTGATCGCGCCGCTGGCGCCGTACACGCCGCTCGCGGTGAACGCAGAAGCCGAGCGCGCCGATTTCGGCGGCCGCCGGCTCGAGGTGTTCGGCAGCGAGGCGAAGCTGCCCGAGAACCAGCCGCCGCGACACCTCGCGATCCAGATCAACAACGCGCTGCACGACACCTTCGCCAAGTACCCCGAAGCGCTGCTGTTCGGCGAGGACGTGGCGCAGAAGGGCGGCGTCTACACGGTGACCAAGGGGCTGCAGAAAGCCTTCGGTTCGCGGCGTGTGTTCAACACGTTGCTGGACGAGACTATGATCCTGGGCATGGCGCAGGGTTTTGCCAACGTCGGCCTGCTGCCCATTCCCGAAATCCAGTACCTCGCGTACTTCCACAACGCCTGCGACCAGTTGCGCGGCGAAGCGGCGTCATTGCAGTTCTTCTCCAACGACCAGTACCGCAACCCGATGGTCGTGCGCATCGCTGGCCTGGGCTACCAGCGCGGTTTCGGCGGCCACTTCCACAACGACAACTCGATCACCGCGTTGCGCGACATCCCCGGCCTCGTCGTCGGCTGCCCGTCGCGCGGCGACGACGCGGGTACCATGCTGCGCACGCTGACTGCCCTGGCGAAGGTCGACGGCCGGGTCGCGGTGTTCCTGGAGCCGATCGCGCTGTACATGACCAAGGACCTGCACGAACCCGGCGACGGCGGCTGGCTGACCTCGTACCCGGCGCCGGGCGAAGCGATGACGATCGGCGAGGGCAGGGTGTACGAGCCCGAAGGCGCCAATGGCGACGACCTCGTCATCTTTACCTACGGCAATGGCGTTCCGATGAGCCTGCGCGCCGCGCGCGAGATCGAACAGAAGCTCGGCTGGAAAACGCGTGTGATCGACCTGCGCTGGCTGGTGCCACTGGACGAAAGCTTCATCCTCGAATGCGCCCGCGGTGCCAAAAGGATCATCGTGGTCGACGAGGGCCGGCGCAGCGCGGGCGTGGGCGAGGGCGTGATCACCGCGCTCAGCGAAGGCGGGTTCGGCGCGGTGCCGCTCAAGCGGGTGGTAGGCGTGGATACGTACACGCCATTGGCTGGTGCGGCGTTGCTGGTGATCCCGTGCGAGGGCGATATCGTTGCGGCGGCCGAGGGGTTATCCCGGTCGAGTGCAGGCGACCCCGCGCAGCGCTGACCCGATCGGACGCCCGAACCACTCCGGGACGCTTGCCCGAAACAACGCGTAACAAGCTCCCTCCTCCGCTTGCCCCCCAAGGGGACTTCCTTCGGGGCGCGGGGGAGGGCTGGGGTGGGGGCGCGAGGTCGAAGTGGACCTTGAGCCGACGCGACGCCGCACTTCGAGCAACCCAACGGCCTCATCGGATCCGCGGCGGCAATAGCGATGTTCCAGACGCGCTTCGTCAAACTCGTCCAACGACGCTCGAACGTGAGCCCGAGGTGCGAGCGTGCCCGCCATGTTCGGCCCGTCCTGAAGGATGTGTTTTTTCGCTTCTTCGACCAGCCCGCCATGCCCCCTGCAATGCTCCTTCGCCATTTCGGCGCCGTTGGAGGTAAGCAGCCCCTTTAGTGTGCAACGGAGCGCAAATGGCTCGGGTTCATATCCGGGTCTCGGACTGGCGTCGGATCTGCGGCTGGAGCTCCAGGCAGTGGTGGCAGGGTCGCGCGCCACACGTGGTGTCGGCGAGCGCCCACCTGGCCGGGCCCTTGCTCGCCGTGCGCGCGAGCTGGAGGACATTGATAAGCTGCGGCGAATACGGGATACGCAAGCAGGGCCCGTGATCACCTCCTGAGTCCGCCATGACCATTCGTCCTGCCTTTCTATTGCCGCTGTTGATTGCTGCCTGCACCGCGGGCGTGCCCACCGCTACGCAGCCGGGGACGTCGGCAGGAGCCGATGCCCTGGCGCAGGTCGGCCGCTGGAAGTTGCAGACGGCCGCGGACGCGCAGGGCCGGCCCATCGCGGCCGCGCTCCCTGGTGGCAGGGCCGTGCACACGCTGGTGTTCGACGACGGCCGACTCGCGATCGAGGGCGGCTGCAACCATATCGGTGGGCGCTACCGCATCGATGGGAGCGGCCGACTGGTGCTCCCGGAAATCCAGTCCACGCTCATGGCCTGCGCGGATCGGGAGCTGATGGCGGCGGACAGCGCTGTGTCCGCGCTGCTGCAGGGCCGATCGGATTTCAGCATCGCCGAAAGCTATCCCGAGCAGCTGTCACTGATGCATGCCGACGGCCGGCGCAGCCATTGGATCGCCGTTCGGCCCTCCCCGTGAGATCGACAGTGCAGCAGGCGTGTTCAAAACAGAGTCAGAGTCTGAGGTTTCCCCACCTTTTCATGCAAGAACGGCCATGTTCTGTCGGGCCTCAGGTGAGAGTGACTCAAGCGTGTCCAGCATGGTTTGGACGGGCCGGGTCAGCCATCTTCGTGCCAGT
>JALYOG010000086.1 GCA_030856985.1 Pseudomonadota bacterium | reverse complement strand
GCGCCGGCGGCGTGCGGCTGGAAGGGCTGGACGCGTCGCTGATGCTGCGCGGTCGCCCCGGAACGTTCTGCGCGGGCGAGATGCTCGACTGGGAGGCGCCCACCGGCGGCTACCTGCTGACCGCCTGTTTCGCCAGCGGCCGGCTGGCCGGGGCCGGCGCGGCAGCGTGGCTCCAGGCGGACCGCACGGCCCCGCCCGGTGCGGCCGGCTAGCGACGAAAGCGCCCTGCCGGGCGGTATCGATCAGCCTGGATCGACCAGGCGTGGATCGACCAGGCTCACATCGACCACGCTCGGACCGGCCAGTCCTGGATCGACCAGCGGTTGCAGTTGCGGGTCCAGCGCAATGCGCTCGTCGAACACGAAGCAGCGCCCGTCGTAGCCGGTCCCGCCGACCTCCTCGAAATACCCGAGGATGCCGCCGTCGAGCTGCAGCACGTTGTCCATGCCGGCGGCCCGCAGCCACAACGCGGCCTTCTCGCAGCGCACGCCGCCGGTGCAGAAGCTGACGACCGTGGCGTCGGACAGGGCGTCACGATGCGGGGCCAGCGCTTCGGGCAGCTCGGTGAAGTTGTCGATGGGCAATGTCAGCGCCCCCGCGAAGGTCCCATGGGCGACCTCTTCTCGATTGCGCGTATCCAGCAGCACCACGCGGCGGCCTTCGTCGTCGCAGCCCTGCCCGAGCCACCGCGCCAGTTCGACCGGCGCGACCGCCGGCGCACGACCGGCCAGCGGGGCCGAGCCTTCGCGCCGGAACGCGATGATCTCCGGCTTGACCTTGACCTTGAGTCGCGAGAATGGCTGCTTGCGGCTGTGGCTGAACTTCACGCGGATATCCGCGAAGCGGCTGTCGCGCCGCAACTGCGACATGAAACACCCGATCTGGTCTTCGCCGCCCGCCAGGAACAGGTTCAGTCCCTCGCCAGCGACCAGCACGGTGCCGAGCAGATCTGCGGCCTCGGCCCAGCCACGCAGATCCGCCGCGAGCAGGTCGGGACGGTCGACGTGGACGAAGTGGTAGGCGGCAAGGTTGAGCATCGTGCGCGCATTCTAGTCGCGGGCACGCCGCAAGCGGGCGGCGGTCGGCTTTCTCGCCACGTACATGCATGCCCGGCTAGTTTGGACCTGTCGGGGCGCGCTGCCCCGCATGACCGAACCACCACCGGAGGCAGATGCGTGAAAGTAATCCTCAACACCGACAACCACATCCAGGGCGACGAGCCGCTTGCCGAGCACGTCGACGGCGTCGTGGAGAGCGTACTGGGCCGTTTCGGCAGGCATATCACCCGGGTCGAGGTGCACCTGAGCGACGCCAACGCGGGCAAGGCCGGCAGCGACGACAAACATTGCGTCATGGAGGCACGGGTGGAGGGACTGCAGCCGATCACGGCTGAAAACGACGCCGAAACCATGCGCGCCGCCATCAGCGGCGCCGCGCACAAGCTCAAGCGGGCGCTCGACAGTTCCCTGGGCAAGCTCGGGCACTGACAGGCTTGGGCACGCACCAGCGCTCCCATAGCCGCGAGCCATGAGCCGGTCGATCCCGTCGCGCCTGCAGTGGCGAATCAGGCAGCTCACCCGGAAGCTGTGGTTTCGATCCTCGCTGTTTTCACTGCTGGCCGTCGGCACCGCGCTGCTGGGAATCGCGCTCAAGCCGTTCATTCCCGACTCGATCTCCCGCGGCGTGGGGTCCGAGGCGGTGGACAACATCCTCGGGGTGATCGCCTCGAGCATGCTGGCAGTGACGATTTTTTCCCTGAGCACGATGGTCGCCGCCTACGTGGCTGCCAGCAGCAACGTCACGCCACGCGCGATCCGGCTGCTGACCGACGATCCCACGGCCCACAACGCGCTGGGCACCTTCATCGGCGCGTTTCTCTTCAGCCTGGTGGGCATCATCGCGCTCAGCACGGGCGTGTACGGCGCGCAGGGCCGGCTGGTGCTGTTCGTGGTCACCATCGGGGTCGTGGGCTTCGTGGTTTTCACGCTGCTGCGCTGGATCGACCACGTCTCCAGGCTTGGCCAGGTCGCCGGCACCACCAACCGCATCGAAGAGGCGGCGATCAAGGCGATGTGCGCCCGCCACGACAACCCGTACCTGGGCGGCAATCCGCTGCTGTCCATGGACGATGTGCCAGCGGAGGCGAAGGCGGTCCATCCCGAAGGCGTCGGCTATGTCCAGAACGTCGACATGGAAGCGCTGTCGGCATTCGCGGAGAAATATCCGGGCTGCAGCATGTACATCGAGTCGCTGCCGGGAACCCTGGCCGATCCGTCGCGGCCGCTGGTGTGGGTGCATCCGTTCCCTGGCGGGGAGGCCCACGAGGAAGTCCGCCGGGCCTTCAGCATCGGCCGGCTGCGCTCCTACGATCAAGACCCGCGCTTCGGTGCCTCGGTCCTGGCCGAGATCGCATCGCGCGCATTGTCCACCGGAGTCAACGACCCGGGCACCGCGATCGACATCATCGGGCGCGCAGTGCGCGTGTTGGCGGTATGGGCGGAGCATGGGGAGCCTTCGCCGGACGAGGTCGCCCATCCGAGCGTCCACGTTCCCGGCATCCTGCTGCGGGATCTGTTCGACGATCTGTTCCGGCCGATAGCGCGCGACGCCGCCGGTATGGTCGAAGTGGGCATCCGCCTGCAGAAGGCCCTGCGGGCGCTCGCCCGCATCGGCGACGAGCGCTTCGTGGCATGTGCCCAGCACCACTCGCGGCAGGCGCTGCTGCGCGCGCTGGAAGTCCTGACGCTGGAAGACGACAAGCAGCAACTGCGCGTGCTGGCCGACGAGATCGCCCGGCTGCCTGCCTCTCCCGCCGCACGCTCGCAGCGGGAAGCGGCGAGCGGCTGAGCAGGCACTGCTGTCGGACGCGAGTCTTTACACTGGGCGTCCATCCGCATCGAGCGCGCCCATGTCAGAACCGGTCCGCCTGGCCAAACGAGTCGCCGATCTCGCCCGCTGCTCGCGCTCGGAGGCCGAGCAGTTCATCGAGGGCGGCTGGGTGCGCGTCGATGGCGAGATCGTCGAGGAGCCGCAGTTCATGGTCGCCGACCAGGCGGTGGAGATCGATCCGAAGGCGCAGCTGACGCCGACGGAGCCCGCGACGATGCTGCTGCACAAGCCGGAGGGCGTCCCGTTCGCGCAGTCCGCCTTGCTGGTCACGCCGGAAAACCACGCGCGGGTCGATCCCAGCGGCTGGCGCGTCCACGACCGCCACTTCGCAAGGCTCACCGGACTGATGCCGCTGGACACCGACGCCAGCGGCCTGGTGGTGCTGTCGCAGGACGGCCGGGTGTGTCGCCGGCTGACCGAGGACGCCGCGCAGATCGAGCAGGAGTTCATCGTCGAGATCCAGGGCGAAAGCGGTCCGTACACGCTCAGCCGCCTGGCCCGCGGCTTGAGCCATCAGGGGCGCGCCCTGCCCGCGTGCAAGGTCAGCTGGCAGAACGAGGTACGGCTGCGGTTCGCGATCAAGAACGTGCGGCCGGGACAGCTTCGCCACATGTGCGCCGAAGTCGGCCTGGAGGTGGTGTCGATCAGGCGAATCCGCCTGGGCCGCATTCCGCTGGCGAAGATGCCGGTCGGGCAATGGCGCTACCTGCCGGTGACCGACCGCTTCTGACGAGCTCGCGCGGCGCCGACGGAGGGACCGCGCGCCCCGGTCCGACCGCCAGCGCCTGGCCGCTACGAAAAGCGCGGTCCTGCGGGCCCGACGGGCCCCGGATGCGCGCCGAACCGCTGCTTCAATACGCGCCCATGTAATCGCGCTTGCCGATCTCCACGCCGTTGTGGCGCAGCAGTGCGTACGTGGTCGTCACGTGGAAGAAGAACTGCGGCAGCCCGTAGCCCAGCAGGTAGCTGCGGCCGTCGAAGCGGCGCTCCTTGGGCGTGCCGGGGCGGGTCACGATCTCGCGCGCCTCGCTGCCCTGGAAGCTGGCCTCGTCGAAGCCATCCACGAACGCGATCGTGCGCGCCACCAGCGCGCGCAGGTCCTCGAAGCTCTGCTCGCGGTCCTCGTACACCGGCACCTCGGCGCCCGCGAGTCGCGCGGTGACGCCCTTGGCGAAGTCGCAGGCGATCTGCACCTGGCGCGTCAGCGGCAGCATGTCGGGATACAGGCGCGTCTGTAGCAGCGCCACCGGCTCGATGTTGCGGTCGGCCGCATGCACCTCGGCCTTGGCGAGGATTTCAGCCAGGCTGCCGAGCATCTGCCTGAACACGGGAACGGATGCGGCGTGCATGGGAATCGTCATCGGGAACTCCTGGAGGTGAGGAATGGATTAGGGAAGCGGGGCGACCAGCAGCCGGCCGTGCCGGGTGCGACGATGCGTGGCTTTTCGACCGCTGGCGCTAGTACTCTTCGGCCGCCGCCTCGCGCCCCTGCTGGCGGATCAGGGCTTCCTCGCGCGCGTCGTTGATCGCATGGCGGATGCTGTCCAGGTCGGCGGTCGACTCGTCGTGGACGAACTTGCCGGTCAACTCGGAGTCGGGCCGCAGCTCGCCGGCCTCGAACAGCGCCCACATTTCCTCCGCGTACCAGGTGTCCAGCAGCTCCGGCGCGAAAAAACCCAGGCTCGCGGTCAGGTTGTTGACGTCGCGCAGCAGCATGGCGCGTGCGGCATTGTTGCCGGCGGCGCTCACCACCTGGGGAAAGTCGATGATCACCGGGCCCTCGGGGCCCACCAGCACGTTGTATTCGGACAGGTCGCCGTGGATCAGCCCGACGCACAGCATCTTCACCACCTGCCTGATCAGGAAGCGGTGGAAACCGCGGGCTTCCTCGGACGACAACTCGACCTCGCACAGGCGCGGCGCCGAATGCCCGCTGGCGTCGATCACCAGTTCCATGACCAGTACGCCGTGGTAGTAACCGTAAGGCTCCGGCACGCGCACGCCGGCGTCGCGCAACTGGTACAGCGCGTCGACCTCGGTGTTCTTCCAGGCGGTTTCCTGCTGCTTGCGACCGTATTTGCTCGCCTTGCCGATCGCGCGCGCTTCGCGGCTGCCACGGACCTTGCGCCCTTCCTGGTACTGCACACGTTGCTGGAAGCTGCGCTGGGCCATGTCCTTGTAGACCTTCGCGCAACGGACCTCGCCACCGGCGCGAACCACGTACACGGCCGCCTCCTTGCCGCTCTTGAGCGGGCGCATGACCTCGTCGATCACGCCATCGTCAATCAGTGCCTGCAGGCCGTGGGGGGTCTTCATGGAGTCCTGTACGTCGTCGGAGGCCACGAATCGGGCCGCCACCACCGCGTATAGTTACACGCCGAGGCTGTATGTTGCGGGGGCCGGGGATCAGGGAAAGGCAAGTCGGTCACCAGCTTCACCAACACCGAGGAGGCAGCCGTAGGCCTGACCGACGTGGTGCCGTTCCCGGTGGAGGACATGCTCAGGCAGCACGGCGCGGCGTATTCCCGGCGCGGGGACTGGGAGCCGTATGCGGTCACCGACGGCAACCTCGTGACCGGGCAGAATCCGGCGTCGTCCGAGCCGGCGGCCAGGGCCGTACTCGCGCTGCTCGACTAGCGGCGCCGCGGCTTCGACCGGGCGACACGGGCCCGTGCCGTATCGTTCCAGCATGACCGCACTGAAATACCTCTCCGGGTACGGCGAACAGGCACAGGCGCAGGTGCGCGAGCTGATGGCGAGCGGCCGCCTGGGACACTGGGTGCGCGACCGCTACGGCCAGGCGCACGACGTCCGCAACGACAAGGCCCTGTACGCATACACGATCGACATCAAGGATCGCTACCTGCGCAAGGCCGAGCCGGTGCACAAGGTGATCTTCGACAACCGGCTGCACGTCGTGCGCCACGCGCTGGGCACCCATACCGCGGTGTCCCGGGTGCAGGGCAGCCGCCTCAAGGCCAGCCGCGAGATCCGCATCGCCGCAGTGTTTCGCGACGCGCCAGCCGGGTTCCTGCGCATGATCGTGGTGCACGAACTTGCGCATCTCAAGGAGCGCGAGCACAACAAGGCCTTCTACCAGTTGTGCACGCACATGGAGCCCGACTACCACCGGCTCGAATTCGGCCTGCGCGTATACCTGACCCACCTGGAGCACGTTCGACCGGCAACGGGTGACGCAGGCATCGCCGACGAGCCGGTCGAGCGCTGACCGGCAACCATCATCGCCCGGGATGCCGCGCCTTCCACGCCGCCAGCCGCGCGCGGTAGCGCTCCATGGCTTCGTCGTGGAGATCCCATATGCAGCGGACGCAGCCCTCGCCGCAGCAGTCGGCCGGGTCGGGCTCCGGAGGCGGCTGCGGTGGCGGGTCGGGCGACGTGGCGCGGTCGGGATCAGGCATGCGGGACGCTTGCAACCGTCGCTATGACCTGACCAGTTGCGATTGCACCCAGCCCACGATCTGGTGGGTGCCGACCGCACCCGACTGGCGCGCAATCTCCTTGCCCGCGTGCAGCAGCACCATCGTCGGAATGCTGCGGACGTTGTAGCGCGAGCCCAGTGCGGGCTCGGCTTCCGTATCGACCTTCGCCAGGCGCACCTGCGGCTCCAGCAGCGGAGCGGCGGCCTCGAACTGCGGGGCCATGGTCCGGCAGGGACCGCACCACGGCGCCCAGAAATCGACCAGCAGCGGCAACTCGCTGCGCAGCGCGTGCTGGTCGAACGTTGCCGAGGTCAATGCGATCGGCTTCGCCGCGAACAGCGCCGAGTGGCACTTGCCGCAGGTCGGTGCGTCGTTCAGGCGCGAAAGGGGCGCCCGGTTGATCGCCGCGCAATGAGGGCACGCGATCTGGATCGGACTGGAGTTCATGACCTGGCTCCATGAGCACGGCGCATCGCCGGGAGTTCATCGTGGCGTGCCCGGGGTGAAGCCACCGGCAACTGGCTGACGCGCTGCGGCACGCCTCAGCGCTGCGCGGTTGCAGGCACCGTGAGCAGGGCCATCAGGGTCAGAACCGCGGAAGCGGCGAGGTAATAACCGACGTAGGCCAGGCCGTGGTTCAGCGCCAGCCACGTCGCGACGTAGGGGGCGAGCGATGCGCCGAGAATCCCCGAAAGGTTGAACGCGAGCGACGCGCCGGTGTATCGCACCTGGGTGGGGAACATGCCCGCCAGCAGCGTTCCGAGCGGACCGTAGGTCAGCCCCATCAGCGCCAGCCCGAGTGCCAGGAACAGCATCGTGCCGGCCAGGCTTCCGGCGACGAACAGGGGCGCGAAGGCAATGCCGAACACCAGGATCGCCAGCGTCGCGGCGATCATCGTGGTGCGCGCGCCGCGCCGGTCGGCGTGGATCGCCGACAGCGGGATCGTCGCCGCGAACAGCAGCACGCCGAGCATCTGCAGCCACAGGAATTCGTCGCGCGCGTACCCCAGCGCCGACGTGCCCCAACTCAACGCGAACACCGTCATCAGGTAGAACAGCACGAAGGTCGACAGGGCTGCGAAGGTCCCACCCAGCAGCGCGCGACGATGATGGGAGAAGATCACCATCATCGGCAGGCGCACGCGCTCGTTGCGGTCGATCGCGCGCTGGAAGGCCGGCGTCTCGGTCAGCCGCAGCCGGACCCACAGCCCGAGCAGCACCAGCGCAGCGCTGCCCACGAACGGCACGCGCCAGCCCCAGGCAAAGAACGCCGTGTCGTCGAGCACGGCGGTCAACAACAGGAACACGCCCGTCGCGAGGAAGAAACCCAGCGGCGCACCCAGCTGCGGAAACATCCCGTACCAGGCGCGTTTTTCCGGCGGGGCATTCTCGGTCGCCAGCAGAACCGCCCCGCCCCATTCCCCGCCGAGCCCCAGGCCCTGGCCGAAGCGGCACAAGGCCAGCAGCGCCGGTGCGAGCAAGCCGATGCTGGCGTAGGTCGGCAGCAGTCCGATCGCCACCGTCGACAGGCCCATCGTGAGCAGCGCCGCCACCAGCGTGGCCTTGCGGCCGACGCGGTCGCCGAAGTGGCCGAATACCGCCGAGCCGATCGGCCGCGCAAAGAATGCCAGCGCGAACGTCGCCAGCGACTGCAACATCGCCGAGGCGGGGTCGGCGGCCGGAAAGAACAACCGCGGAAATACCAGCACCGCTGCGGTTGCGTAGATGTAAAAGTCGAAGAACTCAATCGTGGTCCCGATCAGGCTCGCGAACAGCACGCGCTGGCGGGTGGCCGGAGGTACCGCAGCAATCGGCAGGACGGTGTCGGTCATCGGGGCGCAGCGCAGCGGGAGTGCGCAGATTCTGCCAGACCCGGGGCCGCCGGTCGGCTCTGCCCAATGGCGCATGCGCGTCCGCCGCAGCGCGGCCCTGGCGTGGGCGCCGAGCCGCGCGGCGACGCCGTATTGAGGGTCGGCAGGGATTCATGTAAAAAACAGCCAAATATGGGTTAACGCGCTGTCTTCCAAGGTTTTTCCTAAAACTCCCATGCGCCAATAGCCATGGCTGCGCGAGCCGTCGTGGCGCCGCCTACGAGTGCTTTCACGTAGATGCGTCCATTGCCGCCTTAGACACCCACCGCAACGCTTCCGGTTCGACGCCGGCATGATGGCCAGAGGCTTTTTGCAGAGGATGGATGTCGAAGTACGTCTCGATGTTGGTCCCCCGCTCTGCCGAAGCCAGCCAGGGCGTGACGCAACAAGGTGGCATCGAGTAGTGGGTCGAGACCACCCCACGGACATAGGACGATGGCGCTTGGCAGCGGGTCGCGCTCAAGATAGAACCGGTGTGCTCCGTCCTGACTGACGAGCGCCAGGCTGACGAGTTCACGGCTTGCTTCGCTTGCCCATTCCGTGTCAAGGAATAACCGCATGATCGCTTCCACTCTACGTTCCAGGAGTCTCGAAGACCGCCCTAGACATGTCGGCCATTAGCCGGTGCCAGGAGGGCCATCCCATAAACTGGAATGGATGACTGCGACTTTGCCGATTTGGAGAGACGCTGTGCAACGAACGTCTCGCGGCGGCCAACCGGCCATTCGATAGGCCCCGCATCGCGTCAGGCGGGCCAGCGCATGTGCAGTTCGTCAATGACGTAAGGGTGCGCGTGGCGGGATGCTTCGCTGCTGGGCGCATGCTCACTCCAGTGCGGGTGGTCCGACGGCAGATCAAGGTGCTCATGCGGCAACACCGATGGTTCGTTCTTCGGCCAGGCGCGCCAAGCGGCCACCAGTCCCACCACGGCCAAGGCGCTCAGGGCTGCCAAGGCTGCGCCGAGCCCGAGGGTGGCTCCGAGCCATCCGGCCAGCGGATACGCGAGCAACCAGCACACGTGCGACAGCGAAAACTGCGCCGCGAACAGCGAGGGCAGATCCGCCGTCCGCGCCGAGCGACGCAGCATACGGCCGCCAGGCGTGACCAAGCCCGCGTAAGCCATTCCCAGGAGTGCCCATGCCGGCAGCAACGTGGCCCAGCTGATCCGATCGGGCGAGTCAATCCACAGCAGCGTCGTGGCGATCAGACCCAATGCCATCGCCAGGGCGGCAGTGAGCATCACCGCGCGATCCGGCGTGCGATCCAGCAACTTTGGCAGCAACAGCGCCACCAGCATCGACCCCCCACCGAATGCCGCCAGCGCCCAGGATACTTGCTGGTCGCCGCCGTCCAGTGTGCTGCGCACGATCACCACCGTGTTGACGAACACCATCGCGCCACCCGCGGCGGCACACAGGTTCAGTGCAAGCAGTCCGCGCAGCCGGGGCGTGCGCAGGTAGATGTGAATGCCGCGGATAGCCCGCGCATACGGGCCTTCACGCAAGCGCTGCGCCGTCGCCCGCGGGAAGACGGTCGCCACCACCAGCAGCGCCGACAGTACGAACCCCACAGACGTGCCGGCGAACAAGCCGTGGAAACTGACGACCGTCAACAGCGCCGCGGCGAGCGCGGGACTCAGCAGATTTTCGAGGTCGTACGCCAGGCGCGACAAGGACAGCGCACGGGTGTAGGCGCGCTCTTCGGGAAGGATTTCGGGAATCAATGATTGGAACAGTGGCGTGAAGCAGGCCGAGGCAGACTGCAGCAACGCGATCAGCACATATACCTGCCAAATTTGGGTGACGAACGGCAGCGCCAGCGCGACGCAGGCGCGGACAATATCCAAGGTGATCAACACGGTCTTGCGCTTGGCCGGTGGCACGAACGCGCCGGCCAGCGGTGCCAGCAGCACGTAGACCGTCATTTTGATTGCCAGCGCGGTCCCAAGCACGGCGCCGGCTCGGGGGCCGGCCAGGTCGTACGCCAGCAATGCCAACGCGACCGTGGCCAAGCCAGTGCCGACGAGGGCGACGACCTGGGCGAGGAACAGCCGCCGAAAGTTGGTGTGGCGGAGGATCTCAATCACCGGCAGTGGCCTTCGTCAAAAAAAGTAACGCTGCCGCGGCATTCGGGCCGCGGCAGCATTGCAGCCGCTTAGTGGCGGTGACCGTGGCTGCTTGCCGCCGGCTTCACCGTGGGATTCGCTTCGGCCGAAGCTTTCGCCTTGGCCGCTGCTTTTGCTTTGGCAACACCCTTGGCCTCTGCAGCGGCCTTGGCATTGGCCTCCGCGGCTGCCTTGTCGCAACGCAGCTTCAACGCCTTGATTTCCGGATACGAGACGTCGTTGGAATAGCGTTGCGTCTCAGTCAACTGGGCGCACGTGGTCGGTATCAGTTTTTCCTCGTCGTTTTCGTGCCCTTCGACGTGGGCAGACGCGACAGGGGAGGAAAGCACAAGGAAAGCAGCTGCAATCATCAAAGGTCGAATGGTCATGTTAGTAGCTCTCTTAGGGAAGGAAATCGGTGCTTCCACCGAGGTTGAACGTTCAAATCACTTCACACACGCCCGCCCAGATGCGGCCGCCAAACTTCTGCACATCCCGCAAAGGGGGTTACATCGCAAGCTTCATCTCGGCGTACTGGCCCCGCGCCCGAATGATCACGTTCACATCCTCGTCCCCGCGGTTCCGCCAGAACCAGCCATGGTTGCCCTCGAAGGCCGCTTCGATTACGCCTTCGTCGGAAGGCACGTTGCGTCCTTTTTCGTAGCTGATGGATTGCCCACCGCCATCCCCGTGCATGTCGAAATTGACAACCCCCCCTTCCGCCATCCAGCTGAACTCCGCTTGCTCGCCTGACTTCATGACCAGTTTGACCTCCGAGCCCTGGCCAGGCTCAAGCGTGACCCGCATTTCGTCGCGCCATGCAGCCGCCGGTGCTGGTGCTGGTGCGGGCGAGGCTGCCGGCTGAGCCGCAGCGGGCAGTTGCTGAGCAGCTACCGAACCCGCCCCGGTTGCACCAACCGGTGCCGGGGCTTCCTCCGCGGCAGCGTCGATAGCCGCTTCTTGCGCCAGTTGCGCCTTGATCTCGCCCATTTCCGTGAGCCCGAGCATCCGACCTATACCGGTCGGATCGATGGCGTACTCGGCTGGAAGGACCACCGTAACGAGTAACACGATCGCTGCCGCCAGTGCGATCAGCGTCGATCGCCGCAATTGCCTGGAGGTCGGAAGGTCGGATTGGGGCGGTACGTTGGTGTTGTACATGGATGATGTCCTGTGGAAAAGTCACGAAACGAAATAGCCGGTGAGCTGGTAGCCGATCAACACAAAACCAGCCGACATCATGGCGACGTTGGCGGAATAGGCGTGGCGCCAGAAGCTAGACGTGCGGCGCCAGTAACCCATCGCGATCAGAATGACGCTGAGCGCCAGCAGCTGCCCCACTTCGACACCGACATTGAAGGCGAGAAGATTCGGGATCAGCCCATCGGGCGAGATGTCGTACTCGATGATCTTGGTAGACAGTCCAAAGCCGTGGCAGAAGCCGAACAGGAGTGTGGCGACTTTGGTGTTCGGCTGAAAGCCCAGCCAACGCTGGAACGCACCGATGTTGTCGAGTGCCTTGTAGACCACGGACAACCCGATAATGGCGTCGATGATGTAGCTGTTGATGCCGATGTTGAAGTAGACACCGAGCAGCATCGTTGTGGAGTGCCCGAAGGCGAACAAGGTGACGTACAGGGCGATGTGTTTCATCCGGTACAGGAAGAAGATCACGCCCAGGAGAAACAGGATGTGGTCGTATCCGGTCGCCATGTGCTTGGCACCCAGGTACATGAAGGACAGCAGATGGACGCCGGAAATTTCCTGGATGTAACCCTTGTCCCCCTCTGCAACGGCGTGCGCGAAGGCGTCGTTCGCTACGGCCAGTAGCAATGCAAGCCCCAGCAGCAACAGCATCATTGGGCGCCATGCCCGCTGGCGCTCGTTTGAGGCCGTCGCGGTAGAGCGTTCGTGGATTGGTTTCATATCCGAGCAGGTCTCCAGGGCGATTATCAAAACGAGGTTGAAATGGCGGTGGCAGTGCCGCCTGCGTTCGCGGTGCCCTTGGCCTGTCTGCGATACAAGATCCGATAGATCGCTGGAAGTACCAGCAGCGTCAGCAAGGTGGAGGAGATGATGCCGCCGATCACTACGGTGGCCAGCGGCCGCTGAACCTCAGCACCAGTGCCGACGTTCAAGGCCATCGGCACGAACCCGAGGCTGACCACCAGCGCAGTCATCAACACCGGACGCAGACGGGTCAACGCGCCCCCGACGATCGCCTCATGCAAAGGGACTCCATCGGCCCGCAGCTGGCGTATGAAGCTGATCATCACCAGGCCATTGAGCACGGCCACACCTGACAGCGCGATAAACCCGACCCCGGCCGAGATCGAGAATGGGATCCCTCGCAACCACAGCGCCAGCACGCCGCCGTTGAAAACGATCGCGGCATCACGCGCCGTGCCGAATGCCATGAACAGCAACCCGAAGATCATGATCAGCACCACCGGCACCACGATCATCAGGCGGTTGCTGGCCGAGATCAGCTGCTCGAAGGTGCCGCCGTACTCGACCCAATAGCCGGCTGGCAGTTCGACGTCGCGTGCGACCTGCTCGCGCAATTCCTCCACGAACGGGCCCAGGTCGCGATTGCGCACGTTGGCGGTGAATCGCCCCGGTTTCTGTAGACACCCCGAAGCCTCATTTTGATTGATGCTTTTCGAACTCTACCGGAGACAGCCCATCGTTGTGGCCGTGCTGCCGGCGGGTGTTGTAGAACATCTCGATATAGTTGAAGACGTCGGACTTTGCTTCCTCGCGGGTCACGTAGATTCGTCGCTTGATGCGCTCGCGCTTCAGGAGCTGGAAAAAGCTCCCGGCGACGGCGTTGTCGTGGCAGTTGCCGCGCCGGCTCATGCTGCCGACTAAGCCATGTGCTTTGGGGAAGTCCTGCCAGTCGTGCCCCGTGAACTGTGTGCCTTGATCCGAGTGAACGAGCAATCCTGGAGGCGGCTTGCGCCGCCACTCCGCTATCATCAACGCCTGCAGCACCAGGTCGGTGTGCATGGTCGATCGCATCGCCCATCCCACGATCTTCCTTTGAGAACAGGTCCAACACCACGGCCAGGTACAACCAGCCTTCGTGCGTTCGGATGTAGGTGATGTCGGTGACCCATGCCTGATTGGCAACGCCAGGATCGAACTGACGCGCCAGTTGGTTGCTCGCGACGACCGCCGGCTTCCCACCGCGAACGCTTGGCCGGCGGCTATATCCCACCTGCGCCCGCAAGCCTTCGGTGCGCATCAGTCGCGCGGTCCTATGCTTGCCGCACGACTCGCCCATATCGCGCAGATCCCGGGTGATCTTGCCGTAGCCATACACGCTGCCGCTCTCCAGCCAGTACTGCTTGATCAGACCAAGGACGCGCGCGTCATCCTTGGCTCGCGGCGACGTCGGGCGGTGCGTACCACGCCGGCCCGGGCATCGACGTCGATCACGGCGCTGTGCTCGTGCGCCATCGCGCCGCGGCGGACGAGCTCGCCGAAGGGTCCGCGCGTGTAGTCGTACGGATTGAACTGCGCCTGCGCATCGATGCGCAGGGTACGGCGCAGGGACCAGGGCAGCCCGGGCATGCCCTCGACCCACTCCGGTGCGAGCCTGGCCTCCTGGCTGGCACCGAATTCCTCCTGCAGCGCATCCTCCGATTCCGCACCGGCAACGCCCCGAAAAAGCGGGCGGCTGGAAAAATCGCAGTGGGATCTGCAGACGCGCGGTGGTTCTTTCCACCCAGTCGATGGCCTGCAGGCGCATGCCCACGACGTCGCCGACCACGCCTGCGCCCCACTTCTCGCGCAACCGGGCCAGGCCGAAGGAGACCGTGCCGTAGAGATTTCCGGTCGATCGGCCGGTATTGCCCGCACCGATGCGCCCTGCTTCGATCAGTACCACTCTCTGCCCCGCAACACACAACCGCAAGGCGGTGGAGACTCCGGTGATGCCGCCACCGACCACCACCGAGTCGGCCGCCACGATCCCCGACAGGGGCGCGCGCGGCGAGGTCACCCCGGCCGGTCGTCCAGATGCTGCCCATCCCACGCACTCCTTTGTGCCCCACTGATGCCATGGCCGTTGTTGGGCTGGCGTCGTCCGCGACTGGGCGCTTACACGCGCCGGGTTAACGCTTCGGCGCCAGTGCACGGCGCACGATGGCGGGTCCCCTGGCGCGACGACGCGCCGGGTCGCGCCGCCGGGTGCGGCGTGCTGTATCTCCTACTGGCGCAGCAGGTACGCAGGCAGTGCGACGAGTCCCAGCAACACGATCACGGCCACCGCCGTGAGCAGTACGCGTAGCGGCTGTTCGCGCAGAACGTCGCGGAAGGTTTCCGCGCTTCCGTCCTCACGTGCACGCGCATGCTCCGCCCGTACCCGTGCCTGCCGGGCGGCCTGGTAGTCGGCCATCACCCGCCTCGCTTCCGGCACGTCCTCGTCATCGGCGACCCAGACGCCGCCGAACGACATGCCCCAGCGGCTGGGCCGGGTCTCATAGAAACCGATCCGATGCTGCTCCAGCATCGCCCGCACCTCGGCGAGTTCGTCTTCGGGGACGTTGCGCAGGTTGAGCAGCAGTTTCGCCATCGCCTGATGATAGCCGAGGGGCGGGCGGCGGACGGGCCCCGCGCGCCCACAAAAAAGGGGACTCCGTGGGGTCCCCTTTTCGGTCCATCAGAGCGGCGCTGCAAACACCCGCAGGCGCCGTGCACGGATGATCAGGCTGCGGCGTCCTTCAACTTCTTCAGCGGGCGGACCTTGATCTTGGTCGAAGCCGGCTTGGCGGCAAACCACTGCTCTTCCTTGGTGAAGGGATTGATGCCCTTGCGCTTGGCCTTTGCGGGAACCTTGACGGCCGTGATCTTCAGCAAGCCCGGCAACGTGAAAGAACCGGCACCTTTCTTGTTGACCGACGCGGTGACCGCACCTTCCAGGGATGCAAGTACCGCCCGCACGTCCTTGGGTGCCACGCCGCTGGTCTCGGCAATGTGCGACACCAGGCCGGTCTTGCTGAGCGTGTCCTTGATCGGCTTCTGGGCCGCTGCGGGCTTGGGTGCCGTCTTCTTGGTTGCCGTCTTCTTCGCTGCTTTCTTGGTCGCCATAAATTCCCCGTGATCGGTAGATGGTTGGTGGACTGCCTGAAAATCCCGTCGGCAGGTGAAATGTAGGCCAAGCTTGCCCCCACGCCAAGGCAAAATGCGAAAAAGACGGTAAAAAAGCCGATAAACACGAATTCAGGGAGTCGGCCGCGCGCCGGAGATCGATCGCCGCCGCTTGCACCTCGACGGGCCGGAGTCATGGATGCCGGCCGGCCGCTCCGTTTCGTCGCGTGATCGGCGGTCCGTCAGTCGCCGCCGAGTACATCCAGCGGATCGCGGGGCCGCTCGTTCCTGGGCTTGGGTGGAGGCGCTGACGACGCAGGTGCCCGCTGCTGGAGATACCGCCGCACGGCGCGTCGGGCGTGCCGGGACTTCGCTTCGTCGCTGATCAGCGCGTCCTCCCCGAAGACCATGTTCATCGTGCGCACGAGCTGCTGCGCGCGCGCGCGATCGTCCGCCTCGGGCGCGGCACCGGAGGCAAGAAGCCGTTGCATCGCGCTGCTGGCGATCTGCATCGCGCTCGACATGTACACCTCGTTGGCGAGCGCGTCGGACGGGGCGCGCTGGAGAACCTCTTCGGCCGCTACCAAAGCCCGGGCTGGACGGCCCGCCTCCAGGTTCAAGCTCGCGATGTGCTGCCACGGTTGCTTGCGCGCGGGATCGGTTTGCGCCGCCTGACGGTAAAGCTCGATGGCGACTTCCCTGTCGCCGCTCCGGGAGCAGTCTTCGGCGATTGCGAGCAGGTCCTCGTAGCCCGGGAGCACCGCTGACGGCGACGGCGGAGCGGTCGTGCACGCGAGGACAAGAGCCACCACGAATGCCGCCGTGGTGCTTCCTCCAATGAAGCGCAACACGCTTTTTGCGGCAGCCGCATGCATCGTCGATAGCCCTTTAGTCCCCCAGCTGGGCAACGCGCTCTGGGAGCGACACCGGACACATGCCGCAGGCGAGCAGAAGCGCGTCGAACGGAATGCGGAGGTGGATGCCGCGGGACTGCCTGCCCGCCCGCTTAGGAGAGGCGACCTTCGGCCCACGGATCGCTGCGTTGCCCGGGCTGCGGAGCAGCGTCGCCATGCATCCTCGCCCCGCTGTCCCGCGCAGACGCGACCGGCAGGTCCCCCGTGTACGCGCGGACCATGTTGCGACCCTCGCGCTTGGCGCGATAAAGCCCGAGGTCCGCATGGGTCATCAGGGCGGCCAGCGAGTATCCGGAGCACGCGGTCGAGGTTACGCCGAAGCTCGCGGTCACAGGGAAGGTATGCCCGGTGGGGCGACTGTCGATTTGGTTCAGGCGAACCCGGCAGTCCTCCGCCAGCCGCTGCGCCGCCTCGATTTCGCAACCGTGCAGCAGGATCGCAAACTCCTCACCGCCGACTCGTGCGAACCGGTCGATGCGCCGGCAAAGACCGGCGCAGGTGGACGCCACCTGCTTGAGCGCCCAGTCGCCGGCGTCGTGCCCGTACGTATCGTTGATGGCCTTGAAGCGATCCAGGTCGAACATGATCAATGCGGCCGGCACGCCGCCGACTTCGCACTGCTCCAGCGACCGCCGCGCCTGCTGGGTGAAGTGGTGGCGATTGCTGATGCCGGTCAGCACATCGGTTTGGGCGAACCGCCGCAGGGTCAGATGCACCCGTTTGACCTTGTACGCCCAGTAGGCGATGCCGCCCAGCAGCAGCGTCAGCACCACGACCGCCAGGCCCATGTTCTGGGAGGCCTGATTCTGCACGCGCTGCTGCAGCCGCAGCATCTCGTTCTTCTGTCTGAGAAGCGCGATCTGCTGCATCTTCTGCTGGGTCTCGTGGCGCATGACCTGGAAAGCCAGTTCGCGCATTTTTACGTCGTCCAGGTAGGCCTTGTCAGCCTCGGCGAAGCTGCGGTAATGCACCAGCGCGGCCACCGGGTCGCCACGCTGTCGGGCGATCTCATAGCGCACGCGGTGCGCCGCCACCAGCGCGGGCGAATGGGTCAGGCTGGCGCGGTGCACGAACGCCTTCTGGACATGCGCCTCGGCCGATGCGAGTTCTCCCGCATCCAGCAGGTACTCGGCGAGCAGCGAGTGCGTTGCGCCGATCAGGCGTGGAAACCCGGTAGCTTCGATCTCCGGTAGATGCGCCCGTAACATGGCGGCCGCCCTCGCCTGCTCTCCCCCAGACGCCCATTTGCGGGCGAGCAGACCCCGGACCATCCCCGCGGTGATGGGTTCGCCCGCAGCATGGCATTGCTGGATCACTCGTACGATGGGCGCGTCGCCCACGGGCAGAGCCCCCAGGTTCATGCTCGCCTCGAAACTTATCTGTTCCGCAAAGCACCGGGCTCGCGGCGATGGGGAGCCGTCGAGGATTTTTCGGGCGTACTCAAGCGAAAGCTCTTCCTGACCGACGCGGCTGTACATCTGCGCGGCGACGAACAGGCCCTGGTGGCGCAGGTCGGGATCGTCGATCCGGTCGAACAGGAGCATGTTTTCTTCGAGCTGACGAAGAGCCTCGGTGAAGCGGCCGGTGGCCGAATGGCTGTTCACGACCAATGAGCCGGCCCGGAACCGCATCGCGATGTCGTCCGTGCTACGGAGCAGTTGCTTCGCCATGGCGGCTGCGGCCGCATAGTCGCCGCCGTAAGCCCGGGCGTATGCCCTGAGGTATTCGAGGCGTTCGCGCTGGCTGGCGGTCAGCCGCTGGTCCGCAGCCCCCAGTTCCGCCAGCGTCCGCTGGAACCTCTCCGGATTAGAACTGCGCAGTGCCTCCGCCTGGACAAGCAGCACCTCTGCCGAAGTGGATGCCCTTGCAGGTACCACTACTGCCGTTAGCGCCAGGCCGGCGGCTACGAGCAGGGCCGCTGCTTGTCGCATCAGGAAGTGCGACGCTCCAGGAATCGAACGGTCACGGGTTCCGGCGCGGCCTGGATGCCGGCGGCCCGCTCCAGGGGCACCACCGAGCCGGAGCGCGCGGACGCGGCCGGGACATCGCCCCGGTGCGCGCGCACCAGATTGCGACCTTCGCGCTTGGCCCGATAAAGCATCAGGTCGGCGTGCGTCATCAGCGAGTTCAACGAATGGCCCGAAAGCGCGGTGGAACTCACGCCGAAGCTCGCCGTGACCTGGAACGTGTGCCCGCAACCGGTCGTGTCGATCTGGCTCAGGCGTATGCGGCAGTCCTCGGCCAGGCGCACTGCCGCATTGAGTTCGCAGCCGTGTAACAGGATCGCGAATTCCTCCCCGCCCAGGCGTCCGAACCGGTCGATACGGCGGCAAAGGCCCGCGCAGGACGCGGCGACGCGCTCGAGTACCCAGTCGCCCGAATCATGGCCATAGGTGTCGTTGATCGACTTGAAACGGTCCAGGTCGAACATGATCAAGGCAGCCGACTCGCCCGCCGCCTCGCACTGCGCGAGCGAGCGCTCGCACTGTTGCGTGAAGTGGTGGCGGTTGCTGATGCCGGTGAGGGCGTCGGTCTCGGCGAAGTGCCTCAAGCTCAGATGCAGGCGCTTGACCTTGTACGCCCAGAACCCGACGCCGGTGGCGATCAGCCCGAGCAGCAGGACCACCAGGCCCAGATTCTGGTTGGCCTGTTTCTGCACGCGCTGCTGCAGCCGCAGCACCTCGTTCTGGCGGCTCAGCAACTGGATCTTGTGGCTGCTGTGGAGCGTCTCGTTGCGAACAGTTTCGTACGCCAGTTCGCGCACCTTGACGTCGTTCAGATGGGCCTTCTCCGCCTGCGCGTAGCGCTGGAAGTAGGCGAGCGCTTCATGCGGCTGCCCCCTGCGGTTGGCGATCTGGAAGAGGACATGATTGGCCGTTGCAAGCGCGAGTAGTCCGTCGAGCGGGTCGGCAGCGCTCACGGCCGCCTTCGCGTGGGTTTCGGCGCCGGCGAGATTCCCCTTCTCCAGCTTCAGTTTGGCCAGCAGTGCGTGAAACTCGGCCTTCAAGCCATGGAACCCCACCGCATCCACTTCGCCTGTGTGCCGCTCGAGGAGCTCGATCGCCTTGTCGCCCTGTCCTTGGTCGCTCCACTTGCGCGCCAAAGCCAAGCGGTCGTAGTTGGCCGCCATCTCGTTGCCGATCGCGAGACACTGAGTGATCTTTTCCTCGATGAACGCGTCGTCCGCCGGCAGCGTACCGAGCCTGAATTTCGCCTCGATGACGGAGATTCCGGCAACGCAGCGGACTTCATCGGATGGGCCACCGTCCAACACCTCGTTGGCATACTGCAGTGCCAGCGTGTGCTGCCCGAGCGCGTTGTAGAAAAGCGCCGCACTGTTGAGGCCGATGTCCCGCCATTCCTTGTTCTCCACCTGGTCGCTCAATGGCAGAGTCTGGTTGAGGACCCGCAAGCCCTCGCTGAAGTCGCGCATCGTCCCCAAGGTGTTGGTCAGAAGTGTACCTGCGCGAAAACGCAGGTCAGGTTCAACGGCCTCCTGGAAGACAAGCTTCGCCTGCGCGATGCCCTCGTCCGGACGATTGCGGTAAACGAGGTTTTGGTAGGCCCTCAGGAACTGGAGCTGCTGCGCCTGCGACCGTTCGCCTGCCTTGCGCGTCGCCTCGAGTTCATCCAGCAGGATTCCGAAGCGCTGCGGATCGGAACTGCGAACCCGGTCGGCCTCCGTGAGACGCTCGGAAAAGGTCGACGGTGCCGCAAACCCCGAGAGGGGTGTGAGGCACAGAAGCGCAAAGGTGAACCACGACGATCTGTCCATGCTCGCCATTCCTGAGGGGTTGAACCCCGTCTACTCTTCCTGCTCCGGCACGTCGCCGTCATCGTCCTGCATGGGTTCCGGATCATCGTTACCAGGGGCGTTGATGTAACAGTACATTTTCGGCCGTGCGTGCAGCAGCGCAGCCAGTGCGAGCTGATCGCGGTCTAGCAGGGCCTGCTTCTGGTCGGCATCGATCTGGAGCATGCCAACCGCCGCCGCAAATCCGGCGGGCGAAGGGCTCGGATTGCGGCCGATCGCGTCGAGAAACTGGATGACCTCGGACATTCTCTTTTCTACTCCAACAAGATTAACAGGCTGCTGAAATACTGGTTTCAGGGTGCGGAAATCGCCGTTTCATCGCCGCACTCTGGGGCATACGAACGAAGAATCAATGGGTTGCATGCGTTTCTATGCTTGCGGATCAACTTTTTC
>JALYOG010000080.1 GCA_030856985.1 Pseudomonadota bacterium | reverse complement strand
CGCTCGCGCTGATGCTGGTCCTGCTGCCCGGCCTCGCCGCGGCCGGCGAGCCGGCGGTCTACGAACTCGACCCGGTGCACACGCGGGTGATGTTCGCCGTCGGCCATGCCGGATTCTCCAAGGCGCTGGGCACGGTGTCCGGCAGCACCGGCATCCTTGTCTTCGATCCGCAGGACTGGAGCAGCGCGCGCCTGGACGTGCGCGTGCCGCTGACCCAGCTGGATCTTGGCGACGCGAAATGGAACGCGGCGACGCTCGCGCGCAATCTGCTCGACGGCGAGCGCCATCCCGAGGCGCGCTTCGTCTCCAGCGAAGTGGTCGCCGCCGACGACACGCACGCGCGCGTCTGCGGCAGCCTGAGCCTGCGCGGCGTGACCCGGCCACTGTGCATGGACGTGACGCTCAATGCGCTCAAGCGCCATCCGATGCCGCCGTTCCGGCGCACCGCCGGGTTCTCGGCGACGGCGATGCTCAGCCGCAGCGACTTCGGCATCGACGCCTGGCCGAAGGTGATCGGCGACGAAGTCGAACTGCGCATCGAGGCCGAGGCCGTCCGCACCCGACGGACAGCGGCGGATGCGGGTCTTCCCGAGCCGCCGCAGGCGCCTGCGGTGCAGGACGATCCGCGGGACGGGCCCGCGCCCGATGCCGAATTGTTGTTCGAGGACGAACTCGATGCGGGGGATGAAATCACGCCCGCGCCCGAAGGCGCGGAGCCGCCGCCGGATCCCACCAGGCGATGAGGAATCCCGCCGGCCGCTGGGGACCGGTCAGCCAGTTCCTGCACTGGCTCATGGCCGCGGCGGTGATCGCGATGGCGACCATCGGCCTGCTGATGGTCGACATGGCCAACACCCCGCGCAAGATCGAGATCTACGCCCTGCACAAGTCGCTAGGGCTGACCGTGCTCGCGGTCGCGGTGCTGCGCCTGGCCTGGCGGGCCTATGCTGGAAGGCCGCGCCCGCTGCCGGGCACCCCGCGCTGGCAGGAGCGGCTGGCCGCCACGGTCCATGCTGGCCTGTACGCGCTGCTGTTCGCGATGCCGCTGAGCGGCTGGTTGTTCAACTCCGCCGCGGGCTATCCGCTGCAATGGTTCGGGTGGTTCAACCTGCCCGGGCTGACCGGCGAAGACCGCGATTTGCGCGAGCTGGCCGGCACCCTGCACGAGATCGGCTTCTGGCTGCTGCTGACCCTGGTCATCCTGCATGCAGGCGCCGCGGTCTATCACCATGTATTCCTCAACGATTCCACGCTGACCCGGATGCTCCCGCGTCGCCGTCCCCAGGAGCCGACCGATGTCCAATGACCCACGCGCCCGCGTTTCCTCCCGCCGCCGGGGTGCCTCGCGCGTGCGCCGCATGGCCGCGCCGCTGCTGGCCCTCGCCGCGCTTTGCGCGAGCCTGCCTGCGCTGGCCGCCGACTACGTCCAGGCGCCTGGCTCGGCGCTGACTTTCGCCACGCGCTACCAGGGTGAAGTGTTCAGCGGCAACTTCGCCAATTTCCGCACGCGCCTGAGCTTCGACCCGCAGCAACTGGCCACCTCGCGGCTGGACGTGCTGATCGCGCCCGCCAGCGCGAGCACCGCCAACGAGGACCGCGACGAAACCCTGCAGGACGCGGACTTCTTCGCCAGCAGCCGGTTTCCGCAGGCGCGCTACCAGGCCACCAGCTTCCGCCACCTCGGCGGCAACGAATACGCCGCCGACGGCACCCTGAGCTTGCGCGGGGCCAGCAAGCCGGTCACGCTCACGTTCACCTGGACGCCAGGCGCGCAACCGGTGCTGACCGGCCGGGCGACGGTGCGCCGGCTGGATTTCGGGATAGGCGGTGGGGACTGGGCCGATACGGACCTGATTCCCAACGAGGTGGCGATCAGCACGCGGGTGATTTTCAAACCGGTCGCCGCTTCCCCGGCGCGTTGACCGCGGTCGTTCGGCTCCAGTTCGGCCCCGGTCTGGCACAGGCGTTTCGCGCGCCGGGGTGAGGCGGAGCTATCGCGTGTCGCGTGTCCCCGCAGGGGTGGCCGCAATGAACCGCAGCAACATGTCGCGGTCGAACGGCCAGTCCAGTTCGACTCCACGCGCGGCGTCGCGAAGCACCGGCACGCGCAGGCCGTAGCGCTGCTCCAGCGCGTCGTCGCCGTCGATGAACACGCTCTGGAAGTCCGGCGCGCGCGCGGCCGCCATGACTTCCAGCGCCAGGTCGCACAGGTGGCAGTCGTCGCGCTGGTAGAGGGTGAGGCGGGTGCCTTGCATGGTCGTGCTCTCGATGCGGGTGTTCCGGGGTCGGCCACGGGGAATTTCGGGGTGCGCGCGTAGAATAACGCTGCGGTTTTCCCATCCGGAGCGAACGCGTGGCTGTCAGTACTTTCGACCTGTTCAAGATCGGCATCGGCCCGAGCTCCTCGCACACGGTCGGCCCGATGCGCGGCGCGGCGCGCTTCGTCGAGCGCTGGATCGTGCAGAACGGCGATCTTGGACGCACCGCCCGCGTGCGCGCCGAAGTGTTCGGCTCGCTGGCGCTGACCGGTCGCGGCCACGGCACCGACAAGGCCGTGCTGATGGGGCTGGAGGGGCATTGGCCGCACCGGATCGATCCCGACATCATCCCCCCCGCGCTCGAACGCATCCGCAGCACCAGGCGCATCAAGCTGTCCGGGCTTCATGAGATCGGCTTCGACGAGAAGCACGACCTGATCATGAACAAGCGCCAGAAGCTGCCGTTCCATACCAACGGGATGCGTTTCACCGCCTACGACGCCGCCGGCGACGTCATCGCCACGCGCGACTACTACTCCGTCGGTGGCGGCTTCGTCGTCAACCAGGATGAAGCCGCCGAGGACCGCATCGTCGCCGACGACACATCCCTGCAGCATCCATTCCACTCCGGCGCCGACCTGCTCGCCCAATCGGCCAGCAGCGGCAAGACGATCGCCGAGCTGATGTTCAGCAACGAGCAGGCCTGGCGCACGCCGGCGCAGATCGAGTCGGAGCTGGACGAACTGTGGAGTGCGATGCAGGCCTGTGTCGCACGCGGCATCCGCCAGGCCGGCACCCTGCCAGGCGGGCTGCACGTCGCCCGGCGCGCCCCGGCCCTGTTCGCCGAGCTGTCGTCCAAACCGGAGGCGGCGATGCTCGACCCGCTGACCACGCTCGACTGGGTGAACCTGTATGCGCTCGCGGTCAACGAGGAGAACGCCGCGGGCGGGCGCGTCGTCACCGCGCCGACCAACGGCGCCGCCGGCATCATCCCTTCCGTGCTGCATTACTACGACCGTTTCATCCCCGGATCGAACATCGCCGGCATTCGCACGTTCCTGCTGACGGCGGCTGCGGTCGGCATCCTCTACAAGGAGAACGCCAGCATTTCCGGCGCCGAGGTCGGCTGCCAGGGCGAGGTGGGCGTGGCCTGTTCGATGGCCGCTGCGGGACTCACCGCCGTACTCGGCGGCAGCATGTCGCAGGTCGAGAACGCGGCGGAGATCGGCATGGAACACAACCTCGGCCTGACCTGCGACCCGATCGGAGGTCTCGTGCAGATTCCCTGCATCGAGCGCAACGCGATGGGCGCGGTGAAGGCGATCAACGCCAGCCGCATGGCGATGCGCGGCGACGGCAAGCACAAGGTCAGCCTCGACAAGGTCATCAAGACCATGCGCGACACCGGGCGCGACATGCAGGACAAGTACAAGGAAACCAGCCGCGGCGGCTTGGCGGTCAACGTCATCGAGTGCTGAGGGCGTCGCCCGGCTGCTGAAATCCGGACCGACGACCGCTTCGTTTTGAGACGGCGGCAGCGCATACGTCCTGCCGATCATGGCGGTTGCGGATTGCGCCCGGGCTGGTGCTATGGTCGGGTTCTTCGCCCGTTCCAAGGTTGACGATGCGCCTGCTGGCTGTCGTGCTCGCGATTCTGGCCCTGTGCTGGCCATGGGCGCTGCGCGCACTGCAGCCCGACAAGGCGCTGCACCAGTACGTGCGCGGCAACTGGTCGATCGAACAGGGGCTGCCGCAGATCAGCGCGCTGGCGATCACCCAGGATCGCGCCGGTTACATCTGGGTGGGCACCCAGGCCGGACTGGCCCGCTTCGATGGCGCGCGCATCGTCGAATACACCTCGGAAAACACGCCGGCACTGCCCGGCAACTTCGTGCATGCCCTTCACCTTGCCGCCGATGGCCGCATATGGATCGGCACGTACAAGGGCGTGGCGATACATGACGGCCGCGGTTTCACCGTGCCGGCAGTCGACGCCACACCAGGCGCGTCGTCGCTGGATACCCGCGCATTCGCCCAGGACGCCCAAGGCACGATATGGGTGGCGGCCACCGCCGGCGTGCATCGCGTCCGCGAGGGACGCCTGCACGCCGTGGCCGGCTCGCCGTTGTTGGCGCAGTCACTTCTGGTGCGCCCGGACGGACTCTGGGTCGGTGCACGCGGTGCGGTGCACCGATATGCCGACGATCGCTGGCAGGCGCTGCGGCTTCCGGCGGACGCTGCGACAGCGACGGTCAATCGCCTGGTGGATGCCCATGGCCGGCTGTGGGCGGCGACCACCATGGGACTGTTCGTGCATTCGCCGCGAGGATGGCAACGTTTCGAAGACGCGCCGCAACTCGCCCGGGCGACGGTGGATATGCTCTATGTCGATCGCGATGCCAACCTTTGGGCCGGCGGCGACGCCGGCGTGGCGCGCATCCGCGAGGGCCGGCTGGTCGCGTTCGTCGCGCCGACCGATCCTGGCGTCATAACCGGCGTGCGCACCGCGTTCGAGGATCGCGAAGGCGGCCTGTGGATGGGCAGCCAATGGGAAGGCCTGACCCGGCTTGGCGACAGCTGGACACGCCGGTACAGCGTCGCTGAAGGCCTCAACAATCCCATCGTCTGGTCGCTGTCGGCGGATCCCGATAACCGGCGCATCTGGGTGGGCGGCAATCTAGGGCTCAGCGTCCTGGAAGACGGGCGCGTGCGACAGGTCGTTCCGGCAAGTGCGCTGCCGCATCCCCAGGCCTACAACCTGCTGGCCGAAACCGGCCGGGTCTGGGTCGGAACGCGCCGCGGTCTGGCGGTGGTCGATCTGACGTCCACGCGCGGCCCGCGGGTGCAACGGCCGGCGATTTTCGCCCCACTGGCCGGAACGCAGATCAACGGCATCGTGCGACTGGGCAACCAGGATCTGTGGATCGCCAGCACCGAAGGCCTGTACCGCGTGCGCGAGGGGCACTTGCGCCGCTATGCGCAAGCCGACGGCCTGGCGGATCCGCGTGTCCGGTTCTTCTTCCAGACCCGGGAGGGCGACATCCTCGTCGGTACGCAGAGCGGGCTGTTCGAGTTGCGCGGGGAACGCTTCTTCCCGGTGGGAGAAGATGCAGGCCTGCCGCCGCAACTGGATGTCACCTCCGTCTACCAGCTCGGCGACGGGCGCTGGGTGATCGGTACCTTGAACGAGCAGATCTACTACCGTCATGAAGGGCGCTGGCAGGTGCTGGGGAGGACCCAGGGGATGCCCGGCAACACGCCGTTTTTCCTGACCGAACAAGGCGGCCATCTGTGGGCCGCCGGGATCCGGGGCATCTCCCGGGTTCCCGTCGCCGAACTGGCGTCGCTGGCCGAAGGGCGGATTGCGCAGGTGCGCGGACAGATGCTCCTCAACGAACGCGGCGACGCGCGGTCGGGGCAACAGGGCTACTGCTGCAATGGCGCCGGCAACTCCAAGGGCATCCTTCTGGGCAGCACCTTGTGGCTGCCGACCCGCGACGGCGTGCTGGCGATGGACGTGGAGTCGATCACCATGAATCCGGTCGCGCCGGAAGTCGTGATCGAGCGGCTGCAAGTGGGCGAGGAGTGGCGCTCGGCCGATGAGGTGCGGGACACGACGTTGCCCCAGGACGCGCGAGACCTCTCGTTCGAGTTCACCGTGCTGAGTTTCCAGGACCCCAAAAGCACAGGCGTGCAGTACCGGCTGCTCGGCTACGACCGCGGCTGGCGCCAGGCCGACCCGCTCAACCGGAACGCGCGCTACACCAACCTGCCCCCGGGCGAGTACGTGTTAGAAGTGGCCGGCAGCAACAATTCCGGCGTGGCCGGCACTGCGTCGGCGCTGCTGCCGTTCGCAATCGCGCCCTACTTCCACGAGACTGCCTGGTTCGCGCTGCTGCTGGCCCTGCTGCTGGTGGGGCTGGTGTTTGCGGGGTACCGGCTCATGCGCCACCGTCACCGGGTGCAGCGGCAATCGCTGGAAACCCTGGTGCTGCAGCGCACGCAGGCACTGGAGATCGCCAACCGGCAGCTGGAGGAGGCCAGCCACACCGATCCCCTCACCGGCCTTCGCAATCGCCGCTACATGGCCAACCAGATTCCCGCCGACCTCGCCTACTACGACCGGCAGTTCAAGCGTGGCCTGCACGTCGACGAAGTCATGGTCTTCGCCGTGATCGACATCGACCACTTCAAGTCGATCAACGACAACCACGGCCACTCGGCCGGGGACCAGGTGCTGCAGCAGTTCGCGCAGCTGCTGAACTCGCTGGTGCGCACCGGCGACTACGTGGTGCGCTGGGGCGGCGAGGAGTTCCTGCTGGTGTTCCGGCCCATGCCGATGCGGAACCTGCAGGTAATCGGCAATCGGTTGCGCGAGACGGTGAACGCGCATGGCTTCGACATCGGCCACGGCAGGACGCTGCAACTGAACTGCTCGATCGGCCTTTCGGAGTACCCGCTGTTCCGCGATCGCCGCGGCCGGGTGAGCTGGGAGACGATGGTCGAACTGGCCGACCAGTCGCTGTACTACGTCAAGAGCAACGGCCGCGACGGATGGGCTGCGTTCCGGCCCACCGATACCACCGACGTGGCGACGCTGCTCGGAGACCTGCACCGCGGTCCGAACGAGCTGCTCGCGGCCGGCCGGCTGCACCTGATCCGCAACCGGCCTGTGGCGACCGCGCCGGATTGAGGCCGCGCTTCATTGTCGGGCGCCGAAGCGATCGCGCTCCGGCTTGCGCAGCGCGGCGATGCGCAGCACGTCGTCCAGCAGGGCGGCCGCGGTGACCCCGGCCCCCGCTCCCGCGCCCTGGATCACCAGTGGCCGCTCCCGGTAGCGATCGGACCAGATCGCCAGCCGGTTGTCGGTACCGGCGCCAGCGGCGAGCGGGTGCCCCTGGGGCAGCGCTTCCAGGCCGATGCGCGCGCGTGGAGGGCCGGCGGCGCCGGGATCGCGTGATGGCCAGTGCGGAACGTCCAGTCGCGCGATGAAGTGCAGCCTCACGCCGTCGCGGCGCGCGGCGGCGTGGCGCGCCTGCAAGGGCACGTCGAGCGTGGGCAACGCGGCGTCGAATCCGCCGACCGACAGCGCGCGCATCGAATCGGGCAGCAGCGACTGCAGCTCCACGTCGGCGACTTCCAGCGGCACGCCGGCGGCGCGTGCGAGGATCAGCAATTTCCGTCGCACGTCGTCGCCCGACAGGTCCTCGCGCGGGTCCGGCTCGGTGTACCCCGCGTCGCGTGCCTCGCGCAGCAGTTGCGAGAACGGCTGCACGCCATCGTAGCGATCGAACAGCCAGGCCATCGAACCCGACAGCACCCCGGCGATGGCGTGGATCCGATCGCCGCCCGCCTGCAACTCGCGCACGGTTCGCAGCAGCGGAAGGCCAGCGCCGACGGTGGCGCTGTCGCCGTAGTGAGTGCTTCCGCTCGCGCAGGCTTCGCGGATCGAGCGCCATGCCGCCAGCGGACCGCCCTGGGCGAGCTTGCATGCGGTCACCACGTGGATGCCCGCGGCCAGCCATGCGGCATGTCGCGCGGCAACCTCGGCACTGGCGGTCGCGTCGATCACGATCCGGGTTCCTTCGCCGTGCAGCGCGGGCGCGACATCGTCGAGCGCACCGGCGATGCCCCAGCGCAGCAGCGGCACGGCGTCCTGATGGGCGATGCCATGCACGCAACTGACCGACTGCCGCGAGTTGGCCACGTGCACCAGCCGCAGCGCGCGTCCCAGCGGCATCCCCGACCACTGCGCCAGCCGCTCGATGAGCGCGCCGCCCACGTTGCCGGTGCCCAGCAGCGCCACCCGCGCGGGTGCGATTTCGACCGCGTGCGGGGCGATGGCGGCGACGCTCGCGTGCGCGGTCACAACGCGGCCCGCCCCGTGCAGTCGCTCGCTGCCTGGACACGGTCCAGCGCCGCAGCCAGGTCGGACAGCAGATCCTCCACGTTTTCGATGCCGACCGACAGCCGCAGCAGCCCGTCGCCGATCCCTGCCGCCGCCCTCGCCTCGGGCGACATTGCCGCATGGGTCATCGTCGCCGGGTGCGCGATCAGGCTTTCCACGCCACCCAGGGATTCGGCGAGGGTGAAGCACTGCAGCCCGTCGAGAAAGGCGCGCACGGCCAGTTGCGGATCGATCCGCGCGCCGGTATCGAGATCGATGGTAAGCATCGCGCCGAATCCCTGCTGCTGGCGTGCTGCGATCGCATGCCCCGGATGGTTCGCAAGACCCGGGTAGTGCAGCGACCGGACCGCCGGATGCGAATCTAGCAGCGCGGCCAGCGCCACGGTGTTCTCCTGGTGGATGCGCATGCGCGCATCGAGAGTGCGCAGCCCGCGCAGGGTCAGGAAGCTGTCGAACGGCGCGCCGGTGATGCCCAGCGCGTTGGCCCACCAGCCCAGTCGCTCGTGCAGCACGCCCTCGCGCGCGACCACCGCACCGCCGACCACGTCGCTGTGGCCGTTGATGTACTTCGTAGTCGAATGCACCACGATGTCGGCGCCGAACGCGATCGGCTGCTGCAGAGCCGGCGACAGGAACGTATTGTCCACGACCGCCAGCGCGCCGGCGGTATGCGCGGCCTCAATCACGAAACGCAGGTCGGTGATCCGCAGCAGTGGGTTGGAGGGAGTCTCGATCCAGACCACCGCCGGAGCCGGCGACAGCGCGGCGGCGAACGCGCGCGGATCGGTCATGTCTACGGTGACCAGTTCGAACGCACCCTTCGCCGCGAGCGCGTTGAACAGGCGCCAGCTGCCGCCGTAGCCGTCATGCGGCACCAGCAGCCGCTGCCCCGGCACGAGACAGGCGTGCAACACCAGGGTGATCGCGGCCATGCCCGTGGCAGTCACCACGCCGCCGCAGCCGCCTTCAAGTTCGGCCAGCGCCTCGGCAAGCAGGTCGCGCGTGGGATTGCCGCTGCGGGTGTAGTCGTAGCGACGCTTCTCGTCGAAACCCGCGAAGCTGAAGTTGGACGACAGCACGATCGGCGGGGTGACTGCGCCGTACGCAGGGTCGCGATCGATCCCGGCGCGCACCGCAGCGGTGCCGCGCCGACGCAGGGGCACCGCACCGGAAGCGCTCATGCCGCCACCGCCGCGGCGCGACGCGCGTCATCCGCGTTTGACGGTTCCGATACCACCTCCGCGAGCACCTCGCCGATCGCCTCGTGCTCCTTGAGGAACGCATCGTGGCCGTGGATCGACCGCAGCACGCACAGCCGCGGTGCCGGCAGACCCGGCTCGGTGCCGAGCCGTTCGACCAGTTCCTGCAGGTCCGCCAATGGCACCAGCCGGTCGTGCTGGTTGCCCACGACGGTCACCGGCACTCGCACCTGGCGGGGATCGAGCGCCTGCAGGTCGATCGACTCCGACAGCCGCAGGAATGCGACCGGCGAGGTGACGTCGGCGTAGCTTGCTCCGCAGTGATCGAGGTAATCCTCGGCCGCCACGCGCACGCGGCCGTTCACCACCCGGGGCGCGTCGCCGAACCGCAACGCGAATTCCTCCGGCGTGCGATAGCTCAGCATCGCCAGTTGCCGGGCAAGGTCGACCCCGTGGCGCTCGTCGCACTGGAGCGCCCCCAGCGCGACCGCGCGCCGCTGCAGTGCGCGACAGGCACAGGCGTGCGGATCGGCCCGATGGCTGCCGCTGATCGCCACCAGCTGCTGCAGCCGCGGCGCGTGGCGGGCGCCGAATTGCAGGCCCACCATCGCCCCGTAGGAGCAGCCAACGAAAGCCGTCAGGCGCGCGATTCCAAGCGCGTCGAGCAGACCGGCGATGGCGTCGGCCTGATCGGCCGGATCGATCGGCACATCCAGGGTGCCGTCGGCGCCGACCCAGTCGAACGACACGAGCCGATGGCGCCGGGGATCCAGCGCCCACCCCGGCGCCGCCTGCCGATCCCACCAGCCCTCCTCGGGAAACGCCGCACTGGCGGCGACATGTCGACCGGCGGATATCCCGCCTGCCACGAAGACGGCAGGAAGCCCCGCATCGCCCTGCGTTTCGTAGCGCAGGCAGACGCGACGCCGGCCGGCATGGCGAAAGTCGAGCTCCACGGGAAGCTCGCCGCGCACGGCAGCAGCGGTGGCCGCGGGTCTGGCGCGATGCGCCGGGTGCTGAGCCTGGGGACGATCGATAGGAAGGGCGGAGTTGATGAATTCGCGACTCATGGCTGGCATCCGAAGTGACGGGGCCATCGAGTCGACGGAAGCACCCCAGGTCCCGAGGAACGAGGGCTGCAACCATCTTTCGGCAACCGGGGTCGCCGCAGGAATTAGCACCTGACACGGCTTTCGCCGTGCTGGTTGCTCCGGCGTCAAAGGGCCTGTCCCTCTGCCGGTCTCGATGGATGGCCAGAGTCTGCCAGCGCACTTGCGCCATTGTCAATCGCTTCATTCGAATGAAGCGATGAAATACGTCCCATGGTTTTCTCTGCCCCTGCCCGGCTCCGGGCTGGTCCCTGCAGTGCCTTGCCTCCCTTGCCTCCCTTGCGCTTGCTCTGGACCCACCATCTCGACCGCCTCTCGGGTCCATGACCCGCCAGGAGGCAACTGGCGACGAGGAGTCAAGGGCGAGAGCGACGGCACGGAAAGGCAAAAGCCAACCCCTACACTGTGTCCGTGCCAATCCCCGAAGCTCCCTCGCCGATTCCACCTGCTGCCAAAGAGCGGTCAGCGCCCGGCTGCGTCCGAGCGGTGGCCGCGGGCGCGCACGCGATGTCGGAGTGCAGCAGGGCCGGCCGGGCCGTGTGCCGCGCAGCCCGGTGCCAAGCCGTCCTGCTCAGCGCGGTCGCCTTGATGGCCGCGGCTCCAGCCGCCGACGCGGCGAAGGTCTACCGCTGGACCGACGCGCAGGGCGTGACCCATTACGGCGACCGGCCCCCGGAGTCGGCCGCCAAGGTCAAGATGATCCCGGTGCGCGCCGAGCCGGGCTCGATTGCCGGCCTGCGCATAGAAAACGACGGCGGCCGTTACCTCGCGTGGGCGGACAACCGCCTGTCGGGGCCTATCGAGGTGATGCTGCACTTCAGCCGCAGCGACAACGTCGTCGCGGTTCCCGCGCTGCCCGCGCGGGCCACCGTCGCGGCCGGCGGAAGTTCGCTGGTGGCGGTGCTGAGCGCTGCCGAACCGGGCCGCAGCGGCGACTTCGGCTTGCGCATGGACAGCCTGCCCGGCGACCCCAGCGCGCGGCCGCGCGACGTCGAGTACCTGCTGCCGCTCCGGCAGCCGACGTTCCGGATCGACCAGGGCTACGGCGGGCAGTTCAGCCACGAGGACGAACAGAACCGCTACGCGATCGACCTGGCCGCCGATGTCGGGACCCCGGTGCTGGCGGCACGCGAGGGCACGGTGATGCAGGTCGAGTCGAATTTCGATCGTGCCGGTCTGAGCCTGGAGAAGTTCGGCGGCCGCGCGAACTTCGTGCGGATCCTCCACGACGACGGGGCGATGTCGCTGTATGCCCACCTCAAGGCCGACGGCGCCCTGGTACGCGTGGGCCAGCGCGTGCGCGCGGGTCAGCAGATCGGCCTCTCGGGCAACACCGGTTTCACCACCGGTCCGCACCTGCACTTCGCGGTCCAGGTGAACCGTGGCATGCGGCTGCAGTCGTTGCCGTTCAAGATGGTCGGACCCGCCGGGCCGCTGCGGATCGCCGGCGCGCCGCGCGACGGCGGCATTGCGCAGACGCCGCGAAGGTAGCTGCAGCAGCCCGGGGTTGCGTGCGGCAGCCGCTGACCGGGACGCCGCTGCGCGCTGAAGTGCGGTCCCTCCACGCGCTTGCGCAGGGGACCGGAGCCCGGCGGCCCGCTATAATTCGCGTCCCTTATCCGATATCGACGCGCTTCGTGCGCGCCGTCGCCATGTCCGAAGTCTCCCAGGAAACCCTGCGCCGCCGCACCTTCGCGATCATCTCGCATCCCGATGCTGGCAAGACCACGTTGACCGAGAAGCTGCTGCTGTTCGGCGGTGCGATCCAGATGGCCGGCTCGGTGAAGGGCCGCAAGGCCGCGCGCCACGCGACCTCGGACTGGATGGCGCTGGAAAAGGAGCGCGGCATTTCGGTGACCTCCTCGGTGATGCAGTTTCCGTACGAGGGCCGCATCGTCAACCTGCTCGACACCCCCGGTCACGCCGATTTCGGCGAGGACACCTACCGGGTGCTGACCGCGGTCGACTCGGCGCTGATGGTGATCGACGTCGCCAAGGGCGTCGAGGAGCGCACGATCAAGCTGATGGAAGTCTGCCGGCTGCGCGACACGCCGATCATGACCTTCATCAACAAGCTCGATCGCGAGGGAAAGAATCCGGTCGAGCTGCTCGACGAGGTCGAGAGCGTGCTCGGCATCCAGTGCGCACCGGTCACCTGGCCGATCGGCATGGGCCAGCGTCTCAAGGGCGTCGTGCACCTGATCAGCGGCGAGGTGCACCTCTACGAACAGGGTCGCAACTTCACGCGCCAGGATTCGACGATCTTCGCCTCGATGGACGATCCGGCGCTGGAGGCGCGGATCGGTGCCGACATGCTGCGCGAGGTGCGCGAGGAACTCGAACTGGTGCAGGGCGCCTCGCACCCGTTCGACATGGCCCAGTACCGCGCCGGACGGCAGACGCCGGTGTTCTTCGGCTCGGCGGTCAACAACTTCGGCGTGCAGATCCTGCTCGACTTCTTCGTCGAGCACGCACCGTCGCCGAAGTCGCGCGAAACCACCGAACGGCTGGTGGCGCCCACCGATGAAAAGCTCAGCGGCTTCGTGTTCAAGATCCAGGCGAACATGGACCCGCAGCATCGCGACCGCGTGGCTTTCATGCGCATCTGTTCGGGCAAGTTCACCGCCGGCATGAAGGCGTTCCACGTGCGCGCGGGCAAGGAAGTCAAGCTCGCCAATGCGCTGACCTTCATGGCGTCGGACCGCGAGATCGCCGAGAGCGCGTATTCCGGCGACGTCATCGGCATCCACAACCACGGCACCATCTCCATCGGCGACAGCTTCAGCGAGGGCGAGCCGCTGTCGTTCACCGGCATCCCCAACTTCGCCCC
>JALYOG010000079.1 GCA_030856985.1 Pseudomonadota bacterium | reverse complement strand
CATCGTTCACCACAACACTCAGCCCAAGCCGTTCATCTGGACCAAGTCCGCTCGCGACATCCTGCAGAAGGTCATTCGCGCCAACAGCGGCTTAAGTTCCAAACAGAATGCAACGCTACACTAGGCGCCGGCCGCGCCTTGGCCGATACCGCCGCGGGTCAGGGTGGCCGGGTCCAGTAATCGCCGCAGCTCGGCCTCGGGCATGCCGGTAGCCTCCATCGCCACATCCAGCACTGCCCTGCCCTCGCGGTAAGCCTGCTTGGCGATGGCCGCCGCACGTTCGTAGCCGATCACGGGGTTGAGCGCGGTCACCAGGATCGGGTTGCGCTCCAGCGCCGCGCCCACCCTGTCGCGCCGGACCTCCAGTCCCTCGATCGTACTGTCGGCCAGCAGCCGCATGCAACGCGACAGCAGGCGGATCGAATCGAGCAGATCGTGCGCGATCAGGGGCAGCATCACATTGAGCTGAAAGTTGCCGCTCTGCCCGGCGACGGTAATGGCCGTGTGGTGGCCCATCACCTGGGCGCATGCCATCGCGGTCGCTTCCGGGATCACCGGGTTCACCTTGCCCGGCATGATCGAACTTCCGGGTTGCAGCGCAGGCAGCTGGATTTCGCCCAGGCCGCCCAGCGGTCCGGAGTTCATCCACCGCAGGTCGTTGGCGATCTTCATCAGTGCCACCGCGAGCACGCTCAGCTGGCCGGACAGCTCCACCGCGTCGTCCTGGGCCGCCAGGCCCTCGAACTTGTTCTCGGCCGACTCGAACCGCGTCGCGGCCAGCGACGACAGCGCACGCGCCATCGCCTTGCCGAACCGGGGGTCGGCATTGATCCCGGTACCGATTGCGGTCGCGCCGATCGGCAGCCTGCGCAGTCGCTTCAGTGCGTCCTCGATGCGCGCCTGCGCCGAGGCGAGCTGGGCCGACCAGGCGCCGAACTCCTGCGCGAACGTCAGCGGCATCGCGTCCATGAGGTGGGTGCGGCCGGTCTTGGTGATCCTGCCCAACGCCTTGCCGCGGCGGTCGATGGTGCGCCGCAGGTGCTTGAGCGCGGGGAACAGGCTCTCGATCAGGGCCAACTGCGCCGCCACCCGAAGTGCGGTCGGGATCACGTCGTTGGAGCTCTGGCCGAGGTTGACGTGATCGTTGGGGTGCAGCGGCTTGCCGCGGGCGGCGCGGCTTGCCAGCGTCGCGATCACCTCGTTGGCATTCATGTTGCTGGAAGTGCCCGATCCGGTCTGGAACACGTCGACGGGAAAGTGCGCGTCGTGCTCGCCTGCCGCCACCGCCAGCGCCGCGGCGCGGATCGTCCTGGCCGCCCCCTTGCCTAGCAGGCCCAGATTGCCGTTGACCTCGGCTGCGGCCGCCTTGACCAGGCCGAGCGCGCGGATGAACTCGCGCGGCATGGGCTGCCCGGAGATCGGGAAGTTCTGCAACGCGCGCTGGGTCTGCGCGCCCCAGAGCGCACCGGCGGGCACCTTCAATTCGCCCATGCTGTCGCGCTCGGTCCGAAATTGGTCCTCGCTGGCGGGTTTTTTCATCTGGTCGGGTCCTCCGGTGCGTCGCACCCGAGCTTACGCCTCGCTCCCGCACTGGCACGAATACGAGCGGATCGCCGCCCCCATCCAAGCACCACCGGGATCGCAGCGAGTCGGCACGCTCGACGTCGGCCGGACGCCCAGACAGCGGGCGCCCTGGTTGGAACTGCGTGTCGCCCATGCGCGCGGCGAGCGCTGGCCGAGGGCGGCATCCGGTCCACGGCCACGCTGGGGCTGTCGGTCTCGTTCTGACGACCGGCCGCCGCCGATGTCGCATCCGGCCGCCCGGGCCAGGTCGACTGGCGCGTTAGAATGCGCGCTGTTTCCGCCGCGCTGCGACCCGATGCCCGACGACTCCCTGCTGCTCGCCCTCTCGCCGCTCGACGGCCGCTATGCCGCGAAAGTGGATCCGCTGCGCCCGATCTTCTCCGAATACGGGCTGATCCAGGCGCGGGTCAGGGTCGAGATCGAATGGCTGCTCGCCTTGGCCAACGAGCCCGGCATCGCCGAACTCGCGCCGTTTTCCGACTCGGCCACGGCACGGCTGCGCGAGCTGGCGGACGGCTTGTCGATGCGCGACGCATCGCGCGTCAAGGAGATCGAGCGCACCACCAACCACGACGTCAAGGCCGTGGAGTACCTGATCAAGGAGCGCCTCAAGGACGATCCGGAACTGGGGCCGGCGCTGGAATTTGTGCATTTTGCGTGCACTTCCGAGGACGTCAACAACCTGAGCTACGCGCTGATGCTGAGCCAGGCGCGGCGCGAAGTGATGTTGCCGCGGCTGGACGGGCTGATCGAAACCCTGCGGGCGATGGCCCACGAGCACGCGGCGCTGCCGATGTTGTCGCGCACCCACGGCCAGACCGCATCGCCGACCACCGTCGGCAAGGAACTGGCGAACGTGGTCGCACGCCTGCGGCGCCAGCGCGAGGTGCTCGCGTCGCTGCCGATGCCGGGCAAGATCAACGGCGCGGTCGGCAACTACAACGCCCACGTCGCCGCCTACCCCGAAGTGGACTGGCTCGCGTTCTCGCAGCGCTTCGTCCAGTCGCTGGGGCTGCATTGGCAGGCCTACACCACCCAGATCGAGCCGCACGACGGGATCGCCGAGCTCTGCGACGCGCAACGCAGGGTCGACACCATCCTGATCGACCTGTGCCGCGACATCTGGGGCTATATTTCGCTGGGCTACTTCAGGCAGTCGGTGAAGGCCGGGGAAGTCGGCAGCTCGACGATGCCGCACAAGGTCAACCCGATCGACTTCGAGAATGCCGAAGGCAACTTCGGCATCGCCAACGCGCTGTTCGAGCATTTCGCCGCCAAGCTGCCGATCAGCCGCTGGCAGCGCGACCTTACCGATTCCACCGTGCTGCGCGCGCTCGGCACCGCGTTCGGCCACGCGCTGATCGGGTTCGACGCGCTCTCGCGTGGGCTGGGCAAGCTCAGCGCCAATCCGGAGCGGCTTGCCGCCGACCTCGACGGCGCGTGGGAGGTGCTGGCCGAAGCAGTGCAGACGGTCATGCGCCGACACGGCCTGCCCAATCCGTACGAGCAGCTCAAGGCGCTCACCCGCGGGCAGGGCATCACCGAGCAGTCGATGCGCGAGTTCATCGGCGCGCTGGACCTTCCGCATGACGCGAAGCAGCGCCTCCTGGCAATGACCCCCGGCAGCTATGTCGGCGAAGCCGAAAAGCTCGCGCGCGACATCTAGGACACCTCACCCGCCTGAAGGAGCCTGCGGAAAATGAACCTCAACCAGGTCACCCTGCCCGCCCTCGATGTCGCCGCGTCGGTCGCGTTCTATCGCGGCATGGGCTTCGTGCAGATCGTCGATTCCGCCCGCTACGCCCGCTTCGAGTGCCCCGATGGAGACGCCACGTTTTCGGTGCATGCGGTCGAAAGCGTGTCCCCGGATTCGGGCACGGTGGTCTACTTCGAGTGCGAAGCGCTCGACGATCAGGTGCGGGACCTGGAGTCGGCTGGTTACCGGTTCTCCAAACCCCCGACCGACGAGCGCTGGCTCTGGCGCGAGGCCAGACTGGCGGACCCGTCGGGCAACGTGCTGTGCCTGTATCAGCCCGGTGGCAACCGAAGAAACCCGCCGTGGCGGATGCCGGCGCCTTGACCGGGATGCGCGCATGAACCTGCTGATCAATATCGACGTGGACGATCTCGCCGCGGCCGAAACCTTCTACACCGCCGCTTTCGGGCTGCACGTCGGACGACGGTTCGGTGCCGCCGCAATGGAACTGCTCGGCGCGGCGGCGGCGATCTACCTCCTGCTCAATCGGGCAGGCAGTGTCGGGGCGGGACAATCGCTGCGCGATTACGCGCGCCACTGGACGCCGATCCATTGCGACGTGGTGGTCGACGACCTCGATGCCGTGCTTTTGCGCGCGCTCGCGGCCGGCGCAGTGCAGGAGCACCCGATCCGTGAGCACCGATGGGGCCGCATCGTCGCGCTGGCCGCCCCGTTTGGCCACGGCTGGTGCCTGCTGCAGTTCCGCGGCCGCGGCTACGACGAGATCGCGACATGATCAACGCCAAACCCAGGAAGCCCCCCTCGTCCAGGCGCGCCGCCGGAATGTTGCCGATCGAGGTCGATGCGCGCGCGGAGCCGCCGCTGGGCATGCCGCCGGCGGAGTTCCTGCGCGACTACTGGCAGAAGAAACCGCTGCTGATCCGCAATGCCTTCGCGCAGTACGCGGCTGCGGATTTCCAGCCACCGTTGCAGCCGGAGGATCTGGCGGGACTGGCCTGCGAGGAGTCGGCCTTGTCGCGCATCGTCGTTCACGATCGCGCCAACGACGCCTGGAGCGTTCGCAGCGGCCCGTTCGACGAGGCGATGTTCCCCTCGATGCCGCACCAGGACTGGACCCTGCTGGTGCAGGACGTCGACAAGTGGGACGCCGATGTCGCCGCGCTGCTGGAGCGCTTCGACTTCCTCCCGCGCTGGCGCATCGACGACGTGATGGTGTCCTTCGCCGCACCCGGCGGCTCGGTCGGCGCCCACGTCGACCAGTACGACGTGTTCCTGCTGCAGGCGCAGGGCACGCGTCGCTGGCAGATCGACGCGGGCGAGCGGCCGCCGCTGGCGTTCCGCGACGACGTCGAACTGAAGCTGCTTCGCCATTTCAACCCCAGCCACGACTGGCTGCTGGGCCCGGGCGACATGCTGTACCTGCCACCGGGGGTGCCGCATCACGGCGTGGCCGAGGACGCCTGCCTCACCTTCTCCATCGGCATGCGTGCGCCATCGGCGGCGGAACTGCTCGGGGACTTCGTCGACACGCTTGCGGCGGATGCCGACGAGGCGCTGCGTTACCGCGATCCCGACCTCGTTCCCGCCACTGATCCGGCGGAGATCGACCCGGCTGCGATCGCCCGCGCGGTCGAGGCGCTCAATGCCCTGCGCATGAACGACCCCGAGCGCCTCGGCGACTGGTTCGGCCGTTTCATCACCGTCTACCGCAGCGCCGGCGAAGTACTGCCAGGCGGCGGGCCCGACGAGACCCCGCGGTCGAGGATCGAGCTCGAATGGGACCTGCAGCACGGTGCCGTCCTGCATCGTCATCCCTGGTCGCGAATGGCCTGGCGCAAGGGCAAGTCGCGCGGATCCGCCCGGTTGTATGTCAATGGACAGGACCACGCGTTGCCGCCCCGCGACGCATCGCGGATCGCAAATGCCGCCACGGTGGACGGCCGCGGCTATACCGCACTTTCCGAGGCAGGCCGGGACCTGGTATGCGATCTGATGCAGGCCGGGCACTACACCGTGGTGCGGTACGACGGAGCGGACGAATGAGCGACTCCGGGCGGTTCTCGGTCGAAGCAGTGGACTACGCCGGTGCCCTGCCCGATCTGCGCATCGTGCGCGAGGCGGTGTTCGTGCAGGAACAGTCGGTGCCTCCGGACCTGGAATGGGACGAACTCGACCCGCTGTGCCACCACGTCCTCGCGCGCGACGAGGCCGGCCTGCCGATCGGCACCGGGCGGCTCACCCCGGAGCACAGGATCGGGCGCATGGCGGTGCTGGCGCCGTGGCGGGGGCAAGGGGTCGGTGACGCCCTGCTGCGCGTCCTGCTCGACCGGGCGCGCAGCCTGGGCTGGCGCAGGGTCTCGCTGCATTCGCAGGCATCGGCGGTCCTGTTCTATGTCCGCCATGGCTTCCTGCCGTTTGGCGATCCGTTCGTCGAGGCGGGCATCGACCATCAGTCGATGGAACTGCTGCTGGACGCTCCCAATCCGGTGGAGACCCAGTCCGCCGCATTGGCCGCGGTGCTGGGCGTCATCCCGCAGGCCCGGCGCGAGTTGGATATCTACAGCCGCGAGCTCGACCCCGGCCTGCTCGACACGCCGGAAGTAATCGCCGCCCTGCGCCGCTTCGCCACCGCCGGGGGCGAGACCCGGGTACTGCTGCAGGACGCGATCGCGCCGCAGCGGTCACTCGCGCCGATGCTGAACCTCGCCCAGCGGCTGCCCAGCGCCTTTGCGTTCAGGGCCATCGAGGAGCCCGCGGATCTGCGGTATCCCTCGGCGTACGCGGTCAACGACCGGGGCGGCTACTACTTCCGTGCGCTCGGCCACCGCTTCGATGGCGAGACCCGCCTGGACGGACCCGCACGCGCGCGCCAGCTGCGCGCCGCCTTCGATCCGGTCTGGGAGCGCGCCCGCCGCTGCACCGAGTACCGCGCGCTGGGTATCTGAACGCCAGCGCGGCTCGAGCCTCCATCATGGCCCACCGCGGCCACCGGGGCTGGCCGCGTGCCGACGCCCTGCCGCTATAATTGCTCTCTTGCGCGCCTGAATAGCGTTTGCACTCGCGACCCAGGTCCTCGTCCCCCACTTTCGAGTTACCCGACCCCCATCGTGGATAGCCTCCTGAAGCAGTTCTCACAGTCCTCGCACCTCGGCGCAAGCGCTGCCTATATCGAGGACCTGTACGAGCAGTACCTGGTATCGCCCGACAGCGTCGACGGGAAATGGAAGACCTATTTCGACGGGCTGGGGGGCCGCGAGGCCGGCGACGTCCCGCACTCGGCGATCATGCACGGCGTCGCTGCGGCAGGCAGGAGCGCAGCCAACTCCGACGCCGTCTCCCACGGCGGCGACGAGCGCGAACGCGGCGTCGGAAAACTGATCACCGCCTACCGGTCCCGCGGACACCTGGCCGCGAACATGGACCCGCTGGGGCTGATCGAGCATCCGCCCGCGCCGGACCTGGACCTGGGTTTCCACGGTCTGTCCGGCAGCGACCTGGCCGCCGAGTTCAGCACCGGCGGCGTTGCGGGCAAGGCCCGGATGAAGCTGGGCGACCTGCTGACCCTGCTCAAGACCACCTATACCGGCTCGATCGGCACCGAGTTCATGCACATCGCCGACGCCGAGCAGCGTCGCTGGGTGTACGAGCGCCTGGAACACGCCGCCGGCGACTACGGCCGCACCAAGGACGAGCAGTTGCGGATCCTGGAGCGGCTGACCGCCGCCGAAGGGCTGGAGCGCTACCTGGGTACCAAATACGTCGGCCAGAAGCGCTTCTCGCTGGAAGGCGGCGACGCGCTGATTCCGCTCATGGACACCACGATCCGGCGCGCTGGCGAACAGGGCGTCCGCGACGTGGTGCTGGGGATGGCCCACCGCGGCCGCCTCAACGTGCTGGTCAACACGCTCGGCAAGCCGCCACGCCACCTGTTCGACGAGTTCGAAGGCAAGTTCGAGCACGTCCACACCGATCTCGCGCGCTCCGGGGACGTCAAGTACCACATGGGTTTCAGCGCCGATCTGGCCACCCCCGGCGGTCCGGTGCATCTGGCGCTCGCGTTCAACCCGTCTCATCTTGAAATCGTCAACCCCGTGGTCGCCGGCAGCGTGCGTTCGCGCCAGCACCGTCGCGGCGATGATGGCCGCAAGCAGGTCCTGCCGGTGCTGATGCACGGCGACGCGGCCTTCGCGGGCCAGGGCGTGGGCATGGAATTGCTGCAGATGTCGCAGGCGCGCGGGTTCGCGGTCGGCGGCACGCTGCACATCGTGATCAACAACCAGGTCGGCTTCACCACCAGCGAGCGCCAGGACGCACGTTCGACCCTGTACTGCACCGACGTGGCCAAGATGGTCGGCGCGCCGGTGCTGCACGTGAACGGCGACGATCCCGACGCAGTGGTGTTCTGTGCCGAGATGGCCTTCGACTTCCGCCAGAAGTTCGGGCGCGACGTGGTCATCGACCTGGTCTGCTACCGCCGCCACGGACACAACGAAGCCGACGAGCCCGCCGCGACCCAGCCGCTGATGTACCAGGCGATCCGCAAGCACAAGACGCCGCGCGACCTCTACGCCAGCAAGCTGGTGAGCGACGGCACGATCAAGCCCGAGGATGCACAGGCACTGGCCGATGCCTACCGCGACAAGCTCGATGCCGGCGTGGTCACCACCGACGTGGTCGAAGTCCAGCCCGACGAGTTCACCATCGACTGGTCCGGTTTTCTCTCCGGCCGGCTGTCCGACGAGGTGGACACCAGCTTCGATCGCAATGCGCTTTCCGAACTCGCGATCGCGATCAACACCATCCCCGAGGACGTGCGCCTGCATGCGCGCGTGGCGAAGATCTACGAGGACCGCCGCAAAATGGCGGCCGGCGAGGTACCCGGCGACTGGGGCTTCGCCGAGAATCTCGCCTACGCCACGCTGCTCAGCCAGGACTACAAGCTGCGCCTGGTCGGCCAGGACAGCGGGCGCGGCACCTTCTTCCATCGCCACGCGATCCTGCACGACCAGGCCAACGACGACGCCTATGTCCCGCTGCGGCAACTGGTGAAGAATCCCTCGGACGTCACCATCATCGACTCGCTACTCAGCGAGGAGGCGGTGATGGCGTTCGAATACGGGTACTCCACCGCCGAACCGATGACGCTGGACCTGTGGGAAGCGCAGTTCGGCGACTTCGCCAACGGGGCGCAGGTGGTGATCGACCAGTTCCTGTCCTCCGGCGAAGCCAAGTGGGGCCGCCTGTGCGGCCTGGTGCTGCTGCTGCCGCACGGCTACGAAGGCCAGGGTCCGGAACACAGCTCCGCGCGACTGGAACGCTTCCTGCAGTTGTGCGCGCTCGACAACATGATGGTCTGCGTGCCGACCACCCCGGCGCAGGCGTACCACATGATCCGCCGGCAGATGCGCATGGCCACGCGCAAGCCGCTGGTGGTCATGACGCCCAAGTCGCTGCTGCGCCACAAGCTCGCCGTCTCGAGCCTCGACGAGATGGCCGGCGGCAGCTTCCGGCACCTGATTCCGGACGACTCGGCCGATCCGGCCAGGGTCGATCGCGTCGTGCTGTGTTCGGGCAAGGTCTATTACGACCTGCTCGAGGATGCAAACAAGCGCGAGGCCACCGACGTCGCCCTCGTGCGCGTGGAACAGCTCTATCCGTTCCCGCGCGAAGCGCTGGCGGCGGAGCTGGAGCGGTTCGCGCATGCAAAGGACGTGGTGTGGTGCCAGGAAGAGCCGCAGAACCAGGGCGCGTGGTACCAGATCCGCCATCACCTCAGCGCGTCGCTGCAGGGCAGCCAGGCGCTCAACTACGCCGGCCGGCCGCGTTCGCCTTCGCCCGCGGCAGGCCACTACTCCGATCACATCGTCGAGCAGACCCAGCTCGTCGCCGACGCACTGGTCAATCCGCTGTGCGGAGAAGATCCTGCAGAGTGACGACGCCGCCATCCCCCCGGTCGCAACGACGCACCTCCGGTTGGCAGAACCCGGCAACCGCATGCCTCGACTACCCTGCCGCGCCTTCGCCGGCACGCTGGAAATGAAATCCACTTTAAGGACGTATCCATGAGCTCCGAAATCAAAGTCCCGGTCCTGCCCGAATCCGTCTCCGACGCGACCATCGCGACCTGGCACAAGAAGCCCGGCGATGCGGTCAAGCGCGACGAGAACCTGGTCGACCTGGAGACCGACAAGGTCGTGCTCGAAGTGCCCTCGCCGATCGACGGCGTGCTCAAGGAGATCAAGTTCGAGACCGGCGCCACGGTGACCAGCGACCAGGTGCTTGCGATCGTCGAGGCCGGTGCCGCCGCCGAAGCATCCGCGGACGCCCCCGAAAGCGATGCCGAGATCGACAGCGAGAACGATGCCGCGGCCACCGCCGAAGCCAAGCCGGTGCAGGCGAAGGCCGATGGGGGTACGGCTAAAACGGCCAAGCCCGAGACGGGCAAGGCTGAAACCGGCAAGGCCGCCGCCAGGCCGGTCGCCGCAGCCGCAGCCGCGGCAAAGTCCGCCGACCTGCCGCCGGGTGCGCGGTTCACAGCAGCCAAGGCAGGCGTCGATCCCTCCGAAGTCGAAGGTACCGGTCGCAAGGGCGCCGTGACCAAGGAGGACATCGTCAAGTACGCCAGCGGCAGGAGCGCCGGCGTCGGCGGCGGCGCACGCCCGGAAGAGCGCGTGCCGATGACGCGCATGCGCGCGCGCATCGCCGAGCGCCTGATGCTGTCGAAGAATTCCACCGCGATGCTGACCTCGTTCAACGAGGTCAACCTCGGCAAGGTGATGGCGATGCGCAAGGAGCTCGGAGAAACGTTCCAGAAGGAACACGGCATCAAGCTCGGTTTCATGAGCTTCTTCGCCAAGGCTGCCGCCGGCGCGCTGCAGAAATACCCGGTGGTCAATGCGTCGGTCGACGGCAACGACGTGATCTACCACGGCTATGCCGACATCTCCATCGCCGTGTCGACCGAAAAAGGCCTGGTGACGCCGGTGCTGCGCAACGTCGAGCGCATGAGCTTCGCCGATGTCGAGAAAGGCATCGACGGCTACGCGCGCGCCGCGCGCGACGGCAAGCTCATCCTGGATGACATGCAGGGCGGTACGTTCACGATCACCAACGGCGGCACCTTCGGTTCGCTGATGTCCACCCCCATCGTCAACCCGCCGCAAAGCGCGATCCTGGGCATGCATACCATCAAGGAACGCGCGATCGTCGAAAACGGGCAGGTGATCGCCGCGCCGATGATGTACATCGCGCTGTCCTACGACCACCGCATCATCGACGGCAAGGACGCGGTGCTGTTCCTGGTCGACATCAAGAACCAGCTCGAGAATCCGCACCGGATGCTGCTGGGGATGTGAGATCCGCTTGAGCCCGCCCCTCTTCCACCGGGAGAGGGGTCGGGGTGAGGGTTCGGCGCGAGCGCGCTGTCCCGACCGCACCCCGAACTTCATCCGCCCTTCGGGCACCTTCTCCCGGCGGGAAAAGGAATCGAGTCAAGGACAAGAACATGAGCGAGTCGCAGAACTTCGACGTAGTCGTCATAGGCGCAGGCCCCGCCGGCTACCACGCCGCCATCCGTGCCGCACAACTCGGTTTCACGGTCGCCTGCATCGACGCGGC
>JALYOG010000071.1 GCA_030856985.1 Pseudomonadota bacterium | reverse complement strand
TTCACAGGAGGGCGCGCCATGGCCACGTGCGATGTCTGCGGCAACGATTACGACAAGAGTTTCACCGTCACCACGCACGACAGGCGCGGTACCTTCGACTCCTTCGAGTGCGCAATCCAGGCGCTTGCGCCGACCTGCGCGCAATGCCAGTGCCGGATCATCGGCCACGGCGCCGAGCACGACGGCAAGTTCTACTGCTGCGCGCATTGCGCTAAGAAAAGCGGCGTGCTCGGCATCGACGACCGGATCTGAGCCGCGCCGGTGGCGGTGATCGGCGCGCCGGCGCCGATCACCGACGGGATCAGCCGCAGCGCAGGTTCACGATCACGTTGGACTCGTTGACATCGATGTTCAGACGATCTTCGTAGTATTCCATGGTCACCATCTGGCCCGGCTTGATCACGCGCGTCAGGCGCGCGCCGGCCTGGACGCGCGCACGTTCGACCATCTCGGGCGTCGCCGCCTTGCCGATGGCCGCGGGCTTGGCGGCCTCGGCATCGCAGCTGGTCTGCGGGTTGTGGTCGGGGTCGGACATCGGGGGGCTCGCAATAGTCGTGCAGGCGGCAAGGAGGATGGCGGCCAGCGTGGTCAGGCCGGCGGTGGGCAGGGTAGGTCGCATGAAATCTCCTTGAGGGGACGACGTCTCGCGCGGACGCGCGAGGCGGAAGCTGATGGTTCAGCCGGACGATTGCAGTACGGGCGTGGTGCCGGAGTGAACCGGCGAGGGAGCATCAGCCGCAGGCAAGCCCCGTGATGGCGCCGCCTTCGCCGGTGCTGAGATTGAGCCGCTCGGGGCGGAAGTCCCCCGCCACCCGCTCGCCGGGCGTGAGCACGCGGACCTCGGGGCTGCCGCTTTCCAGCCGCGCCCGCTCGATCACCTCGGGCGTGGGTCGGTCGCCCGCGACCCAGCCGGCCGCCGTGGCGTCGCAGGCGGCGCCGCTGGTGTCGGCCAGCGGTGGCGGTGGCAGCGCGGCGCATGAGGCGATCGACAGCAACAGAACGACCACAGGCATGGCGATTGGGTTCATGGCCGGCTCCGGCGCTGACGTTGCCGCAGATTGCGACCGGCGATGTGTGCGTCCCGTCAAGACGCCCCCGGCAGACCGGCGTCCTGGGCTGCGACCGCGACCAGCCGGGTCATCAGCCGCGCCAGGGTGACCACGTCCTGGTGGTTGTGCGCGGCGACCCGCCGCAGATTGCGCGCCGAGCCGCCCCGCAGGTAGCCCAGCCAGGCCGCGGGCGCTTCCGAACCGGGAAGATCGTCCTCGCGCACGATCTTCAGCAGTTCGCGCTCGATCGTCGCCAGCCGGCAGTTTTCCCAGGTGCCCCGGTAGCGCCGCCGGGTCGGGAACAGCAGGTCGATGTGGTCCAGGCGCGTGATCGGGTCGGCCATGCGCGCGAGCCGGTAGCGGGTCTTCAGCAGCGGCGAGTCGTAGCAGCGGCCGTTGTAGCTGGAAAGCACCGTGTGCGGCGCGAGCCATTGCGCGAAGGCCTCCAGCATCGACGACTCCGCGGCCAGGGTGGTGATCATCAGCTGGCGAATGCGCAATCCGTCGCCATGCGCAGGGTCGCGATGCCAGTCGGCCGCGCCGATCATGAACGCGCGGGTGCCGGTGCCGCCGGCCAGTCCGGTGGTCTCGGTGTCGAAGAACAGCAACGAGCGCGGGTCCACTGCGTCCTCGCGCCGGGCGAACGCGAGCGGAAGCGCTGCGTCGGGGATCGCCAGCGGCACGTGGCTCTGGATCATGCGCAGGCCCGGGGCGATTTCCTCGCCGGGGAGGCTGCGGTCGACCGGGCCGCGCGGCGGGGCTGGGATCGGCGTGCGCGAACGCAGGCTGTGCATGCGTTGCAGGGTGGCGCGGATGTCGGGGGCTGCACGATGTCCGGGTGTTTGCGAGCGGGTAGAGCCCCCCTCACCCCAACCCTCTCCCCCGCAAGCGGGGGAGATAAGGGGGCCAAGAGCCGCAGCCGTCCGGTGCTTTAACGCGTCTGCCATGCACTCCGCGTCGCGCATCGTCCTGGCGGAGACCGCAAACGCAGCACCACCACGCTCCCTCTCCCCCGCCTGCGGGGGAGAGGGTTGGGGTGAGGGGGGCTTCGAGGCCGCGCCGGGCTGCACGATGTGCCGAACTCCAGACGCAGCACCCCCCTGCCACCGCAAGGCCCGCAGCTTCTCCAGCGAAACACTCATGCGGCCGATCCGGCCAGCAGACCCAGCACTTGCAGCGCCAGTGTCTTCGCCGTTTCGCCATCGCGCGCCTCGTCCACCGCCAGCACCGGCCCCACGCACGCCGGGCAGCCGGATCGGCAGTCGCAGCGTTCCACCAGCTCGAGCGCGCGCTGCACGATGTCATTCGCGCGCGACCACAGCGGCTCGCTGAGGCCCACGCCGCCGGGAAAGTTGTCGTAGAGGTACACCGTCGGCACGAACTGCTGCAGCTCGACGGCGCCAGCCTCCTCCAACGGCAACTGCTGACCCTCGATCCCCTTGATCGATCCGCGCCCGGTCTGGTCGCCGACCGCGAACCACGCGCCGTCGCCATTGCCGACCGCCTTCTGCAGATCGCGCGCATCGGCCATCACCGCGACTGTAGCCACCACATGCAGCGCGTAGGCCGCGCCGAGGAAGCCGTCGAGCGCGTCCTGCCGCGAGGCGAATGCGCGCAGCAGCGTGGCGTGCGGCAACTGCCACCACACTGCGGTCGTGTGCAGTTCCTGGTCGGGCAGGCTGACCGGGCCGTAGCCGATGTTCTCGTGGGTGTAGTAGCGGATCTTCTTGTAGCCGGCCACGCGCCGCACCACGTGCACCTCGCCGTGGCTGCAGTCGGCGCCGTCCCCCGTCACCACGCCATCGAAGCGGTCGAGCACCTTGAGGCGGGTGAAGTCGATCGAGTCGGTGTAGTAGTCCACGAAGGTGCGGGTGACGTAGGCCTTGCGGCCTTCCCAGTCGAGCCGCTCCACCTGGTAGGGCGTGCTCTGGATCATGTGGATCGCGCCCTCGTACAAGGTCAGCGCCGCGGCCGAGTAGTCGACCTCGGCGATGATCGCCTGCCGGCCGTCGGTCTTGTCGACCACCACGAAGTTGCCGTCGGCGACCGAACGCAGCGACACCGCCTGCGCCGGGTAGCTGTCGGCGATCCACTCCCAGCGCTCGCCTTCGCGGTGCACCACGCCGGTTTCCGCCAGCGCCTCCAGGTACACCTCCGGTTCCACCGGGCCGAAACGCTCGCCGGCCACGAACGCCAGTTCGAACGCCGCGCAGCGGATGTGATCGAACAGCACCAGCGGCTGGTCCGGGGCGATCCGCGCGTGTTCGGGCGTGGCGTCGGCGAAAAAGTCCGGATGCCGCACCACGTACTGGTCCAGCGGCTGCGAACTGGCGACCAGCACGCCCAGCGAAGCGCGCTGGCGCCGCCCGGCGCGGCCGAAGCGCTGCCACGTCGCCGCGACCGTGCCCGGGTAGCCGTTGAGCACGACGACATCGAGGCTGCCGATGTCGACGCCGAGCTCCAGCGCGGAGGTCGCGACGATTCCGTCGATGCGCCCGGCGCGCATGTCGCGCTCGGCGGCGCGGCGCTCGGCCGGCAGGTAGCCGCCGCGGTAGGCGCGGATGCGCGCGGGCTTGCGCGGGTCGTGGTCGAACACGTCCTTGAGGTACTTGGTCAGCACCTCGACCATCAACCGGCTGGATGCGAACACCAGCGTCTTCAGTCCCGCCTTGATCGCGATCCGCGCGATGCGGTTGCTCTGCGAGCGCGCCGACGCGCGCAGGCCGAGGTCGGCATTGACCACCGGCGGGTTCCACAGCAGCACGTGGCGGTCGCCGCTGGGCGCGCCCGACTCGGTGATCGCGTGCACCGGCGCGCCGATCAGCGCCCGGGCATGCTCGGCCGGATTGCCGATCGTCGCCGAGCACAGGATGAACTGCGGGCTGACGCCGTAGAACGCGCAGATCCGCCGCAGCCGACGCAGCACGTTGCTCACGTGCGAACCGAACACGCCCCGGTAGCTGTGGATCTCGTCGATCACCACGTAGCGCAGGTTCTCGAAGAACTGCGCCCATTTGGTGTGATGCGGCAGGATCGCCTGGTGCAGCATGTCGGGATTGCTGACCACGATATCGCCGTGCAGGCGGATCGCCTGGCGCGCATCCCCGGGCGTGTCGCCGTCGAAGGTGAAGGCCTTGACGCCCAGCTCGCCGGCGCGATTGAGTTCCAGCAGGTCGGCGACCTGGTCCTGGGCCAGCGCCTTGGTCGGGAACAGGAAGAGGGCTTTGCAAGCCTGCGCCCCGCCCGCGGCCTTCATCGCGGCGGCGACCACCGGCAGCGTGTAGCACAGCGACTTGCCCGAGGCGGTCGGGGTGACGATGGCGACGTTCTCGCCTCGCTGGGCCGCGTGCCAGGCCTGCGCCTGGTGGCGGTAGAGCTTGTCGATCCCCCGGGCACGAAGGGCATCGGCCAGAGCCGCGGGCACGTCATCGGGAATCGGCGCGTAGTCGCCGTCGCGCCCGGGAATGGTGAAGCTGCCGGTGATCCGGTCGGCGTAGCGCCGCGACAGGGCGCCGCTCAGCGACGCGCCATCGCCGCGGGTGATCCGGGTCGCGGCATCCAAGGCCTGTTCGCCAGGCGCCGGCTCCAGACCGCGCGACCGGGCGCGGCGGTTCGTACCGGGCGGCGCGCCCGCCACCGCGGCCGGATCGTCCGGAGTGATTGCCAACGCCTGCCCCGAAGTTGAACTCATCGGCGATCCCCGCAAAGGCAGGCAGTGGGCCACTGTGCCGTCGCAGGCGGTGAGACTGGAACGCGAAACCGCTTGCGCGCGTGAAAACGGCCGATGCGGTCGCCGATATCGCGACGGCGCCGGTCGATCGGCGGGAGGTGCGGCGTCTGCCGCTAGCTAGCGGCCCCGCCAGGCGCGGCTGGGCTCCACCGCCTCCGCTGGCAACTCGTGGGCGCTCACCTCGCGCATGGCCAGCCGTTGCAGCGTCGCCACGTCGGGCACCGCGATGCCCTGCGAGCGGCCGACCGTGTACAGGGTCACGTGCGGCGGCGGGATCGCGAGCTTTCGCCCCAGCAGGTCGGCGAGCTCATCGTAGAAGCGTGCCAGTGCAGGCATGCGGACGTGCTCGACGATCGAGCCGATCGAGCGCCCGCGCCCGGCAAGCTCGCGTTTTTCCAGCCGCAGGAAGTGCCCGCTGCGTTCGAAACTCCAGTCCTGCCGCGCGAATGCCTCACGCACGGTCTGGACGCGAAAGCCGCGCCGGCCCGGCTCGCCATGCAATGCTTGCCCCAGGCCGCGCCCGACCAGGGTCACGTGCAACTCGTGCTTCGGCTGGAAGGTGATCCCATCCAGCGAGACCGGCGAGGAGGGCGGCGGCCACAGATCGTGCGGGATCGGCAGGATCAGCGTCTTCTGCGGCGTCCATCCGGGCCAGGGGAATGCATTGGTGGGAGTCATGCCCGGCTTAACGCAGCCCGGTGCCCGCGCGGGACGCCGCATTCAAGCTCGGTCGCTTCCGTGCCTTTGCCACATCTCGAACGTCCCGGTGACCGATGGCACCTTGCGCGGCCGCCCGTTCATCCCGAGCATGAAGCTCCGGCGCTGATGCGACGGGTCACCTCCCATAAGGATCACCATGCGCCACCTGCTGCTTTCCGTCGCCCTGGCCGCTGCGGCCGCCCTGCCTTTGATTGCCGTCGCCGGCCCTGCGCCCGGCCAGGCCGAAATCGCCCGCCACGCCGAACAGCTGATGGAGGCGGCATATGCCGAGCAAGGGCCGGGCGCGGCGCTGCTGGTCGCGCGTGGCGACGAGGTGCTGTATCGCGGCGCACGCGGCCAGGCGAGCGTCGAGCTCGGGGTGCCGCTTTCGGCGGACCACGTGTTCCGGATCGGGTCGGTGACCAAGCAGTTCGCCGCCGCCGGACTGCTCACCCTGGTGGAAGCGGGCAAGGTGTCGCTCGACGACCCCCTGGCGAAGTACGTCAAGGATTTTCCCAACGGCGCCGCGATCACCGTGCGCCAGCTGCTCGACCACACGTCCGGAGTCAAGAGCTACACCAGCATCGAGGGCGTCATGGAAGGTCCGATCATGCTCGATCGGACCACGGCGGCATTGATCGACACCTTCAAGAACGAGAAGAGCGACTTCGCGCCCGGCGAGAAATGGGCCTACAACAACTCCGGCTACGTGCTGCTGGGCGCCGTGATCGAAGCCGCCAGCGGCATGCCGTGGCACGCCTACCTGGACCAGGCCTTGTTCCAGCCGCTCGGTCTGAAGCGCACGCGTTATGGCGACGATGGCGCGGTGATCGCCGGGCACGTGCGTGGGTATTCGCTGCAGCAAGGCAAGCTGGCGCCGATGCGCCACCTCAGCATGAGCCAGCCGCACGCCGCCGGCGCGCTGGTGTCGACCGTTGCCGATCTGCACCGCTGGAACCGCGCGCTGCACGAGGGCCGCGTGCTGAAGGACGCCACCTACCGCGCAATGATCACTCCGGTCGGTCCCGCCAAGGAAGGCAAGTACGGCTTCGGCATTTTCCGCGACACCCTGCGCGGCGACGAGATGCTCGCCCACGCCGGCGGCATCCACGGGTTTGTGTCCTTCCTGCTGTACCTGCCTGGCTCCGACATCACGGTGGCGATCCTGCAGAACGCCGACGACGAGATCGGAGGCATCGCTGCGGACGCGATCGCGCGCAAGCTCGCCGCGGCGGCCATCGGCAACCCGTACCCGGCGACGACGCCGGTGGCGATGACCCCCGAGGCCTTGGCCGAAGTGCAGGGTGTGTACCGGATCGACGAGAAGACCACCCGCACGCTGCGCGTCGTCGACGGCGTGCTGACCGGGCAGCGCACCGGCGGCGCACAGTCCAAACTGATCCCGATCGCCAGGGATACCTTCCTGTACGAGGATGGGTTCAACCGCTTCGACATCGTGCGCGACCGGGCCGGCGCTGTTACCGGCATGCGCTTCTACGCCGAGGGCGAAGGCCAGGGCGAAGTGGTCCCGCGCAGTGCCGAGCCGCTGCCGACCGTGGTGGTGGTGACGCTGCCGGTCGAAGCGATGGCGCGGCTGGCGGGCGCTTACGCACGCGAAGGAATGGTGCTGAACGTATTCGTGGAAGGCGAAGGCCTCAAGGCGCAGATGACCGGCCAGCCCGCGTTCGACCTGCAGGCCTCCTCGCCGAACGACTTCAGCGTTCCCACGGTCGGCGCGGAGCTGGCGTTCGCGCCCGGGGCGGGCCTGGCGAAGACCCTGACGCTGAAGCAGGGCGGCCGCGAGCTGGAGTTC
>JALYOG010000060.1 GCA_030856985.1 Pseudomonadota bacterium | reverse complement strand
CGCACAACGCACGCGCGAGGAAACCGGGGCCCGGTGGGACCGCGAGAGCCAGGCGACGCGCGAACGCGGCCAGCGCGCCGCCGCCGCCGAGCAGGCGCTCACCCAATCGCGCACGATCGCGCGCGATCTTGCCCAACTCGCCGGAATCGCCGACGGCTATGAGAACAATCCGCTTGCCGCTACCGGCAACGACGGCTTGGCCGTGTTGCATGAACCGGCCCTTGAAGCGGCGCGCAATGAGCTGCGGCGGATCATGGCCACGCGGCGCGAGCAGCTGGTCCTGGTGCAGCGCCGTTGCGACGAGGTCGAGCAGACGGAGCAAGCGCGCGCCCGCCAGCAACAATCGCGCGACCAGTGCCAGGACGAGGCTGAAGAAGCAGCGGCGCGGCGCGACGACACCGATGAGCGTGTGCTGCAGCAAGGCCGCGCCGAACTGGAGGCGTGGCAGGCGCATCTGGATGGCCTCAAGCAATTGCACATCGACGACGCACCGGCGGCGCTCGAGGCGCTGGCCGCCTGGGTCGCCGATCTGGGCGGCGACAATCCCGCCAGAAACGCGCTGTTGTCGGCCCAGCAGGCCGCCAGCCGGCGGCTGGGGCAGCAGTACGCAGAGCTGGAGGCCGGGCGTCTGGTAATCGAGCAGGAGCAAGTCGGCCTGCAAGTCGAACGCATGCGCCTGGACCAAGGCGAGGATACGGCACCGCCGGTGCCTCTCTACCGAGCATCGCAGGCCCGCTGCGAACGGCCCGGCGCGCCGATGTGGCAACTGGTCGAGTTTCGCCAAGACGCGGACGCCGCCCAGCGCGCCGGCCTGGAAGCGGCGCTGCAGGCTGCCGGTCTGCTCGACGCGTGGGTGACCCCTGATGGCAGGCTGCAGCTCCCGGACGAGACCGGCCAACCGCTGCACGATACAGCCTGGCTGGAGCGTCCGCGCCGGGAGCGATCGCTCGCTGAATGGCTGCGGCCCAGCGAGCTGCCGGGAGGAGACCGCGCCGCCGTGCCTGCGGCCACGCTGCAGCGCCTGCTGGAAGGCGTGGCGTGCAGCGGCCTGGACGATGGCGCAGCGGAGGCCTGGGTGTCGGTCGATGGCCGCTTTCGACTGGGCACGCTGGGCGGGGCCTGGCACAAGACCACTGCCGATTACATCGGTTTCGCAGCGCGCGCGGCGGCTCGCGCGCGCCGCCTTGAAGAAATCGCGCTGCGCCTGAGCCACCTCGATCGCGATCTGGCTGGGGTGCATCAGCGCCTGGAACAGCACGCGCAAGACCAACACCAGGCAGCGGCCGAGTGGCGAACAGCGCCCGCTGACGATGCACTGCGCGCCGCGCACGTGGAGGCTGTCTCGGCTGCGCGCGACTACCAGGCTGCGCGTACCCGGCTCGACAAAGCAGACCAGCAACTGCTGGCGATCGAGGAACGCCTGCGGAACGCCCGCATGGCCCTGGCCGACGATGCGACAGACATGCGCCTGCCCCACACGCGCGGCGCGTTGCAGCCGATCGAGCAGGCACTGCAGCAGTTGCCCGAATCGCTGCATGCGTTGTTCCAGGCCGTTCGCGAGCTGCGCGACGCCTTCACCGAGCTCGCCCGCCAGCAGCTTCGCGAACGCGAAGCGCAGCGCGATGCCGAAGGGTCCGCACAATACTGGACCGAGCGCTGCGTATTGGCCGAGGAAGCCCGCATCCGCCTGGAGACGCTGCGTGAATCCGTCGGCGCGCGGGTCGATGAACTGCAGCAGCGATTGAAGGACGCGCGCGCCAGCGTGACCAGGAACGACGAGCTGCTGAAACACCACAACAAGGCCTTGCGTTCGGCCGGTGAGGACCGCGCCCGCACCGAGCAGAAAACCCAGGACGCCGAGGTCACCTTGGCCGAACGAATGTTGGCGCGCCAGAGCGCAGTCGCGCATCTGCAAGGCTTCGCCGCCACTGGGCTGCTGGCCTGCGCCATGCCGGATGCCGAGCTGCCGGATATGCGCTCACCGTGGGGCATCGACATTGCACTGAGCCTGGCGCGCCGCGCCGAACAGATGCTGACCGGGGTGAAGGACGATGACGAGGCCTGGAGTCGCGTGCAGAACCGCATCTCGCAGGACTACAGCGAACTGGGCCGTGCGCTCGCCGCGCTCAGCCACCAGGCGCAGGCCGAAACCAACGATTACGGCCTCATCGTCACCATCGTCTATCAGAACCGCCCCGAGCGACCGGACCAGCTCAGTGCACGACTGGCCGACGAGATCGCGCAGCGCCGCGAAACGCTGACCGCCGGCGAGCGCACGGTGCTGGAAAATCACCTGCAGGCCGAAATCGCCGCCGCGGTCCAGAAGCTTTTGCAGGACGCGGAGGGCCAAGTCGCCGCGATCAACCTTGAACTTCACAAGCGCCCGACCTCGACCGGCGTGCGCTTTCGCCTCCAATGGCAGCCCCTGCCGGAAGGCGCGGAAGGTGCCCCGGTCGGTCTGGAGGCGGCGCGCAAGCGCTTGCTCAACATCAGCACCGATCTGTGGTCGGCCGAGGATCGGCGCGTGGTCGGGGAGATGCTGCACCAGCGCATCGGCGCCGAGCGCGCCCGGGCCGATGCCCTCGGGGGCGGCAGCCTGCTGGAGCAGCTTGGCCGTGCCCTCGATTACCGCCGCTGGCACCGCTTTCGTGTGCAGCGCTGGCAGGAAGGGCAATGGCGCCCGCTTTCGGGTCCGGCATCCAGCGGCGAGCGCGCTCTTGGGTTGACGGTGCCGCTGTTCGCGGCGGTGTCGAGCTACTACACCCAGAACGACTACGCGCACGCGCCGCGCCTGGTGCTGCTCGACGAAGCGTTCGCCGGCATCGACGACGCCGCGCGGGCGCACTGCATGGGCCTGATCCACGAGTTCGACCTGGATTTCGTGATCACCAGCGAACGCGAATGGGCGTGTTATGCCGAGCTGCCCGGCGTGGCGATCTGCCAGCTACAGCGTCGCGAGGGCATCGACGCGGTGCACGTCTCGCGATGGAGTTGGGACGGCCGCGCGCGCCGCCACGAGCCCGATCCCGACCGGCGCTTCCAGTCGACCGACCATACCGCGCCGGTGGTCGAAGCCCTGGCGACGGTGCGATGAGCGCTGATGATCGCCTGCAACGGCTGCTCGGCGGTGAGACGCTGGCCCCGCTCAGGTTGCGGCTGCGTCGACGCTTCGAGCGGGCTGCCGCGGCCGCCGGGCAGCAGGCGTTTCGCATCGGGCGGCTGACGCCCGCAGAGCACGCCGCCCTGGCCAGGCTGCAGGGCCGGCCCGCGCGTTTCTCCGCTTCGATGCAGGTCGACGTGGCAGTGATCGATGCCGCCCTGCGCGATGCCGGCGTGGCCGATTCGCTGCGTGCCGCGCTGGAACGGATCGATGGCCGGATGGTCGACCGTGCCGCCGAGCGTGCGGCCACGGGGACGCGCTGGCGCATGATGATTGCTGGCTGCGAGCAACCCGCGCTGGCCTCTTTGCTTCAGGAATCCGCCGGTATCGGGCTGCTCAAGCGCCTCTCCGGTCAGGACTCGTCGCTGGCGGCGCGCACGCTGGCTGACGCCGCGGCGGTGCTTGAGCAGTTGCCCGCCCACGGCATGAGCCGTGCGCGACTGGCGGCCGACGTGCTCGGCGATGCCCACGCTCTGGACAAGGGCCGCGCGGTGGCGACACTGGTGCTGGCCGTATTGCGCTCGATCCTGAGCGGCGCGGCTACTATGGGCCCGCGAGTCGACCCCGACAGCGCCCGCCTCCAAAACCCCAGTTCACGCGCGCTCTGGGCCAGCGCGGGGGTGCTGGTCAACGAACTGGCGCGCCCCGCGCTCGTGCTCAACGTGCCCGGCACGATAACGACGCCTGGCGAGCCGACCTACCTCTCGCTGCGCCGCCTGTTGCGCTCTCCGCCCGAATGGGTGGTGCAGGGCCGCACGGTATTCGTCTGCGAAAACCCCAACCTGCTCGCCATAGCGGCCGATCACCTGGGCGCCGGCTGTGCGCCGCTGGTCTGCACCGATGGCATGCCGGCGGCGGCGCAGCGCACGGTACTTGCCCAGCTTGCCCGGGCCGGCGCCACGCTGCGCTACCACGGCGATTTCGACTGGGCGGGCATGCGCATCGGCAACCACGTGATGCGCGAACATGGCGCCGGCCCGTGGCGTTTCGACGCCTCCGATTATCGCAACGCCCTGCGAGTCGCCCCGTCGCCCGGCCGCCAACTGCAAGGAGCTGCAGTCGAGGCGTCCTGGGATGAAGCCCTCACCGCCACCATGCGCGCCGCGAAGCTGGCGATCGATGAAGAGATGGTCGCCGGCTGCCTGCTTGAGGATCTCGCGACAGCGAGCGCCTGAGTTGGCGGCTGAGGGTCAGGGGTCAGCCCGGAAAGCCGCATAGACCTGGTTTTTCAGCTTTTTTTGGCTCAATCGCGATCCGTGTGGAAACCACTTGCCTGAAGCGGGCTGGCTCGGCAGGCTCGCGTGATCGAACAACTCTTCACACAAGCACTGGGCCCGAGCCCGCCATGGACGGTGACTTCCGTCGACTTCCCACAGGCCGAGGGCGCGATCTACTTCGAGGTGGACGGCGCCGCCAAACGGCTGCCGTGCCCGTCGTGCGGGGCGCGTCGAGCACTTCCGCAGCGGCCTGAGCAACGGCTTCATGTCTGGCTCAGTCGGCAGCAAGGGCGGGCTCGCCCGCCGCATTCGCGGTCCCAGGCTACGCCCAGTTCTCCAAGATGAGTGGCGCTTGGATCCGCTCGTAATGGCGATGATTATTGGTGACCAGCA
>JALYOG010000059.1 GCA_030856985.1 Pseudomonadota bacterium | reverse complement strand
CGGGCGAGTAGCAGGGGCACTGCTTCGCCGAGACCGTGAAACGCGAGTTGGGATGGGCGGCAGGGCGCTTTTCCGCGTCGTAGGCCTCGCCGCGCCAGTCGACAGCAGGCTTCAGCCCGTTGTCGATGCCTTCCCACCACGGCTGGTTGTCCGCGGTGAGGCCCACGTTGGTGAAGATTGTGTTGCGCTGGATCGACTTGAGGGCATTGGGGTTGGAGCCGGCCGAGGTCCCAGGGGCCACTCCGAAGAAGCCCGCTTCGGGGTTGATCGCATAAAGGCGACCGTCCTCACCGGGACGCATCCAGCAGATGTCGTCGCCGACCGTCCAGACTTTCCATCCGTCGGCAAGATAGCCCTGGGGCGGAATCAGCATCGCCAGGTTGGTCTTGCCGCACGCGGAAGGAAACGCGGCGGCGATGTAATGGGTCTCGCCCTTGGGGTTCTCGACGCCCAGGATCAGCATGTGCTCGGCGAGCCATCCTTCCGAGCGTGCCTGGTGGCTCGCGATCCGCAGCGCATGGCACTTCTTGCCGAGCAGCGCGTTGCCGCCATAGCCCGAGCCGTAGGACTTGATGGCCAGTTCCTCGGGGAAGTGCATGATGAAGCGGCGCTCGGGGTCGAGTTCGCCGATCGAGTGGAGGCCCTTGACGAAGGAACGGTCGCCGGGCCCGGCGTCGGTCGCGCCTTCGCGCTCGATCCGCGCGAGTGCATCGGCGCCCATGCGGGTCATGATCCGCATGTTCGCGACCACGTACGGGCTGTCGGTGATCTCCACCCCGCAGCGCGACAGCTGCGAAGCGATCGGGCCCATGCAGTACGGCACCACGTACATCGTGCGGCCGGCCATGCAGCCTTCGAACAGCGCGTCCATCTTGCCGTGGCCGTCGTCGGGCGACATCCAGTGGTTGTTGGGGCCGGCGTCGTCTTCCAGGGACGTGCAGACGAAGGTCAGGTGTTCCACGCGTGCGACATCGTCCGGATGCGAGCGGTGCAGCCAGCTGCCGGGGTTCGTTTGCTGGTTGAGCGCCAGCAGCGTGCCGTCGTCCTGCATCGCCTCGATGAGCCGCTCGTTTTCCTCGGCGCTGCCATCGCACCAGTGGATCGCGTCGGGGCGCGTGAGCGCGGCAACCTCGGCCACCCAGTCGTTCAGCGATGCGAGCCGGCTACCGTCAACCTCGAGCCCGGGCGGCGGGGTGGGTTTGGAAATGGCGTTCACGGGGAGGTCTCCAGCCAGCATCGGCATCTGGTCTCAAGGGTTCGGAATCAGGGGGTCGGAATGAGGGTGGCCATCACGTGTTCGACGTAGGCCTCGAATTCGTCGTGCTGCAGCCGCGCCTGGTGCAACTGCAGGTTGAGCTGCAGGAAGCCGACGTAGGCGGCGTAGGTCAGCCGCGCGCGGTGCTGCGCATCGGTGCGCGCCAGCCCGGCCTGCCTGAACGACGCGGTGAGATACTCCATGCGGCGCTGGGAGACCCGGCCGATCACCGGTTGCACCGCCGGATGGTCCAGGGCCTTGAGCAGCTCGGAATAGATGACGTGCGACTTGTATTCGTGGGCGACGACGGCGAACAGCGCTCGCAGCCGCTGGCCGGGATCGGTGATCGCCTCCAACTGCCCGAACACCGTCTCCTGCTCGACTTTCTCCCACCGCTCCAGGGCCGCGACCAGCAGCGCGTCGCGCGAGGGGAAATGCCAATAGAAACTGCCCTTGGTCACGCCGAGCCTGCGCGCGAGCGGTTCCACGGCCACCGCCGCGACGCCCTGCTCGGCGATCTGGTCGAGCGCAGCCTGGGCCCAATCTTCGGCTCGAAGGCGGCCACTGCGTTCCTGTTTGGGCGTGTTGGGCGTGGCGGCAGGCATCATCGCAAAAGTGTAGCAAAGACCATACTCCGCCGGCGGTGAAGGTATGTATCGGCCCAGCCGCCGCGGCGCTTGACAGCCCGGCATCCACTTGACCATACTGGACCGTATGTTTAGTTCCATTCGAAGCTGCGCGCACTCTGTGCAATGTGCGGCCTGCGGCTGGTGGGGAATGGAGTACCGCGCGTTGCCGCATTCGAATCGTTTGCACCAATAGCTAACGCTGTTCCGCCCGCCATCCGGCGGAGGAACAGGCGGTCCGTCCAGATAGTTCGCCCAGATCACGTTGTTGGAGCGCCGCCATGAATATCGCCATCCCGTTCCTCGCCCTGCTGCTGGTCGGCGCCATCGCGGCATACCACCGGCTCCGTCTTTCGGTGTGGACCGCGGTGAGCGCCACCGCGCTCGTCGCGGTCTGGCTGTTGGGAGCCAGCGCTGGCGCCACGCTGCTCGCGGGATTCCTGCTGGCGGCCATCGCCGTGCCGCTGTTGTTGCCGCAGATCCGCCTGCCGACGATCACCGCGCCGCTCCTGAAGTTCTACACGAAGATCCTCCCGACGCTGTCGGAGACCGAGCAGGTGGCGCTGGAAGCCGGCACCGTCGGCTTCGAGGGCGAGCTGTTTTCCGGCAAGCCCGACTGGCGCGTGCTGCTCGACCAGCCGCGCCCGCAGCTGACCGCCGAGGAGCAGGCGTTCATCGACGGCCCGGTCGAACAGCTGTGCCGGATGACCGACGACTGGGACATCACTCACGTCCGCGCCGACCTTCCGCCGCAGATGTGGGACTTCATCAAGGCCAACCGGTTCTTTGGGATGATCGTGCCGAAGGAATACGGCGGCCTGGGCTTCAGCGCGCTGGCCAACCACAAGGTCATCCAGAAGCTGGCATCGATCTCCAGCGTGGTCAGCTCCACCGTCGGCGTGCCCAATTCGCTGGGACCGGCCGAACTGCTGATGCACTACGGCACCCAGGAACAGAAAGATCATTACCTGCCGCGCCTGGCCAATGGCCGCGAGGTGCCGTGCTTCGCCCTCACCGGGCCCTGGGCCGGCTCGGACGCGACCTCGATTCCGGACTTCGGCATCGTCGCCATGGGCGAGTGGAACGGCGCGAACGTGGTCGGCGTCAAGCTCACCTTCGACAAGCGCTACATCACCCTGGCGCCGGTCGCGACGCTGATTGGCCTGGCGTTCCGCATGTACGACCCAGACGGCCTGCTCGGGGACAAGCGCGACATCGGCATCACCCTGGCGCTGCTGCCGCGCGATACCGACGGCATCGACATCGGCCGTCGCCACTTCCCGTTGAACAGCTCGTTCCAGAACGGCCCGCTGCAGGGGCGCGAGGTGTTCATTCCGCTGAGCCAGCTGATCGGCGGCGAAGCCTACGCCGGAAAAGGCTGGCAGATGCTGGTCGAAGTGCTGTCGATCGGGCGCTCGATCACCCTGCCCTCCACCGCCAGCGGCGGCGCCAAGCTCGCGGCGGTGGTGACCGGCGCGTACGCACGCATCCGCAAGCAGTTCGGTCTCTCGATCGGCCGCTTCGAAGGCGTCGAGGAAGCGCTGGCAAGAATCGCCGGCAATGCCTATGCCATCAGTGCGCTGGCCGAGTCGACTGCGGCCGCGGTATCGCGCGGCGAGAACCCCGCGGTGCCGTCCACGATCGCCAAATACCACTGCACCGAGATGGGTCGCGAAGTCATCCGCGACGCGATGGACATCCATGGCGGCAAGGGCATCATCCTGGGACCGAAGAACTACCTCGGCCGTGGCTGGCAGGCGACGCCGATCGGCATCACCGTCGAGGGCGCCAACATCATGACCCGCTCGCTGATGATCTTCGGCCAGGGCGCGATCCTCTGCCATCCCTGGGTGCTCAAGGAGATGAAGGCCGCAACCCTGCCCGACCCGGACGAACGCCTGCGCGAATTCGACCGCAACCTGTTCGGCCACATCGGCTTCGCGATCTCCAACGCGGTCCGCGCGTTCTGGTTCGGGCTGACCGGCGCGCGTTTCGGCGCGGCGCCCGGCGACCGCTACACGCAGCGCTATTACCGCAAGCTCAACCGCTACTCGGCGGCGCTGGCGCTGATGGCCGACACCTCGATGCTGATGCTCGGCGGCAAACTGAAGTTCAAGGAGTCGCTGTCCGGCCGCCTCGGCGACGTGCTGAGCAACCTCTACATCGCCAGCGCGATGCTGAAGCGCTACGAGGACCAGGGCCGGCCGGAAGCCGACCAGCCGCTGCTGGCCTGGGCGTTCCACGACGCGGTGCACAAGATGGAAGTCGCGCTGTCGGGCGCGCTGCGCAACTTCCCGGTGCGCCCGGTCGGCTGGCTGATGTGGATGCTGGTGTTTCCGCTGGGCCGGCGCGCGCAGGCGCCAAGCGACCGGCTCGGGCATCGCACCGCGGCGCTGCTGATGGTGCCAAACGAAGCGCGCGACCGGCTCGCCGAGGGCGTCTTCACCACGCCGTGCGAAAGCAACCCGGCGGGACGCATCAACAGCTACCTGGCGAAAGTCGTACTGGCCGAGCCGGTCGAGCGCAAGTTCCTCAAGGCGCTGAAGAACCAGGACCTGGAGTCGCTCAGCTTCCAGGCGCAGCTGGAAACCGGCGAGTGCCAGGGCTGGATCACCAAGGACGAGCGGCGCCAGTTGGAGGAGCTGCGCGAGATGACGCTGGATACCATCTGCGTCGACGACTTCGACGCCGCGGAGCTTCGCTCAGCCGGATACCGCGCCGAGCAGCAGGTGGCGCGCGAAGCCGCCTGACGAGGGCGCGCGCGGTGCCGGCCGTGCGGTGGCGTTGCAGGCCCGCATCGCGCGATATTCCCGTCCCGCGCCGGCTTACGGCGCGGGGGACGTGCTCACCGGCGGGTCGGGCGGATCGAGGCGGCGCTGTGCCTGCACCACCCGCCAGGTGCTGAAGGCGAATGCGAGTGCCACCAGGAT
>JALYOG010000051.1 GCA_030856985.1 Pseudomonadota bacterium | reverse complement strand
GCACTACACGGTCGCGACACGATCTCGGCACTGTGCGCGCCCGGCGGGCGCCTCTACGAGGCCAGGCGCGCGGTCATCGACGCGATCGGCCGCAGCCCGCACCTGCAGCTGGTCGCGCCGGCCGGCGCGCTGTACGCGTTTCCGGCCGTGGTCGGGCCGGCCGCGAGCGGCTTCGACGATCATGCGTTCGCGCTGGAACTGCTGGAAACCCAGGACCTGCTCGTGGTTCCCGGCTCCAGCTTCAACACCCCGTACCGCCACCATTTCCGCGTGACGCTGCTGCCGCCGCCGGAGCAGCTGGGCGAAGTGTTCGATCGGATCGGCTGCGTGCTGCGGCGTCGCGCCGAAAACTGCAGGCCGTCCATTCGCGCTGCGAGCGGAGAACGCGATGCGGCACTGGCGTAGCATCCTGGCCCTGATCGCAGCGGCGCTGCTGTGCGCCGGCTGCGCCTCCCTCTCGCAGCGAAAGGAAGCGACCACGATGAACTACCTCGCACTGGGCGACAGCTACACGATCGGCGAGGGCGTGCCCGAAACCGGCCGCTGGCCGATGCAGCTGGCGCGCGCCCTGCGTGCTGAAGGATTCGACATTGCCGACCCGCGCATCATCGCGCAGACCGGCTGGACCACCGACGAACTCTCCGCGGCGATGGACGCGGCCGAGCCGCTGGGGCAGTTCGATTTCGTCAGCCTCGCGATCGGCGTCAACAACCAATACCGCGGCCGCGATGTCGCCGAATACCGCGAGCAGTTCGCAGGCCTGCTGGACCGCGCGATCGGCCTGGCCGGCGGCCGCGCCGACCGCGTGCTGGTGCTGTCGATCCCCGACTGGGGCGTCACCCCGTTCGCCACCGCCCAGGGCCGCGACACGGCGCAGATCGCCTCGCAGCTGGATGCCTACAATGCCGCCGCGGCCGAAGTGAGCGGGCACCGCGGTGTCGCGTTCGTCGACGTGACCGAAGCCAGCCGCTTTCGCGGTGCCGATCCGATGATGCTCGCCAAGGACGGGCTGCACCCGTCGCAGACGATGTATTCGCTGTGGGCGGCCCGCGCCTACCACGCGGTCGCGCGCCTGCTTGGCGAGAAGCCGTGAACCGCCCGCGTTGAGCGGCCTCCCAGGCGCGACGCGGCCGCTCGGCCGCCAGCGCGCGAACGAGATTGCCGCGGCCTTCGCGTCCGAGCGCACGTTCGCGGGGCGCTGGGCCTGGCACTACAGCCGCGCCAAGCTCGCCACCGATCCCCTGTACCCGGGCGTCTGCGACGCGCTGCGCGGCAGCCGCGCGCCGCTGCTCGACCTGGGCTGCGGCCTGGGATTGCTGGCGCACGCGCTGCGCGCCGACGGCATCGACCTGGCGTACAGCGGCGTGGACAACGATGCCGGCAAGATCCGCCGCGCCCAGGCCGCAGCCGCCGTCGCGGCGTTGCCGGACGCCGGGTTCGAATGCCTGGATCTGGTCGCCGCGCTACCGGCGCACCGCGGCAGCGTGGCGATCCTGGACATGCTGCAGTACATCGATCCGCAGGCGCAGTCGCGGCTGCTCGCGGGCGCGATCGCAATGCTCACGCCGGGCGCGCTGCTGGTGATCCGCACGGGGCTGGAAGACGGCAGTCCGCGCGCGCGCGTAACCCACGCCGTGGATGCGTTGGGGAACCGGCTGGGCTGGATGAATACCGGCCCGAAGCGCTATCCCCACGCCGCGGAGCTGCAGGCGACCTTCGACGCGGCCGGACTGCAGTCGCAGTTCACCGCCCTGTACGGCAACACGCCGTTCAACAACTGGCGCATCGTGGCGCGCAGGCCTGACTGATCGACCCCTCACCGCAGCCACGCGGGCAACGCAGCGCCAGGCGTGTCGGCGCGGACGATCGCTCAGGTGTCGTCTTCGTCTTCGGGCGGCTTGGGTTCGCGCGACCAGCGACCACCGACGAATTCCCGCCAGGCGGTCCAGCCCAGGGGCAGGTCGGCCAGTTCGCCCAGCGTGCTGTCGCGCTGGTAGCAGCAGCCAAGGCACACGACGACGCAATGCTCCAGATCCAGCGTGGTGTCGCAGAGCACCTGCCACTCTCCATCCTCGTCGTGGCAGACGCGCAGCACCGGATAACCGCCGCGGAACACGCGCACGGTCGAGATGGCCAGGGCATTCACCGGATCGGCAAACGGCCAGTCCGATTCGGCGAACGAATGAGAATGTGCCGCGACTGTATCCATGAGGCCTGACGATCGGGCCGGCCCGCAGCGGGCCGATTCGGGCGTGATGCTACCGCAGCGGGAACCGCCGGAACGGGAGCGAGGACACGGCTTCGAGCACCCGCTGGCCCCAGGGCGGACAGCAAAAAGGCCGGCTTTCGCCGGCCCCTTGCATGCCTGGTTCGCGCGAACGGCAGTGTGCGCAAGCCTGTTACTTCGACTCCCACCACATCAGCAGTTCGTGCCAGAGCCGCTTGAAGAAGCCGGCTTCCTCGATGGCGTTGATCGCGACCAGCGGACGCTGGGCGACCAGCTTGCCATCGAGCATTACCTTGACCGTGCCGATCGCCTGGCCCACCGCGACCGGCGCGATCAGCGTCTTGGGGACGTCCATCATCGGCTTGAGCTGGTCGTACTTGCCGCGCGGCACGGTGACCAGCAGTGGCTCGGCGATGCCCAGCTGCACCTCGTCGCTGCCGCCCTTCCAGACCTTCTGCCTGGCCACCGCGGTGCCCGGATCGAAGAGCTTGTGCGTCTCGAAAAAGCGGAAACCCCAGTTGAGCAGGGCCTGGCTGTCGTCGGCGCGCTGCTTCTCCGAGGTCGAACCCATCACCACCGAGATCAGGCGCTGCTCGCCGCGCTTGGCCGACGCCATCAGGCAGTAGCCGGCGTCGGAGGTGTGCCCGGTCTTGATGCCGTCGACGCTGGAATCGCGCCACAGCAGCAGGTTGCGGTTGGGCTGGGTGATCGGCCCGACGGTGAATTCCTTGATCTTGTTGTAGGAGTACGCCTTGGGATGATCGTGGATCAGCGCGCGACCCAGCAACGCCAGGTCACGGGCGCTGGAACGGTGCGCCTCGTCGGGCAGGCCGTGCGGGTTGACGAAGTGGCTGTTCTTCATGCCGATGCGCGCCGCGTACTGGTTCATCAGCGCGGCGAACGCATCGACGCTGCCGGCGACGTGTTCGGCCAGGGCGATGGCCGCATCGTTGCCCGACTGCACCACCATTCCTTTTTCCATCTCCAGCAGCGGCGCGGTCTGGTTGACCTCGAAGCCCGAATAGCTGCCGTCGGTGCCCGCGCCGCCGCCGCGCCAGGCGTTCTCGCTCATCATCACCTGGTCGGTTTCACGGACCTTGCCGCCGGCCATCTCGGCGGCCAGCACGTAGCTGGTCATGACCTTGGTGATGCTCGCCGGCGCGAGTTGCTGGTCGATGTTCTCGCCGGCCAGCACGTTGCCGCTGGCCGCATCCATGAGGATCCAGGCGGTGCCGACGACCGCCGGAGGCGGCGGTACCGGCAGAGCGTCGCTGGCGGGGCGCAGTTCGGCCGGCTGCGGCAACGCGGTGGGCGCCTGGGCGAAGGCGAGGCCGGCGGCGACGGTGGTGATGGCGGCCAGGGCGGCTGCCCTGACGCGGGCGGGCACTTTCATGGTGTTCGACTACTCCGTGGAACCGGCGGGGGCCGGCAGCTGACAGGCATGGATGAAAGGCATCAGTCGCGCACGCGCTGCGGCGGGCCGAAGCCCAACTCGGCGATGCGCGCGGACAAGGGCGCGATGTTTTCGGGTTGCAGCGGGCCGACCCGCAGGCGCCAGACCTGCTGACCGTTCGGGTTGGCGCTGAACAGACCCGCATCGGCGATGCCGGCATCGTGCAGCATCGCCAATGCGCGGTCGGCGTTGCCGCGGCCGCTGAAGCTGGCGACCTGCAGGGTCACCGCGTCGCCGGAGGCGCGCACCGCGACAGCGGGTTGCGCGATCGGGGTGGCGGTGGCGATAACGGCGGGCGATGGTGGCGATGACTCCGCGAGCGGCGACGTCCTGGGCACGCCGGTGGCGACCTTGACCTGGCGCGTCTTCATCCATCGGTCGAACTCGTCGGCGGTCATCGTCCTGCCGTTCTGGTGCATGTCGAAGCGCCAGTCCGGGGCAGCATTCGGTGGCAAGAACGGCTGGGTCATCGGTGGCGTGCCCTGCTCCGCCGCAGCCCCGGGTTGCTGCTGCGATGAGACGTCCAGCCGGGTCGGCTTGCCCGTGGCGATGCGCACGCCCGGCGGCAGCTTCAGTGCAGCGGTGTCGGCGATGGGGAGCGTCGACAGCAGGGTGTCGAGGGAACTGGGGCGCTCCGGCGCGGGCGCGGCCACAGCAAGGGCCGGCGCCTCGGCTCCGGGCGTCAAGGCGCGCAACTCGACCCGGCCGGTGCCGTGCGGATGAACGCCGATCTTTACGGCGGCCGCATAGCTCAGGTCGACGATGCGGCCTTCGTGGAACGGTCCGCGATCGTTGACCCGCACGACCACCGACTTGCCGTTGTCGAGGTTGGTGACGCGGGCGAAGCTCGGCAGCGGCAGGGTCTTGTGCGCGGCCGTGAACGCGTTCATGTCGTAGACCTCCAGGTTGGAGGTGCGCCGGCCGTGGAACTTGCTGCCGTAGTACGAGGCCAGGCCCTGCTCGGCGTAGCCTTCCGGGTTGTCCAGCAGTTGGTAGTGCTTGCCCAGCACGCTGTAGCTGGCGCGGTTGCCGACGCGCGATCGCGGTTCGGCGACCACTTCCGGCTCGGGAATCAGGTCGACGTCGGGCACGTAGTCGGGGGTGCTGTCGGGCACGCCGGGGCGGTACAGGCCGCCTGCGGTGTAGTGGCCGCGGGTGTTGGGATCTTCCTGCGCGGGCGCGTACGGCGACACCTTGCGCACGGGCTTGGCAACGGCCGGCGGCGCGGCTGCAGGCGGCGCGGCTGCAGGCGCCACCGGGGCAG
>JALYOG010000038.1 GCA_030856985.1 Pseudomonadota bacterium | reverse complement strand
ATGCGAGCGTTCCCTCCCATGCGCTGCCGCGCCTGCCAGCGGTCCCGGTCAGCGACAGCGCGCCGACATCGCCGCGCGCATCGGCATCCAGCCGCAGCGATTCGACCGCACCGCGCGCGTCGATCCGCAGCGTCTCCAACGGCACCCCGGCTTGCAGTCCGCTGGCGCGGACCGTCAGGTCGCCGCCGCTGCCGCGCCACGGCAACTGCCCACGCGCGGTGAGGCTGTCGGCGCGGTAGCCGCCCCACGCCAGCGCGTCGCCGCTGAGGTCGGCAGCAATGTCCGGTGCGGTACGCGGGCCATTCAGTCGGAGGGTGCCGCGCAGCGTGCCGCTCGCATCGGGCAGCAGATCGGCAAGCCGCAACGGCGACAGTCGCGCGTCGACGTCGATCATGTCGGTGACACGGCCGCTGGCATCGATGCGGCTGCCGCCCAGCGACAGCGCGACCTGCCCTTCGTAGGCGTTGAAGCTGCGACCCGGCGCCGGCGCCCGGATCGACAGTTCGCCGCTGCCGTCGAGCGGTCGCCCGCGCAGGCGCCCTCCAAGGTCGGGCGCCTCCACGCGGATGTCCAGTCCGCCGTCGCCGCGGGTCTGCGCCCGGGACGCGATGCGGCCGTTGACCGCGCCGTCCCAGCCGGAAATGAAGTAGCCCGGGTCGAAGCCGGCCAGCCTGGCGTCCAGGTCCCAGGCCAGCGATGGCGCCCAGCTGACCCGGCCCGTGGCGTTCAAGGTTCCGGTAGGCATGCTCGCCACGAGGCGGCGCAGGTCGACCGATTCGGTGCCACCGCGACCGTCGAATTCCACCTGCGCTTCTTCGCCGTCGCGGGCAAGGCGTGCGTTGCCGGTTGCGGCCCAGGCCTCCAGGGTGCCGGCGATGCCGGCGTCGAGGTCGGCCAGGACGACCGGCGTGCTGTCTGCATCCGCGGGATCTCCGCCCCAGGTCAGCCCCTGCGCATCGACCTGGAACTTGAAGCGGCGATTGCGTGGATTGCTGAAATCGGCGCGTCCGTGCAGCGTTGCCGTGCCGCCGAGCAGTTCCAGCGCCAGCGGCTCGACCACGAGCACCTGCTCCTCCAGGTGCAGCTGCGATGGGCGCACATCGACCTGCAGCTCGCCGCGAGTGAACGAACCCTGCAATCGCGCCTTGCCGCCCACGCCGCTGGCGCGCAGCTGCGCGACGATCGGATCGGGCGCGGGCGGCTGCGTGCCGCCGCTCAGCAGGCCGGGATCGAGCGCATCGGCCTGCGCGCGAAATTGCCAGCGGGGATCTTCCTGCCCGCGCAACCTCAAGGTGGCCCGAAGCGGCCCCGGCGCACGCCCGCCGACCGCAACCAGCATGCTCGACAAATCTCCGCGCGCCACCAGCCCCAGCCGCGCCGGTGTGCGGCGGTCGGCCGCCGGCAGCACCGCCGTGACCACCAGATCGGTGCGGTAGTTCTCCGCAGGCATGTATTCGCCGTTGGCGGTGAAGCGGCCGCGGTCGCTGTCGATCACGATGTCCTGCAGTTGCAGTTCGCCCTGGTCGGCGGCCAGGCCGCCGCGCAGGCGACGCACATGGATCGTCGGTTCGCCGGCGCTGGTCACCCGCAGGCCGTCCACGCGCACGTCGTCCGCGCGCACCGTCAGCGGCGGCGCTATTTCCGGCAGCACCTCGGGCCATTGGGGCAACTTGAAAGGCTCGTCGCTCGGCGGCAACTCGAGCGTCGCCGCTTCGATCACCAGCGCGTCCAGGCGCAGGGTCCGGGTCACCAGCGGGCGCAGTGCCGCGTCGATGGTGATGCGCTGCGCGGTGAAGCGCAGCGTGCCGGTGGCGCAGCTGGCTTCGGGCGTCGGCACGCAGGTGGGATCGCGCAACCGCGGCATCGTGAACACCACGTCGCGCAGGGTCAGTGGCCCGGCCGCGGGACCTTCTGCCTGGCGCCACTCCAGCGTGGCGTCCGGCGGCAGGCGCGCGACGATCTCCGCCAGCAGCAGGTCGCGTCCGGCGACGGTCGTCAGAAGCCAGTACAGCAGGCCGATCACAAGCACGGCCAATGCCGCGATTCCGAGGCCCCCGCGGATCGCGAGATAGCGCACGCGTGCGCGGCGATCGCGGCGCAACTGCGCGATGCGTTCCTCGCGCTCCTCGGGGCTGGGCTGGTCTACGGAAGCCATCGTCAGAACCCCGTGCCGATGCCCAGATACAACTCGAACGGCGAATCGGGATCATCCAGTCCATGGGCGATGTCCAACTGCACGGGTCCGACCGGCGACCGCCATCGCACGCCGACGCCCACGCCGGTGCGCCAGTCGGGCGTGTCGTTGAACGCGGTACCGCTGTCGACGAACACCGCCGCGCCCCAGCGCTGGGTGAAGTAGCGCTCGAACTCGATGCTCGCGGTGGCGACATTCTTGCCGCCCAGCGCGAATTGCTTGCCGCTGGCGCTGATGATTCGCGGACCCACTTCGCGCCAGCCGTAGCCGCGGATGCTGTTGTCGCCACCGGCGAAGAAACGCAGGCTCGGCGGGATGTCGACCACCAGGTCGGTGAAGGTATGCCCGAGCTCGCCGCGAAGGATCAGCCGGTTGGCGTCGCCCAGACCCTTGTACCAGAGCGCGGTCGCGCGGGCCTGGGCGAAATCCGCGTCCGATCCGAAGCCTTCGACGCCTCCGCGCAGCATGACCGTCCCGAAGCGCCCGTCGCGCGGGAAGATCAGGTCGTCGGCCTCGATGTATTCGCCGCGCAGCGACGCATAGGTGAAGGTCGCGTAGCGGTAGTCGAGTTCGACCGGCTGGCCCTCGTCGGCTTCCTCGACGAAGTTCCAGCGCTCGCGCAGCGCGTGCAGCGATGCGATCGCGGTCCACTCCTCGCTGATCTCGCCGCTGCGGCTGGCGACGAACTCGACGCGGCGGGTGTCGATGAAATCGGTCTGCTCATCGGCGGCCTGCGCACTGAACGTGTACCAGCCGTCGAGCCATGCGAACGCGGGAATGCGATAGCGCAGCGTCAGGGTCTTGCGACGCTGGGCGAAATCAAGCTGCGCCAGCGCCTTGTGCCCACGCTGGTTGAGGTAACGCCGTTCCAGCCCGAGGCGGACACCGGCGCCGCTGTCGGTGCCGTAGCTCAGGCCCGCGGTGTAGATGCTGCGCTTGGCCGGGGTCAGGGTCACGGTGACCGGAACCGCGGTGCCCTGGCCTTCCTGCGGGTGCCGGTCGATGTCGATGCGCGAGAAGTAATCCAGGCGCGCCAGCGAGCGGCGCAGGCGGTCGAGCTTGCCTTCGTGGTAGTAGCTGCCCTCGTCCCAGTACACGAGCTGTTCGAGCAGGTCCTCGCGAATGATCGTGTTGGGGGTCTGTTCGAACGTGATCGGGCCCATGTCGTAGCGCGAGCCGCTCTCCCACACCAGGTCGATGTCGGCGGCGCGTTCGGCGCGCGTGACCTCGACCCGGCGGCTGGCGAAATCGGCGTCGAAGTAACCGCGCTCGGCGAGCCTGCGCGAGATCCGCGTCTTGCTCGCCTCGTAGACCTGGTGATGGAAGACCTCGCCGGTCTGCGGCTGGAAAGCGTCCAGTTCCTCGCGCAGGTAGCGATCGCGGCCGCCCTCGCCGACGATCGCGACGTCGGCGCGACGGACGGTGACGGGAACACCGGGATCGACCGAAATCGTGATCTGCGCCGGATCGCTCTGGCCGGCGCGCTCGATCCTTATCTCCGGATCGTAGTAGCCGAAGGGCTGCAGCGCCTCGCGCACCTCTTCCTCGGCCTCGCTCATCAGGTAGCGGAAACGGCGCGCGGAGACGTCCCGGCCGATGGCCTCCACGAGCGACAGCGCGGTCCGCACGTTCTCGGTCTCTTCCTCGCCCAGCCCGCGGACCTCGACACTGCCGATTTCGACCGCTTGAACGGCGCCGCAGGCGAGCAGGAGCAACGCGGCGACGGTGAGCGTATGAAGGGGGGGCATCCATGGAGGATACCGGGGGAATGTCAAAACCCCATCAGGAAGGGGACGGGTCCGTCACGGTCGCGGCGTCTCGGCGGCCGCATCTTCATGCTCACCTCATTGACATCCCATTCGCCTCAGCACTGCTGCGCGTACGTTTGGCTGCAGTTGATGCACCCGCAGCGTCGCCACGGAGGCTGCCGCTGCGGTTGCCGTTGCCGCTGCGGTTGCCGTTGCCGTTGCCGTTGATCTTGATCGTGACCCACCATCTCGACTGCCAATGGGCGTCTTGACCCGTAGGGCGCCGGGCATGGATGCCCGGCGGTTTCGGCCGAGCCATGGATGGCGAGTCCGAAACTCCTGCGCAGCTACCTCGCTTCATGGCTTGTGATCTTGCGGGGAAGCGTTTTTCTTTGGTTCCGTTTTGCCCGCAGGGTATCCCTTGGGACTTTGGCGTTTACCAAAAGAAATGAACTCGGCCTTCAGGCCGGAAGCCTTTGATCTGCTTGGCTTTATAGCCTTCGAAGACAATAGATCAAGAGCAAAAGCTTCCGCCTGAAGGCGGGTCACTTTCTTTGATATAGCGCCAAAGAAAGTAACCAAAGAAAGGCGCTTTCCCCGCAAGATCAAGAGCCTCATCGCGCGGTGTCTGCGCGGGAGTTTCCGACTCGCCATCCTTGGCTCGGCGGAAACCGCCGGCCATCCATGGCCGGCGCCCTACGGGTCATAGGCCGCCGAGAGGCAATCGGGATTGTGGGTCACGAGCAACGGCAACCGCCGCGGCAACGGCAACGGCAACCGCCTCGGCAACGGCAACGGCAGCGGCAACCCCAATTCGATCCGGAGCACCGGCAACGGCGCAAATGAAAGCTCCCTCCCCCGCACGCGCGAAGGGAGCTGACACCGCGAGCAACAGTCGCTGCACGTCGCCGCAGGCGATCAGCTCAGATCGACAGGTGCTCGATGGCCGCCACACGGCCCAGCCGATCGCTCAGGCGCCTGAGCAGGGCCAGGCGGTTGTTGCGCACCGCGACGTCGTCGACGTTGACCATCACCGCGTCGAAAAACGCGTCGACCTGCGGTCGCAGGCGCGCGAGGCGACCGAGCGCGGCGACGTAGTCGCGCTCGGCCAGCAGCGGATTGGTGTCGGCGATCGCGGCGTCGACCTCGGCGGCGAGCCCGCGCTCGGCGTCCTGGGCGAACAGCGCCGCATCCACCATCGTCGGTAGTTCGCCCTCGGCCTTGCGAAGGATGTTGCGGATGCGCTTGTTGGCCGCCGCGAGCGCCTCGGCTTCGGGCAACCGGGCAAATTCACCGATGGCCTTCAGGCGTCGGTCGAAGTCGGCCAACGAAGCTGGCCTCAGCTCGGCCACGGCAGTGAACTGTTGCGGCGGAATGCCCTGGTCGGCGTAGTAGCCGCGGAGGCGATCGAGGATGAAATCGAACTTCTCCTCAATCAAGAGCTCCTTCTCCAGCTCCTCGGCCTCGATCTCGATCTTCTTCTCGAAGCGGACCCTCGTGCCCACGCCGCCGCCGGTTCCAAACACCTCGGCTGCGGCTTTGTCGAGCGCGCTGAGTTCGTGCATCGCGCCGGTCGTCTTGGCTGCGGCCCATGCACCGAGCGAGGCAAATTTCAGCGCCTCCCGTAGGTCCAGATCATTGCCGGTCTCGATCAGGATCCGCGCCAGCCCCAGCGCATTGCGCCGCAACGCGAACGGATCCTTCGCCCCGGTCGGCTTCAAGCCTGCAGCGAACCCCCCCGCCAGCGTGTCCAGGCGCTCGGCGATCGCCAGCACTTGGCCCAGCTTCGATGGCGCGATCGCGTCGCCGGCAAAGCGCGGCATGTAGGCCTCGTCGATCGCATTGGCCACCTCGACCGGCTCGCCTTCGACGGCGGCATAGTAGCGGCCGGCGACGCCCTGCAGTTCGGGGAACTCGTTGACCAGGCGCGATTGCAGATCGGCCTTCGACAGTTCCGCCGCGCGCCGCGCCAGCGCCGGATCTACGCCGACCTCGCCCGCGATGGCTTCTGCCAGCGCCGCCACGCGCGCGACCTTGTCGGCGACGCTGCCGAGTTTGGCCTGGTAGGTGACCGACGACAGCCCTTTGGACATCGAGGCCAGGCCCTGCTTCATGTCCTCCACGAAGAAGAACTTCGCGTCGCTGAAACGCGGGCGGATCACCCGCTCGTAGCCCTTCCGGACCTCGGCCTCATCCGTGCTTTCAATGTTGGCGATGCCGACGAAGCGCTCGGTCAACCGGCCTTCGGAGTCGAGGATCGGGAAGAACTTCTGGTTGGTCTCCATGGTCGCGATCAGCGCCTCGGCCGGCACGGCGAGGAAGCCGGCGTCGAAGCTGCACGCGATCGCGCGCGGCCATTCGACCAACCCGTTGACCTCGCCCAGGATGCCCGGATCGACCCGCGCGATGCCGCCTCCGGCCTGCGCGGCGGCATTGACTTCCTCGACGATGCGATCGCGGCGCTCGTCGGGATCGACCAGCACCTTCGCGCCGCGCAGCGCGTCGACATAGTCGCCCGGCGCACCGATCCGTACCGGCTTGTCGTGCATGAAGCGGTGGCCGCGGCTCATGCGGTCGCT
>JALYOG010000012.1 GCA_030856985.1 Pseudomonadota bacterium | reverse complement strand
AAAAAGGCGAAGTATTGATTTTGTCCGCGAAGGACGCGGAAGACGCGAAGCAAGAGCGGAAGAAAAGCGGAAGCAGGAAGCCGGAGCTGGTCCGGCGGTCGGGTGGTATTCGGCGTGAGCGCCGCGAGCCGCGCGGCAGGAGCCACCCCTTTCTTTCGCTTCCCTTTCGCCTCTTTCGCGGACAACCGCACCTCAAAAAAGAGACCCGGCAGCATGAGTCAGAAACAATGGATCGCCGGCATCAACGCGGTGGCGGCGGCGCTGGAGCACGACGCGGAGAACGTGCGCGAGGTGCTGATCGAGGCCGGTGCGAAGAACCCGCGGCTGACGGAGATCGAAACCGGCGCGCGGCGGCTGGAGATCGATGTGCGACGGGTCAACCAGCAGGCGCTGTCGGGCGTCGTCGGCAACCTGCGCCACCAGGGCGTGGTCGCGCGCTACGCCGCGGCCAAGACCTGGGACGAGAACGAACTCGAAGGCCTGATCGAGGCGGCGGGTGGCCGCGCGCTGGTGCTGGTGCTCGACGGAGTGCAGGATCCGCACAACCTCGGTGCCTGCCTGCGCAGCGCGGCGGCGGCGGGTGCGACCGCGGTGCTGATCCCGAAGGACAAGGCGGTGCAGGTCAATGCCACGGTGCGCAAGACCTCCGCGGGCGCTGCCGACAGCGTCCCCGTCATTCCTGTCACGAACCTCGCTCGCGCGCTGCGCGACCTGCAGCAGCTGGGCGTCTGGCTGTACGGGCTCGCCGGTGAGGCCGACGCCTCGCTGTACTCGATCGACCTGCGCGGCAATGTCGCGCTGGTGCTCGGCGGCGAAGCCGATGGACTGCGCCGGCTCACGCGCGAGAACTGCGATCAGCTGGTGAAGATCCCGATGCCCGGAGGCGCCGAGGTCGAGAGCCTCAATGTGTCGGTGGCCACCGGCGTGACCCTGTTCGAGGCCGTGCGCCAGCGCCAGGCCTGATCCTCCACGAGACACACCTCGCCCTCGCCCAGGAACTCGATGATGCAATTCAATCTGCTGTGGTACGACTGGGTCGGCATCGCCGGCACCCTGATGATCCTGGGCGCGTTCTTCCTGCTGCAGGCGGGACGGATTTCCGGCAACGGGCTCACCTACCAGCTGCTGAACCTGTTCGGTGCCGGCGGCGTGCTGGTGTCGCTGTTGGGCCAGTTCAACATCTCGGTGTTCGTGCTGGAAATCGCCTGGATGGCGATCAGCGTGTTCGGCATCGTGCGGACGCTGCGTCGCCGCCCGGAGACGCCGCACCGAAGTTGAAGCGGCCGCGGCGCGTCTTAATCGCGCGGCCGCAGGAACGAACTGCCGCAATCCAGCGGCGGCACTGCGAAGTGCGCCGCGAGACTCTGGCCGATGTCGGCGAACGTCGATCGCACCCCGATGCTGCCGGGCCGCGTGCCGGCGCCGATCGCGAGGATCGGGATGTGCTCGCGGGTGTGATCGCTGCCGTGCCAGGTGGGATCGTTGCCGTGGTCGGCGGTGAGGATCAGCAGGTCGTCGGCTTTCAGCGCGGCCAGCAGCGAAGGCAGTCGCGCGTCGAACTGCTCGAGCGCGGCGGCGTAGCCGGCGACGTTGCGGCGATGGCCGTATTCGGAATCGAAGTCGACGAAATTGGTGAACACCAGGCTGCGATCGGCGCTGCTGTCCAACGCGGCCAAGGTCGCGTCGAACAGCCCGTCGATGCCGTGCGCGCCGATCTCGCCGGTCATGCCGCGGTGGGCGAATATGTCCGGAATCTTGCCCACGCCGTGCACCTGCACGCCGGCTGCGCATAGCCGGTCCAGCAAGGTCGGCCGCGGCGGCGGCGTCGAGTAGTCGTGGCGGTTGTGGCTGCGCCTGAAGCTGGCCGCGTCGTCGCCCACGAAGGGGCGCGCGATGACCCGGCCGATTCGGTACCGGTCGACCAGCTCGCGTGCGGTCTCGCACAGCCGGTACAGGCGCTGCAGGCCGAACGAATCTTCGTGGCAGGCGATCTGCAGCACCGAGTCGGCCGAGGTGTAGACGATCGGTTTGCCGGTCCGCCGGTGTTCCTCGCCCAACGCCTCGATGATCGCCGTGCCCGAAGCGTGGCAGTTGCCGAGCCATCCCGGCAGGCCCGCCCGCTCCGCAAGTTCGTCCAGCAGCGCCTGCGGCATGCTGTTGTCGCGCTCGCGGAAATAGCCCCATTCCTCCAGCATCGGCACGCCCATCATTTCCCAATGACCCGAGGTCGTGTCCTTGCCGGTGGACAGCTCGCGCGCGGCGCCATAAGCGCCGATGGGATCCACCTGGGCGTCGAAGCCCGCGGGAAGTTCGCCGGTGGCCAGGCGCATCGCCAAACCTAGTCCGAGCCGCTCCAGGTTCGGCACCTGCAGCGGTCCGCGGCGGCCGCTGTCGGCCTGAAGGGCGGCGCAGCGTTGCGCGATGTGGCCCAGCGTGTTGGCTCCGGCATCGCCGAACGCCTCCGCGTCGGGCAGGGCGCCGATGCCGAGCGAATCAAGGACCAGCAGGGCTGCGCGCGGCATCGCCGTCTCCCCGGGCGCCGAGGGTGTCGGCGATAAGTGGGCGCGCCGGCGGCGCGTCGTCGCCGATGCGGCACGCGGCGAGCACGGCGGCGGCCGCCTGTTGCCACTGCGCCTCGTCGCGTGCATGGATCCTCAGCAGCGGCCGCTGCGCGTCCACGCTGGTGCCCGCCGGCACGATGTCGCTCAGCCCAACGCGGTGATCGATGCCCTCGTCGGGGAGCCGCCGGCCTCCGCCGAGCATGACCACCGCCATGCCCAGCGCGCGCGTGTCGATGTGCTGAAGTACGCCGGCACGGGCTGCGAACAACGGCCTGGCCAGTGGGGCGTCCGCAAGATGGCGCGCGGGGTGCTCGAGCAGGTCGGCCGGGCCACCGAGCTCGGCGACCATGTGCGCGAATCGCTCGGCAGCCTGTCCGCTCGACAGCGCATGGTCGAGCCGCTCGCGCGCCTGCTCCCGGCTCGCCGACAGTTCAGAGGTCACCAGCATTTCCGCGGCCAACGCGAGGCTGAGCTGGCGCAGGCGCGAATCGCGGTCCTGTCCGTTCAACACCCGCAGGGCGGCATGTACTTCCAGCGCATTGCCGGCAGCCTCGGCGAGCGGCTGGTCCATGTCGGTCAGCAGCACCCGGGTGGGAAGGCCGCAAGACCGGGCGACGCCGAGCATGTCCTCGGCGAGCGCACGCGCGCGCGCCGGATCCGACATGAACGCGCCGCTGCCGAATTTCACGTCCAGCACCAGCGCCCCGAGCCCGGCGGCGAGTTTCTTGGAGAGAATCGAGGCGGTGATCAGCGGGATCGAATCGACCGTGGCGGTCACGTCGCGGACCGCATACAGGCGACGGTCGGCCGGCGCGAGGCTGTTGCCCGCACCGACGATCGCCAGTCCGCAGCTGCGCACGACATGCTGCAGTCGCGCCGAAGCCGGACGGGTGTCGTAGCCCGGGATCGACTCGAGCTTGTCCAGGGTGCCCCCGCTGTGGCCCAGCCCGCGGCCGGACAGCATCGGCACGAAACCACCGCAGGCCGCGACCAGGGGCGCCACGATCAGACTGGTCGTGTCACCGACGCCGCCGGTGGAGTGCTTGTCCACGGCCGGTCCGTTCAACCCGGTCCAGTCGAGTATTTCTCCCGAATCGCGCATCGCCAGCGTCAGTACCGCGCCCTCGGCCGCGCTCATTCCCTGCAGACACACGGCCATCGCGAACGCGCCTATCTGCGCATCGGCCACGTGGCCATCGCCGATGCCATGCACGAATGCGGTGAGTTCCCGCGCATCCAGTTCGGTGCCCTCGCGTTTGCGACGAAGCAGTTCCTGCGGCAGCGGTGCAGGCTCCACTTCAGTAGCCACTGCCGGCGATGCGGGGCGCGTCTTCCTCCAGCACCTCCGTGATTTCGTCGAGCAGGCTGCTGGCGCCGATGCGGAAGCGCTCCGGCGTGGCCCAGCCCGTCCCGAGCACCCGCTCGGCAATGTCGAAGTAGCGCGTCGCATCGACCAGCCGGCGAACCCCGCCCGCCGCCTTGAATCCGCACTCGCTGCCGCTGTCGCGGATCGCGGTGAGCATGATCACCGCCGCACCCGGCGTGGCGTTCACGGCGGCCTTGCCGGTCGACGTCTTGATGAAATCGGCGCCAGCGGCGATCGCGATCTCGCTGGCGCGGCGGATCATCGCGGGCTCGGCGAGATGGCCGGTCTCCAGGATGACCTTGAGCCGCGTACTGTTGCCGCACGCTTCCTTGCAGCCGCCCACCAACTCGTGGCCGGGTTGTTCCAGGCCGTCGAGCAGCGCGCGCCAGGGGAACACGACGTCGACTTCGTCGGCGCCCGCGGCCACCGCGCGACGGGTCTCGCGCACCGCGCGCGCCGGGTCGTCGCTGCCATCGGGGAAATTGGTCACGGTCGCCACGCGGATCGCCGAAGCGCCGAACGCATCGAGTGCCCTGCGCGCGCTGACGATGTACTCGGGATACACGCAGACGGCCGCGACGTCGCCGAAGCGCGTGTGCGCAGCGCGGCACAGCGCGTGGATGCGCTCGGGGCGCGCGTCCTCGTCGAGGCAGGTCAGGTCCAGCGCGGCAAGCGTCCGCTGCGCGAGGGCGGGGGTGATCACCATCTTGCTACTCCGATCGAACGATGCGTCCGTTTGCGCCGGGGAACGGGGCGTCGGTAGCGAGCCCGGCAGGAGCGCGGCAAATGTGCACCTGCTCGCGGGTCGATGCACGCGACCCCCAGGGCGCATTCAGCCGCACCACGTCGGTTGCATCATGACCTGTTCCCGGGTGCGGCACCAAGCTTGGAAGCGAGGCGACGGATGAGCGTGCAGGCCTCGCCGCGGGCGCGACGGGTGCGCCCGATCACGGTTCAGGGTGCCCGCGCCGTCGCGCCGCGGTGCTTTCGCGAGTGGGGGCCGGCCAGCGCAACGCTCCGGCTCCGTGCTGCCCCAGCACATCGGACGGATTGACGAGCCTGCAGCGCTGCATCGATACGCAGCCGCAGCCGATGCAGTCGTCGAGGGTATCGCGCAGGCGGATCAGCTGTTCGATTCGACCGTCCAGTTCGCTTCGCCAGCGGGCCGATATCCGCGACCAGTCGCTGCGTGTCGGCGTACGGCCGCCGGGCAGCGAGCCGAGCGCCGCGGCGATACTCGCCAGTGGCATGCCGACGCGCTGCGCGGCGCGGATCACCGCGACCCGCCGCAGGGTGTCGCGCGGGTATCGCCGCTGGTTGCCGGCCGTTCGCAGGCTGCTGATCAGGCCCTTGGCCTCGTAGAAATGCAGCGCCGAAACCGCGACGCCGCTGCGCCGGGCAAGCTGCCCGACACTGAGTTCACCGGGTATGGCCACGTTGGTCGACCTGAAGTTGGCTTCAGGTCTCATGCTCGCTTCCGAAGGCCTCCCCCGTCAACGAACGCGAGGCAAGCGCATCGAGCTCCCGGACGCGGGATCGGTCGAAGCTGGGCTGGCCTTCCGCGGCACCAACACGTTGGGTGCCCACCGCCGCGCGGCCCCACCACGGCGATGCGACCGCTGGCTTCCGACTACCGCGAAGCTGGCGCTTGGGCGGATGCTGCCGGCGGCAGGGGCCCAGGCGCGCGCGGCCATGCATTGACGATCCTGCAGAACAGTTCCGCGGTCCGCTCGGTGTCGTACACCGCTGAATGCGCTTCCTCCGCGCGCCACTCGAAACCCGCGGCCTGCACCGCGCGGGCGAGCACGGTCTGCCCGTAGGCGACACCCGCCAGGGTCACCGTGTCGAAGACGCTGAACGGGTGGAACGGGTTGCGCTTGTGGCCGGATCGCGTCACCGCGGCATTGAGGAAATGCAGATCGAAATGCGCGTTGTGACCGACCAGGATCGCGCGCTGGCAGCCATGCTTCTTGAGCGCGGCGCGCACCGGGGCGAACACGCGATCGAGCGCGACGCGCTCGTGCTGCGCGTCGCGGAACGGATGGTCCAGGACGATGCCGGTGACTTCCAGCGACTTGGGGTCGATGTCGGTGCCGGGCGCCGGAATCACGTGGCAGCTGGTCGTCGCCTCGGGAACCAGCTGGCCATCGGCGTCCAGGTCGAGCGGGATCACCGCGATCTCGAGCAGCGCGTGGCGGTTCCAGTCGAAGCCGCCGGTTTCCACGTCGACCACCACCGGCAGGTAACCGCGAAAACGCCCCGCCATCGGGGAGGCAGCGGGTGGTGCACAGGGTTTTTCCTGGTCGTTGCCCAGGACCGGGTTGGCGGCGGGTGCATCGGCGTTCGTCATTGCGAAAGCCTAGCAGAGGTGATTTGCGCGGAGCCCTTCGAGCGGGCGGTCGGCCGCGCGGCTCAGCCGGGCCCGACGCGCCGACGTACCGAACGCTGGTATTTTCCGGTTCCGGCCCCGTCTTTCCACCGGGCTGCGGTGGCACGCGCGCTCGTCCGAGGACGACGCCCGCCTGGCCTACGGCGCCACGGTGGTGTTGCTGTCGTCGCGCTTCTCGCGTGGCGGCAGCACTTCCTCGCCACGCACCAGGAACCAGACGTTCTCGGCGATGTTGGTCGCGTGATCGCCGATGCGCTCGATGTTTTTCGCCATGAACAGCAGGTGGGTGCACGGCGTGATGCTGCGCGCATCCTCCATCATGTAGGTCAGCAGCTCGCGGAACAGCGCGGTGTAGGCGGTGTCGATGTCGGCATCGCGCGCGCGCACGCGCTGCGCCGCCTCGACGTCGCCGTCGCGGTAGGCGCCGAGCACGTCCCGGACCTGGGTCACCGCAAGCGCCCCGATCGACTGCAGGCCGCTGATCTGCGGCAACGGCGGCGACATGTTCAGCGCGGTGGAGCGCTTGGCGACGTTGGCCGCGTAATCGCCGATGCGCTCGATGTCGGAGGCGATGCGGATGGCGGCGAGGATCTGGCGCAGGTCGCGCGCCATCGGCCCGCGCAGCGCGAGCTTCATCACGTCGTGGCTGACTTCCTGTTCCAGCGCATCGATGGCCTCGTCGTTGGCGATGATGCGCGCGGCGGCCTTGTCGTCGCGGCGCTGCACCACGTCGAGCGCCGCCTCCAGTTGCGATGCGGCCATCTCGCCCATGCGCAGGGTTTCTTCGAGCAGGCGCTGCTGCTCTTCGTCGTAGCTCTTGACGATGTGGCTGTGGAATTGCGTCGGCATGTGCGTCGTGCTCCGTGGTTTCTTGTTCCGCTGGAACGGCGGAAGGCGGATGGGGCCCGGGCGAATGCGGGTGTCGCTGTGTGCGACCGACCCTCACCCCAACCCTCCCGCGGTGGGAGAGGGGCTTCTTGCAAGCTCAGCCGAAGCGGCCGGTGATGTAGTCCTCGGTCTGCTGCTTCTTCGGGTTGGAGAACACCGTGCCGGTGTCGCCGTGCTCGATGAGGTCGCCCAGGTACATCAAGGCCGTGTAGTCGGACACGCGCGCGGCCTGCTGCATGTTGTGGGTCACGATCACGATCGTGTAGTCGTTCTTGAGTTCGGCGATCAGCTGCTCGATGCGGCTGGTGGAAATCGGGTCCAGCGCGGAGGTCGGCTCGTCCAGCAGCAGCACGTCCGGGCGCAGCGCCACCGCGCGCGCGATGCAGACGCGCTGCTGCTGGCCGCCGGAGAGGCCCAGCGCGCTCTGGCCGAGCTTGTCCTTGACCTCGTCCCACAACGCCGCCTGGCGCAGCGCGCTTTCGACGCGCTCGCTCATCTGGCTCTTGGACAACTTTTCGTGGTGGCGGATACCGTAGGCGACGTTCTCGAAGATCGTCATCGGGAACGGCACCGGCTTCTGGAACACCATGCCGACCTTGCTGCGCAGCCGGTTCATCGGGTATTTCGCATCGAGAATGTTCTGCCCGTCCAGCAGCACCTCGCCACTGGCGACCTGCTTGGGATACAGCGCATAGATGCGGTTGAACACGCGCAACAGCGTGGACTTGCCGCAGCCCGACGGGCCGATCAGCGCGGTGACGCGCTTTTCCGGAATCGCCAGGTCGATCGACTTGAGTGCATGGAATTTCCCGTAATGGAAATTCAGTCCACGCGCGGCGAGCTTGACCGGCGATTCGGTCGCGGCATCGCGTTCGGTGGCGGCAAGCTGGATGCGGTTTTCGTTCATTGCCGGGCTCCGTCGAACGGGGGCGAGCGATAGGTCAGTCATGGGAGATCCGGTTGCGCATCACGATCCAGCGCGCCAGCAGGCTGACGGCTAATACGAACATGGTCAGGATGAACGCGCCGGCCCAGGCCAGCGAATGCCAGTTTTCGTACGGGCTCATCGCGTACTGGAAGATCACCACCGGCACGTTGGCCATCGGCGCCATGATGTTGGTGGTCCAGTACTGGTTGTTGAGCGCGGTGAACAGCAGCGGCGCGGTTTCGCCGGAGATCCGTGCCAGTGCCAGCAGGATGCCGGTGACGATACCCGGCAGGGATGCGCGGTAAAGCACCTGCACCGTAACCTTCCACTGCGGCACGCCCAGCGACAGCGCCGCTTCGCGCATCTGGCTGGGCACCAGGCGCAGCATCTCGTCGGTGGTGCGCACCACCACCGGCAGCACGATGAACGCCAGCGCGATCCCGCCGGCCAACGCGGAGAAGTGCCCCATCTGCGCGACGACCAGCGTGTACACGAACAGGCCCAGCACGATCGACGGCGCGGACAACAGGATGTCGTTGACGAAGCGCACGGTCTCGGCAAGCCGGCTCTGACGCGAGAACTCGGCCAGGAACGTGCCGGCCAGCACGCCGACCGGGGCGCCGATCACGATGCCCAGCAGGCTCAGCACCGCGCTGCCGAAAAACGCGTTGAGCATGCCGCCGGCCTCGCCCGGCGGCGGCGTCATTTCGGTGAAAAGCGCCAGGTTGAACGATCCCAGGCCCTTGCTGACCGTGGTCCAGATGATCCAAATCAGCCAGAACAGGCCGAACACCGTCGCCATGATCGCCAGCGCCTGGACGACCAGGTTCTTGACGCGGCGCCGGCGGTACAGGGCGGCGCTCATCAGTTGCCCTCCCGGCGCGCGAGCCGACGCAACATCAGCCGCGCGATCGCCAGCACCACGAAGGTCACCAGGAACAGGACGAAGCCCAGCGCGATCAGCGAGGACAGGTACATCGGCGAATCGGCTTCGGTGAACTCGTTGGCGATGGTCGCGGCAATCGAGTTGCCCGGCTCCAGCAGCGAAGCGGTCAGGCGATGCGCGTTGCCGAGCACGAAGGTCACCGCCATCGTCTCTCCGAGCGCGCGCCCCAATCCGAGAAAGATGCCGCCGATCACCGCCGAACGCGTGTACGGCAGCACCACGTCCCACACGACCTCGGTGGTGGTCGAGCCCAGCGCGTAGGCCGATTCCTTCAGTGGTGTCGGCACCGTCAGGAACACCTCGCGCATGATCGAGGACACGAACGGGATCACCATGATCGCCAGCACCAGCCCGGCCGTGCCCATGCCCAGGCCCAGCGGCGGACCGGAGAACAGTGCGCCGAGGAAGGGAATCGCACCGAGGTTCTCATCGACCCAGGGATACACGTGCTCGGCCAGGAACGGCACCAGCACGAACAGGCCCCACATGCCGTAGATGATCGAGGGAATGCCGGCGAGCAGTTCGATCGCCGCGCCCACTGGCCCGCGCAGCCACTTGGGCGCGATCTCGGTCAGGAACATCGCGATGCCGAAGCTGACCGGCACGGCGATGACCATCGCGATCGTCGCGGTGACCAGCGTGCCGTAGATCGGCACCAGCGCGCCGAAGTCCTGCAGCACCGGGTTCCAGGCGTCGCGCCAGAGGAATTCGATGCCGAACTTCTCGAACGCGGCGCGCCCGCCCCACAGCATCGACAGGGCTGCGGCGGCCAGCGAGATCAGCACCAGCACGCCGGCGCCGGTGACGAGCCAGCGGAAGCCCCGGTCGGCGCGCGCGTCGATTACGTCGCGTCGGCTGGCAGTGCCGGTGGGAAGGGCCGTGGCGTTCATGGGGTCGCTGCCGCGTAGGGGAGGGAATGAAGCCGCGTGATCATCGGACGGCGGGGAACGCAGCGGGCCGCTGCCGATCGGACGCGGGCCACGGCGCTGCCGGGTGTCAGATCTTCAGTTCAGCGGCCCAGTACGCCTCGATCTGCTCGACCAGCGGCTCCGGCAGCGGCACGTAGTGCAGTTCGCGCGCTTGATCCTGCCCGTTCTCGAGCGCCCACTGGAAGAAGTCGATCGCCAGTTTTGCGCGTTCCGGGTTCTTCGGCTCCTTGTACATCAGGATGAAATTGGTCGCGGTGACCGGCCACGAATCCGCGCCGGGCGCGTTGGTGATGACCAAGCTGAAGTCCTTGGCGCTCGCCCAGTCGGCGCTCGCCGCGGCGGCCTGGAACGATTCGGTGCTGGGGCTGACCCAGTTGCCGTCCGCGTTCTGCATGGAGGCGTAGGCCATGCCGGTCTGGGTCGCATACGCAAGTTCGACGTAGCCGATCGAGCCCTTGATCTGCTTGACGTACGCCGCGACGCCTTCGTTGCCCTTGCCGCCGACGCCGGTCGGCCAGCTCACCGAGGTGCCTTCACCGACCTGGGACTTCCACTGCGGACTGACCTTGGACAGGTAGTTGACCCAGTTGAACGTGGTGCCGGAACCGTCGGAGCGGTGCACGACATTGATCTTGGAGTCCGGCAGGGCGACGCCGGGGTTGAGCGCGGCGATCGCTGGATCGTTCCAGTGGGTGAGCTTGCCGAGGTAGACGTCGGCGATCAGCGGGCCGGTCAGGCGCATCTGGCCCGGCGCGATCCCTTCGAGGTTGACCACCGGCACGACGCCGCCGATCGCGGACGGAAACTGCAGCAGGCCCGCTTCGTCCAGCTCTTCAGGCGGCAGCGGCTTGTCGGTCGAGCCGAAATCCACGGTGGCGGCCTTGATCTGGGCAATGCCGCCACCCGAGCCGATCGACTGGTAGTTGACGCGGGCGCCGGTCGCCTTGTTGTAGGCGTCGGACCACTGCGAGAGCAGCGGGAAGATGAACGTGGCGCCCGCGCCGGTGATCTGGGCGGTGCTGCGGTCGTCCGTCGTCTCGCTCGCGCCCGGCAGCGGGGTGGGACCGGCGTCGGCGGCCGGTGCAGCTGTGTCGGTGCCTCCAGAACACGCGGCCAGCGCGACAACCAGGGCGAACGGCAGAAGGGAAAGACGGATCGACGACAGATTCATGCGTGACTCCATGAAGAATGGGCGACCGCAGGATCGGCCGGCCCCGCTATGGAATGATATTTTTGTTACACGGCGATGACATCCCCCCTGGTGGCTGACCCGCTTGGCGCGGCTGGCCAGAAAGCGAACGCGGGCCCGAAGGCCCGCGCGCGGGATAACCGATGGGCGGTGAAAATCAGAACTTGAGGTTGGCTGTCCAGTACGTTTCGATCTGCTGGATCAGCTCCGGCGGCAACGGCACGTAGTGCAGCGCGGACGCCTGCTGGGCGCCGTTCGCGTAGGCCCAGCGGAAGAACTCCTTCGCTTCCTTCGAACGCGCGGCGTCCCTGGGCTGCTTGTACATCAGGATGAAGTTGGTCGCCGCGATCGGCCAGGCTTCCGGTCCCGGTGCATCGGTCATCACCAGGCTGAAGTCCTTCGAGGCCTTCCAGTCGGCGCTGGCGGCGGCAGCGGCGAATGTCTTGTCGCTGGGCACGATGTAGTTGCCCGCGGCGTTCCTGAGGCGCGAGTAGGACATCTTGTTCTGCAATGCGTACGACAGCTCGACATAGCCGATGCCGCCCTTGATCTGCTTCACGTAGGCCGAAACGCCCTCGTTGCCCTTGCCGCCGATGCCGGCCGGCCATTTCACCGAAGTACCTTCGCCGACCTTGGCCTTCCATTCGGGACTGATCTTGGACAGGTAGTTGACGAAGTTGAAGGTGGTACCCGAACCGTCGGAGCGATGGACGACGGTGATCTTCATGTCGGGCAGCTTCAATCCGCGGTTCAGTTCCACGATGCGCGGGTCGTTCCAGCGGGTGACCTTGCCCAGGTAGATGTCGGCCAGCAGCGGCCCGTCGAGCTTCATCGCGCCAGCTGGGATCCCGGCGATGTTGAAGATCGGCACCACGCCGCCGATCGCCGAAGGGAACTGGGCCAGTCCGTGCTTGGCCAGTTCTTCGGGCTTGAGTGGTGCATCGGACGAACCGAAGTCGACCGTGCGCGCCTTGATCTGCGCGATGCCGCCGCCGGAGCCGATCGACTGATAGTTGATCTTGTGGCCGGTGGCCTGGTTGTAGTCGGCCGACCACTTCGACAGCAGCGGATAGATGAAGGTGGCGCCAGCGCCGGTAATCTCGGCGGCGCCGGCATTGCTCACGAACGCGGCGGCGAGTGCGAGCGCCGCGAGGCGGGTCTTGAAGTTGATGCGCATGGTGTTCCCTGTGGAAAATGCGGGTTAGGCCCGCCCCTTGGCGCATTCCACGCCGTTTCGATGACAGCCGCGCGTCGCGGGCATGACCGCCCGATGACAGCTGCGCCTGTCATGCATCTGTCATGAAACGCACACGCGACTGTCAAATTGCTCCCGCACGCTTTCGCACATTCCTAACGTTCCGCCATCAGGAGTTTCATCCATGCGTCCTTCCATCCTGGCCGCCGCGCTCGCGGTCGCCATCTGCAGCACCGGGTTCTCCGCGCAGGCGCAAACGGCCGACAGTGCGGCGGAAATCGCCCAGCTCAAGGCCCAGCTCGCGGCACTGCAGGCGCAGGTCGCCAGCCTGGAGGAGCGCACGGACGCGCAGTCGGACATCAACGTCGGCACGCAGGAAAGCATGGAGAAGCTGGCGGCGAGCGCGCCGAAGGTCGAGACGAAGGGCGGGATCAAGGTCACCTCGCCCGATGGCGACTTCTCGGCATCGCTGGGCGGGCGGATCCATTTCGACGCCTACGCATTCGACCGCGACCAGGCCAACGTCACCGGTACCACCGACTTCCGCCGAGCGCGACTGACGCTGGCCGGCACGGCGTTCGGCTGGGAATACAAGATGGAGCAGGACTTCACCGGCGGCTCGACCACCGACGGCTTCCGTGACGTCTACATCGCAAAAAAGGCACTCGGCGGCAAGTTTACGATCGGTCACTTCAAGCCTTATCGCTCGATGGAGGAGCTGACCAGTTCCAACGAGATCACCATGATGGAGCGCCCGTTCGCGTCCGCCAGCGGGCTCTACAGCGGCCGCCAGTTCGGCCAGGGCGTGGGCTACCTGCGCGGCGGCGACAACTATTCCGCAGGCGCGACCGTCTACAACCTGCGCAACGCTGGTAGCCCGCGCAATGAAGGCGTCGGCGCGGCCGCGCGCGTGACCTTCGCGCCGATCAACAACGACAACGGCACGCTGCACTTCGGCCTCTCGGCCAGTTCCGACAACGCCAACAAGGGGTCGGAGAACCTCAGCGCCAAGGTCGCCTATGCCGGCCGTCGCGGCCCCTCGCAGACGATCGCCACCACCACCGGGGCCAGCGGCGAGTCGGTCGAGACGATCGGGCTTGAGGCCGCCGGCGCGTTCGGGCCGGTGTTCTTCCAGTCCGAGTTCGCCAACGCGACCTTCAACCAGCCACTGGGCGGTTCGCAGGACGTGGAGACCCTCTACGTGATGGGCAGCTGGATGCTCACCGGCGAGCACAAGCCGTACAAGGCCGGCAATGGCGTGTTCGGCTCGCCCAAGGGCAGGGGCATGTGGGAGTTGACCGCGCGCTACGACACGATCGAGAACAAGGACGTGGCCGATCTGGAAGCCAGCTCCACCACTCTGGGCGTGAACTACTACTTCAATCCGAACGTGCGCATGATGTTCAACTACATCCGCGGCGACAACGAGTTCACCGGCGACGAGACGGGGCAGTACGCGTTGCGCGCCCAGCTCGCGTTCTGAGCCCCGATCCGACCGCGGGTCGCACTACTCTCGCCTGCGCCGATTCGCGCCTTCGTCCCCAGGACGGGGGCGGCTTCGTTTCCGCCGTCGCAGCAGGATTCAGAGCAGGTCGCCGTCCGCCGACAGCGCGCGTTCCATGCGGTCGCCGAGACCACCGATCTCCAGCACCAGGCGGTCGACCTCGGCGGCATTCAGTCCGTCGTAGGGGCGGTTCTCGCACAGCTGCAGGTAGGGCACGCCGTCGAGTTCGCCGATGCCCAGATAGCCGACGCGGCTCTGCCAGTTGAACACCAGCGCACGGCGCGCATCCAGGCCGGTGGTCGGCGCCACGGCCGTGCTCACCCGAAGGTAGGGGCGGCCGTCGTCGTCGTCCAGTTCGGCCAGGAAGATCGACTGGTGGCGCCGCCCCTGCTCCAGCGAAAGCTCGACACAGGCCACGCGGTCGTCCTGGATGGTCAGGTTGAACCCGGCGTTGTCCAGGTGGTTGCGGATCTGGTCGAACTTCTTCACGCGTGTCTCCATTCGCGGGGTGCGGTCTATGCTACCGCGATGGACACCGACCCAGGCAAGCGCATTCTCGAGCAGATCCGCGCGATTCCGCGCGGGTGCGTCGCCGGTTATGGCGAGATCGCGCGGCGGGCGGGGCTACCAGGGCGGGCGCGCATGGTCGCCCGACTGCTCAGCGGCAACGACGATGCCCAGCTGCCCTGGCATCGCGTCGTGCGCTCCGACGGCTCCATCGCGTTTCCAGAGGGTTCGGTCGCCTTCATCGAGCAATGCATGCGGCTGCGCGCCGAGGGCGTGCAGGTGCAGGGGGGCAGGGTGCGCGACATTCGCGCCGCTCAGACGCTGGATGCCCGACTGTGGGGTCCTGGCTGACCTCATCTGCGGCATGCAGGTACCCGTCGCGATGCACTGCGCCGCGGCTCCGACCTGCGGCCAGACCGACGCCCGCGGACGCAACCGCTACCATGGCGTCCACTGCCAAGGAACCACGAATGTTCTCCAACCTGCCGCCCGTCGTCAAAGCACTGCTGTTTGCCAATGGATTCGTGTTTCTGCTGCAGTGGATGCTCGGGGGACCGGCGTTGTCTCCATTCATGCTCTGGCCGATCGGGGCGGAGGCCGACCCCTACGTGACCACGGAGTTCCTGCCTTGGCAGCTGGTCACCTACAGCTTCATGCATGGCAGCTTCATGCACCTGCTGTTCAACATGCTGGCGCTGCTGATCTTCGGCGCGCAGCTCGAACACACCTGGGGCGAGCGCAGGTTCCTCACTTATTACATGGTGTGCGTCGTCGGCGCCGCGCTGTGCCAACTCGTCGTGGGCGCATGGATGATGGCGCAGGGCGGCTCGGCGTACCCGACCATCGGCGCCTCCGGCGGCGTCTTCGGGTTGTTGCTGGCCTATGGGATGCTGTTCCCGAACCAGCGCGTGATGCTGCTGATTCCGCCGATTCCGATGAAGGCGCGCACGCTGGTGATCGTCTACGGCGTGATCGAGTTGATGCTCGGCTTCAGCGGGCTGCAGCCCGGCGTGGCCCACTTCGCCCACCTGGGCGGGATGCTGTTCGGCTGGCTGCTGATCCGCTACTGGCACGGGCAGCCGCCGTTCGGCAAGCGCAAGCCGCCGCGTCCGCGCATCGTGCACTGACGCACCAGCAGCCGCGGTGGGACCGAGGCAGGCGCCGGCTGCGGCGCCGGGCCGGGCGCCACTTTGTAGCCGGCTACTCCGCCGCAGGCGCCGGCCATAGAACGATGCGGCTCTCGGCTTCGGCCTGCATCGGCGTGCCGGGCTTGCAGCCGTACACCTCGCCGAAGCCGGTCAGATTCACCAGCGGGCCGTTCGCGCGCCACTTGCCTGGCGCGTGCACGCTGTCGGCGGCGTGGATCGTCGCGTACTGCGGACTCATGTGTTGCGGCCAGACACCGGCCCAGGCGAGGTAAAACGCTTGCTGCGCATCCTTGTCCGCATCGGGGGCGGCATGGCGGTACGCAGCCCATGCGAGTTCCACGCCCGACAGGTCGGCGAGGTTTTCGTCGCTGGTCAACGTGCCGTTCACGTGCACACCCGGCAGTTGCGGGTATTCGTAGGCGCCGTACTGGCCTGCGATTCGCCGTCCGAGGCTCTCCCATCCGACGCTCTCCACCGGCGTCCACCAGTCGCGCGCCGCCCGACTGGCGTCCACGGTGCGGCCGTGGTTGTCGAACCCGTGGCTGAGTTCGTGGCCGATCAGTGCGCCCAGTGCGCCGAAGTGCGCGGCCTCGGGCCTGAACGTGTCCAGCACCGGCGCCTGCAGCATGGCCGCAGTGACGATCAGCCGGTTCTGGCCGACGTCGTAGGTCAGCGCTGGCTGCTGCGGCAGCACGTCCCAGCGCCGATCGGCGTTGCCGCGACCGATGCGCTTCATCTCTTCGCGGTGCCGCCAGGTCGAGGCGATCAGCATGTTGCCGCCGAAACTGCCACGGCCCATCGGCTGCACCGTGAAATCAAGGTCGCGGTTGGGCGACCCGATCTCGATCTTCAGTGCCGCCAGTTTCGCCTGTGCCGCCGTCCTGGCCTGCGTTCCGAGCCGCCCGTCGCGCTGCAGCGCCTGGCCCAGCGCGCTGCGGACCTGTTCGGCCACCTGCTGCGCGCGCTCGCGGGTCGGAGGGGGTGCGTACCTGTCGACGTATTCGCGTCCGAGCATCGGTCCGGCGGCATGGTTGATCGCCTCCAGCACCTGCTGCCGGCGCGGCGGCGGTGCGGTCTGCCCGCCCAGCACGCGGCCGCGGAAGCCGAAGTGAGCTTCGCGCCATGCGCTCGCCAGGTACGGCGCCATCGAATCGCCGACGCGCCAGCGAAGATACGCGCGCCACTGCTCGGGCTTGAGCCCCTTGACCAGCGCGTCCAGTTCGGCGAGCAGCGCAGGATGGGCCACCGAGATCATGTCGTCGGCAACGCCCTGCGCGCTCAGGAACTGCGAAAGCTGCAGATTGGGATACTGCGCGTCCAGCGCGTTGACTTCGACAGGGGCGTAATTGGTCGCCGGATCGCGCAACAGGGAAAGTGGCCTGGAGGCGTGCGCAAGACGCGTCTCCAGGTCGATCACCTGCCTGGCCTGGGCGGCGAGCTGCTTTTGCGGGACGCCGGTCAGCGCAAGGATCTGCTGCACATAGACCTCGTACTGGCCCATGAGCGCCTGGATCGCCGGGTCGGTCCGGGTGTAGTAGGCAGGGTCCGGCAGTCCCAGGCCGCCCTGGCTCAGGTAGCCTATGTGGCGCGCGGGATCCTTCAGGTCGACGTCGGCGCCGAAATGAAAGCCCACCGGAATACCGATCTGATGCAAGGCGGCGAACGCGGGCGCGACATGGGCGCTGCGCTTGATGGCATCGATGCGCTGCAGCAGCGGCGCCAGGGGGGTCGCTCCATCGCTTTCCACGCCAGGTTCGTGCAAGCCGCTGGCCCAGAAATCGCCAAGCAGCGTCTGCACCGGGGTCTGCGGCGCCTGCATCGAGGCGTCCAGCAACTGGATCTGTTGCGCGCGCGCACGCTCGGCCAATTGCCCGAGTGCCGAAATCGAGCCCTGGCCCGGCGCCAACGGATTGGCCAGCAACCAGCCTGCGTTGGCATGGCTGTAGAAGTCGGTGCACTCCGCACTGAGCGGAGCGGGCATGGCTGCAGCACCGCGCTTTTTCTGGGCGGCGGCAGGGGAAGCGGCGAGGCCCGCGAACAGGCTCAAGGCGAGGGCGCAGGCAAGCGGTCGAAGGGTCATCGAGTAGTCCGTCCAGATCAGCACCGCAGTCTAGCAAGCACGACGGGCGGGGTCCGGACGGGTGGCGGTGGTCCCCGATCATGTGCAGAAACCAGTCAGGTCCGCCCGCGACGGATCGTGCGAGTCCCGAACCGCCCTGCGGCGGCAGGGGCGAAGTCGGCACCACGCGTACAAAAACAAAGCCCGGGCGATCGCCCGGGCTTTGCTGGATATCCGGCGCGGCCGATGCCGCGCTGGCAGGCGTCTACACAGCTACCAGATCTGGACCTGTGAGTCGCGGTCGCGGACCATCGGCTGGCCGGGCTTGCACGAGAATGCCGCAGCAAACGCCGGCAGGTTCGACGGTGCGCCCATGGCGCGGAAGTTCGCTGGCGCATGCGAGTCGGTCGCGAGCCTCACCTTCAGTTCCTCGTCGGTGAAGTTGCGACGCCACACCGTCGCCCAGTTCGCGAAGAAGCGCTGGTCGCGGGTCAGGCCGTCGGTCATAGGGTCCGGGGTTCCTGCCGTGGCTTTCTTCATCGCGTCGTAGGCCACGGCCAGGCCGCCGAGGTCGGCGATGTTCTCGCCGAGCGTCAGCTTGCCGTTGACCTTCTGTCCAGGCATCGCCTCGTACTGGTTGAACTGGCCGATGAGCTTGTCGGTGCGGCCGGCGAAACCCTTGGAGTCGGCCTCGGTCCACCAATTTTCAAAGTTGCCGCTGGCACCGAAGCGGCTGCCCTGGTCGTCGTAGCCGTGGATCATCTCGTGGCCGATCACCGCGCCGATCCCGCCGTAGTTCATCTCGGCGGTGGCTTCCGGGTCGAAGAACGGCGGCTGCAGGATCGCGGCCGGGAACACGATTTCGTTCTGCAGGGGGTTGTAGTAGGCGTTGACCGTCTGCGGGCTCATGCCCCATTCGGTCTTGTCCACCGGCTTGCCGATCTTGCCCAGGTTCCACTTGTAGTTGAATTCGTTGGCGGCCAGCACGTTGCCGATGTAGCTGTCGCGGCTGGTGGACAGGCCGCTCCAGTCGCGCCACTTCTCGGGGTAGCCGACCTTGGGCGTGAAGCTGGCCCACTTCTCCATGGCCTTGGCCTTGGTTTCATCGCCCATCCAGTCGAACTTCTCGATGCGTTCCTTCAACGCTTCACTGAGATTGGCGACCAGCGCTTCCATCTTCGCCTTGGAGTCGGCGGTGAATGCGACATCCACGTACATCTGGCCCAGCGCCTCGCCGGCGCCGTTCTCGATCGTGCCCAGCACGCGCTTGCCACGCTCCTGGAGCTCTTTCTGGCCGCGCAGGGTCTTGTTGTAGAACTCGTAGTTCTGTTGGACGAAGGGGTCCGACAGATACGGCGAGGCGCCGTCGACCGTATGGAAACGCAGATAGCTCTGCCACTGCCCGACCGGCACATCGGCGAGCATTTCGCTGACCTCCGCATGGAAGGCCGGCATCGCCAGCGAGAACATCGAGGGCAGCGCCACGCCCTGGGACTCGAAGAACTTCGTCCAGGAGAAATTCGACGTCAGCTTGTCGGCCTCGGCGGGCGAAACCGGGTTGTAATACAGAGAGACGTCGCGCGACAGCTCCTCGGTCGACTTCGAAGCACCTGCCAGGCGGGTTTCGAACGCGATCACGTCCTGCGCCTGTTCGGCGGCATCGGCCGCCGGGACGCCCGACAACTCCAGCACCTTGGCGACATGCGCCTGGTACGCGGCGAGTTTGTCCTTCTTGTCGGCGTCGGTGTAGTAGGTCTTGTCCGGCAGGCCCAGGCCGCCCTGGCCGGCGAAGGCGATGTTCATGCCGGAGTCCTTGAAGTCGGCCTCCGCCCCGAAGTTGAACAGCATGTTCTCGCCCTTGGCGGCGATGCTGCGCAGGTATTGGGCGACCTTATCCTGGCTGTCGAGCGCGGCAATCGCGTCCAGCCGCCCCTGGATCGGCGCGATGCCCTGCTCGTTGATGCGCGCCTCGTCCATGCCGGTGGCCCAGAAGTCGCCGACAATCTTCTTCACACCGGCGGCTTCCGAATCGGCCGCGGCCTGTTCGGCGATCTGGCGCTGTACGGCAATGGACCGCTCGCCGAGCATCTCGAACGAACCCCAACTGGTGCGGTCGCCGGGAATCTTGTTGGCCGCCAGCCACTTGCCGTTGACGTGGCCATTGAAGTCGGTGCAGGCGTCCTGGCTCGGGTCCAGGTCGGCCGCCGTGAAGCGGTTGACCGGCGGGAGCTTGGATTCGTCGATGGTGATCGTCGCCGGAGTCGCCTTGGTGGGCGCACTGGTGGATTCCGCCGGCTCGGGCTTGGAACAGGCAGCCACAGCCATCGCGATGGCGAGGGACAGCAGCAGGAATTGCGGTTTTTGCATGGTCACAGAGATTGCTCCGCCCGAAGGCATGGGGAGGGTGGCCGCATGTCTGCGGGCATTCGCGCACGATAGACGGGAAGCGGAAGCGTGGGGCGTGTCGAAGGTCATGGCAAGGTCCGCGGCAGAGCCTGGAGTCAGGTATCGGGGCCGGCGATTTCCGATTCGGATCGGATTCGGAAATTGGACTGTTATCGGGATCGGGCTTGCGGCGAGGCAGGAGCCGTTGCGCTAAAGCGTAGATCGACGCTGGCGATTCAAAGATCCTGCTGTGTGTCCCTGTTCGCGATCATGGCGGCTCTCGCGGACCGCCATGCCCGGCGACCGCGACCCGGATCCCACCTGCGTCGCACTTGCCGTCCGTCGATGTCGGGACCTGCGCGATGCCGCGCAACCGATCACAGGTTCCCGCGTTTCAGATCCGCTGTGCGTCGGGTTTTCCGGTCTTCCGGGCGGGACTGAACGGGCGGTACGGCGGACTGGAAGTTCCTGCGGCTTTCGCGTAACCTCCGCCCGGTTAAGCGCACGGCTGCCCGTTTCCCAGGTTGCCCGCCGCATCGTTCCGGGTCTCGGCCCACGATCGGCTTTTTGCCAGCCACGTCTTTCGTAGCGCCGACACGGTTCCGGAGCATCCGGCACCGTCTAAAAAACGATACTCGCAGCGCGGTTCAAGGGAACGCTGGGGTTATCACACGGTCCGTCCCGACGCAGGCGCGCACTTTATTTGTGCGGCTGCCGGTTCGGCACTCGTGAACCAGCGGAGTTCCAGATGTCTTTTGAATCCCTCGGGCTTGCGCCCGCGTTGCTGCGCGCGCTTACCGAAAGCGGCTACAACACCCCGACCCCGATCCAGACCCAGGCGATCCCGCTGGCGATGGCCGGACACGATCTGCTGGGCGGCGCCCAGACCGGAACCGGCAAGACCGCCGCGTTCGGCCTGCCGCTGCTCAATCGCCTCGCCAAGCTGACCCCCGTCAGCGGACCGCGCAAGCCGCGCGCGCTGGTGCTGGTGCCTACCCGCGAACTGGCGGTGCAGGTCAACGACAGCCTGCGCAGCTATGCCAAGTACCTGCGTCTGAACATCTGCTCGATCTACGGCGGCGCCGGCATGAGCCCGCAGATCGACATGCTGCGCCGTGGCGTGGATGTCCTGGTGGCGACGCCGGGCCGCCTGATCGATCACATGGAGCGTGGCACCGCCAAGCTCGACGGGATCGAAGTGCTGGTGCTGGACGAGGCCGACCGCATGCTCGACATGGGCTTCCTGCCGGCGATCAAGCGCATCCTCGCGCGCGTTCCGCAGCAGCGCCAGACGCTGCTGTTCTCGGCGACGTTCGAGGCGCAGATCAAGAAGCTCGCGCTGGAGTTCATGAACGACCCGCAGCAGGTGCAGGTCACGACCAACAACAGCCTGGTGATCGACACGATTTCGCACAAGGCGCACCCGGTCGACGGCGGCCGGAAGCGCGACCTGCTGATCCAGATCCTCAGCGAGCGCCACACCGATCAGGTGCTGGTGTTCGGCCGCACCAAGCACGGCTGCAACCGCCTGTGCGAGCAGCTCGAGGACGCCGGGCTCAAGGCGGTCGCGATCCACGGCAACAAGAGCCAGGGACAGCGCCAGAAGGCATTGCGCGATTTCAAGACCAACAAGGCGCGCATCCTCGTGGCGACCGACGTGGCCGCTCGCGGCCTGGACATTCCCGATCTGCCGCTGGTGATCAACTTCGACCTGCCGATGGTCGCCGAGGACTACGTGCACCGGATCGGCCGTACCGGCCGCAACGGCGCGACCGGCGAAGCGCTTTCGCTGGTGTCCCCGGACGAGGGCGGGCTGCTGCGCCAGATCCAGCGCATCCTCAAGGATGACATCCAGATGGTGACGATCGAAGGCTTTGCGCCGACGCGCCCGATCCGCATGGGTTCGGATGCGCCGGGAGCACGCGGTGCCAATCCGCGCGGCCCGGGCGGCAACAACGGGCCGCGCAAGCCGGCCCCGCGTCACGGTCAGCCGGCACCGCGCCACGCGCACGCCGGTCCGCAGCGCCGTGGTGGTGCCCCGGGCGGTCGTGCGGGTTCCGGCTCGCGTAGCGGCTTCACCGCAAGCTGAGCTTTCCGCCAGCGTTCGGAAACAAGGGCCGGCAGCCATGCCGGCCTTTTTTTCTGGCTGAACGCATCACATTGCGTGGTGCGCGTGCGTTGCCGACCTTCGCTATTCGAGGCCGTGGGACGGTACAACGGCGGCCGAGCCCTGATATAAATTCGCGATGGCTGCCCGCAACTCCAACGCACCTGTCTTGATACTGTTGATCGTGCTCGTGCTCGTCGTGGCCTGGCAGCGCATGGCATGGGACGGCGAGAAGCTGTCGTGGCGCCCGTTCGGACAGCCGCGGCATTCCTTCGCGCATGTGCCCTGCGGCATTCCGATCCACGTCGCGATGGGCAGCGTGGATCCGCGTTTCGGTTTCGATGCGGCAACCGCCACGCGCGCGCTGAAGGAGGCTGCGGCGCTTTGGCAGGAGGCGGTGGAAGCGGAGATGTTCGTCTGGTCCGACCACCCCAAGGCGATGGTGGTGAGCCTCCAGTTCGACCAGCGCCAGCACGTCGTCAATCGGCAGCGTTCGTTGCGCAGCGGTATCGACCGCGACCGTTCGCAGCTGGAGTCCTACGACCTCACGCTAAAACAGTGGGGCGAGCGGATCGAAGCCGAACGCCGTGCACACGACCGCCTCGGGCAGACGTTCGCGCAGCGCGCGCGCGCCCACGAGGACGAGGTGGCGTCATGGAACGCCGCAAGAAGCCCCCACGCCCGCACGGAAGCGCGCAGGCAAGCGATCGAGGCCGAGGCGGCGAGCATCCAGATGATGCGCGCCGAGTTGCGGCAGGCGCTGAACCAGCTCAACCGGGACATCGCCGACTACAACCGGCGTGCGCGCGAGCAACAACAGCACGCCGAGCAGTTCCGGGGGCGTGTCGCGCAGTACAACACGCTCTCGTCGCCGCAGCCCATCGAGTCGGGGCGCTACAGCTACGACCGCGAGCAGGGGCGCAGGATCGAGGTGTTCCGCGCCGGCGACTACAACGACCTGGTATGGATCTTCGCCCACGAGCTCGGTCATGCGATCGGCCTGGACCATCTGAATCACCCCGGAGCGGTGATGAACGAACTGCTGCACGACGGCGAAATATCGCAACGCGGCCCGGACCGACCGCTCCAGCTCAGTGCCGTGGACCGGGCGGCGGTGTCGGCGCTCTGCAGGGAGAAACTGCGCCGGCGCTAGCACCGCAAGCGTGGAGCCGTCGCCGCGATCGCCCGCGCGGCAGGCCGGCGGCGACGCCTGTGTACCGTCGCCCCTAGTCGGAGAGCACCAGCAACTCGATATCGAGAACGCGGATGTCGGAAGGTTCGCCGGCGAGGTCGGCCTTCAGCAACGGCCGGGCATCGAGCCAGCGCTTCGACAAGGTCAGCGTCAGGCTGTTTGCGTCGGTGCGGGCTTCGAGTTTCGGAATGGGATCGGCTTCGTGCGCGCGGTGCAGCAGCACCGCCAGGCGCAACAGCACCGCGCTGCGACGCACCGTGGCGAGCAGGCGGTCGGGCAGCGCCTCGAAGGCCGATTTGGCGATCTTTCGCCGGTGCGTCCGGACCAGTGCGGCGAGGAACTGCTGTTGCTGGCGCGAGAAGCCGGCGATATCGGAGTGTTCGAGCACGTACGCTCCATGGACATGGTACTGGCTGTGCGCCAAGGTCAGTCCCAGTTCGTGCAGCCTTGCCGCGCGCGACAGCATCAGCCGATCCAGCGCATCCATGTGCCAGCCCTCGGCCACCTGGTCGAACAGTCGCAGCGCCGTGGCTTCCACGCGCGCGGCCTGCGCCGCGTCGACCCCGTAGCGCTGCATCAATGCGATTACCGATGCTTCGCGCGGGTCGTCGGCGCCGCCGCGGCCGAGCATGTCGTACAGCATGCCCTCGCGCATCGCCGCCTTGCTGATCATCAGCCGCTGCAGCCCCAGGGCCTGGAACGCCGCCTCCAGGATCAGCACACCGCCTGCGATCACCGGGCGTCGCTCCGCCGACAAACCCGGCAGATCGATCGCGTCGATGCAGTTGGCCTGCAGGAGGCGATCGCGCAGCAGCGGCAGCGCCTCGGCCGTCACCGCGCCCTTGGTCAGCTTCATGGCCGCACAGATCTCGCCGATCGCCTTGTTGGTTCCCGACGAGCCGAGCGCATCCTCCCAGCCCAGCGCGCGGTACAGGCTGGCGAATTGCTGGAACTCGGCGGTGACTTCGGTCAGCGCCTCGCGCCAGCGCTTGCGCGACAGCTTGCCGTCGCCGAAATGGCGGCGCGTGGTGGAGACGCAACCGACCTGCAGGCTCTCGCGCTCGATCGCGTCCAGGCCGCTGCCGATGATGCACTCGGTCGACCCGCCGCCGATGTCGATCACCAGCCGCAGTGCGTCGCCGTTGGAGGGCTGCGCATTGGCCACGCCGAGATACACCAGGCGGGCCTCCTCGCGACCGGAAACGATCTCGATCGCGTGTCCCAGCGCGCTCTCGGCCGGCATCAGGAAGGCCTGCGGCGAGGCGAGGCGACGCACGCTGTGCGTGGCCAGGGCGCGTACGTGCTGCGGCGGGATGTCGCGCACGCGCTGTCCGAACCGGGACAGGCATTCCAGCGCGCGCTGGCGCACCTGCACGTCCAGCCCGCCGTTGGCGTCCAGCCCTTCGGCCAGGCGCACGGTTTCGCGCAGCCGATCGATCACGCGCAGCTGCCCCATGAGATAACGCGCCACCACCATGTGGAAGCTGTTGGATCCCAGGTCCACCGCCGCGAGCAGATCGCCGTCGCGAAGCGGCAGGCCTGCTGCCGGAAGCAGCGCGTTCCGGGCAGAGCCGTCGGTGATGGCGGTGTCGTTCATGAGCAGATTTTCGCCAGCAGGTGGCCCTGCGCCGAGTGGCGCGCAGCATCCTCCTCCCGGGCCAGGCGCAGGTAAGCCCCGTCGGCCTGCAGTTCCCATGCATTGAGGTTGTCGCGCAGGTAGTTCTCCAGTCCTTCCTCGAGCACGCGCGCAGCCAGGGCTTCGTGCATGATCGGGAAACCTGCCTCGACGCGCCGCAGCAGGTTGCGTTCGAGCCAGTCGGCGCTCGCGGCGAACAGGTCCGGCTCGCCGGCGTTGCCGAACCAGTACAGGCGGCTGTGCTCGAGGAAACGTCCCACGATCGAACGCACGCGGATGTTGTCCGATACGCCGGGCACGCCCGGGCGCAACGTGCAGGCGCTGCGTACGATCAGATCGATCTTCACCCCCGCCTGCGATGCCCGGTACAACGCACGGATGACGCCGGGCTCGTTGAGCGCATTCATCTTGGCGATGATCCGGCCGGGCTTGCCGGCCTTTGCGTGCCGCGCTTCGCGCTCGATCCGCATCAGCACGCCCGCGTGCAGCGTGAAAGGCGACTGCAGCATCCGCTTCAAGGTCAGTGCGGGAGCCAGTCCCGACAACTGCTGGAATATCAGGTGCACGTCGCTGCCGATGCAGGGATCGGCCGTCAGCAACCCGATGTCGGTGTAGGCGCGGGTGGTGCCTGAATGGTAGTTGCCGGTGCCCAGGTGCACGTAGCGGCGCAGCTTGCGCCCCTCGCGACGCACGATCAGCAGCATCTTCGCGTGCGTCTTGAAGCCGACCACCCCGTACACCACCTGCACGCCGGCTTCCTGCAGGCGATCGGCGAAGCCGAGGTTCGCCTCCTCGTCGAAGCGCGCGCGCAATTCCACCACCACCGTGACGTCCTTGCCGTTGCGCGCAGCCTGCACCAGCGCCTCCACGATCGGCGAACCCTTGCCGGAGCGGTAGAGGGTCTGCTTGATCGCCAGCACGTTGGGGTCCTCGGCCGCTTGCCGGAGCAATTCCAGCACCGGGCTGAATGCGTCGAAGGGGTGATGCAGCAGCACGTCGCTCTTGGCGATCGTGTCGAACATCGCGTCGCCGCCGGGAAGCGCCCGGGGCTGGAAGGCGGGGAACTTGAGGTCCGGACGCGCGACGAGGTCGTAGACCTGGCTGACGCGGTTGAGGTTCACCGGGCCCTTGATCCGGTACACCGCGTTTTCGGTGAGGTCGAAATTCTCCAGCAGGGTGCGCACGATCGCGTTGGGGCACTGGTCGGCGATCTCCAGCCGCACGGCGCGCAGGTAGCCGCGGCCGACCAGTTCGTCGCGCAGCGCCAGCGCGATGTTCACCACTTCCTCCTCGTCCACGAGCAACTCGGAGTTGCGGGTCACGCGGAACTGGTAGGCGCCCTTGACCTGCATGCCGGGAAACAGCTCGTCCACGAACGTGGACAGCATCGCCGACAGGAACACGAAATCGTGCGGACCGCCGCTGATCTTTTCGGGAATCTGGATGATCCGCGACAACGAGCGCGGCGCGCGCACGATCGCCAGGTTGCCGGCGCGCCCGAACGCATCCTGGCCGCTGAGCACGACCACGATGTTGAGCGACTTGTTGAGGATCTTCGGAAACGGATGCGCGGGGTCCAGCCCCAGGGGCGACAGCACCGGCATGATCTCGTCGCGAAAATAGGCGCGCAGCCAGCGGGCCTGCCGCGGCGTCCACGCGTCGCGGCCGAGCACCCGCACCCCGGCCTCGTCCAGGGCCGGGCGCAGCATCGTGTTCCAGCACGCGTACTGCTCCTGCACCAGGTCGGCAGCGCGGTCGTGGATGCGCGACAGCACCGTCGTCGGCGCGAGGCCGTCCGCGCCGGGCACGATCCCCAGCTCGTGCGCGTGGCGCAGCGTGCCGGCGCGGATCTCGAAGAACTCGTCCAGATTGGTGCAGGAGATGCACAGGTAGCGCAGGCGCTCCAGCAGCGGCATCTTCGGGTCCTGCGCCTGCGCGAGCACGCGGAAATTGAAGTCCAGCTGCGACAGCTCGCGGTTGAAGTAAAGCGCGGGGTCGGCCAACGGGTCGCCGGGTGCCGGGGCCGGGTAGACGCCCGCGTCGGTGGAGCGGTTCATTGCATCGCCTCGAATTGATTGGTTCCAGTGTGGTCCGATTGTCGCGGACTCAGGCGCTCGGCGCGGAAGTGGCAGGAAAATCTGCTGCCCCGGCCGACCTCGCTGTGGATGTCCAGCCGCGCCTCGTGCAGGTTCAGCACGTGCTTGACGATCGCCAGCCCCAGGCCGGTGCCGCCACTCTCGCGCGAGCGGCTGGTGGAGACCCGGTAGAAGCGTTCGGTGATGCGCGGCAGGTGCGCTGCGGGAATGCCGAAACCGCTGTCGCGGACCTCGAGCACGGCGCCGCCGCGATTGCCCGGCGCCTCGTCGGGCCGGAAGCGGATGCTGATGGCGCCGCCGGCGCCGGTGTATCGCACCGCATTGCTGACCAGGTTGGAGAAAGCGCTGTGCAATTCCTTTCCCGAGCCCAGCAGGTCGACGCCCGCGGTGTCGACGACCTCGACCGGGTGCCGGCCCCCGCTGAGCGCCAGTGCCTCTCGCTGCAGCGCCAGGAGCATGGACCCCATCGAAACGACTTCCTCCGCCTGCAGCGTGTCCTGCGACTCCAGCCTCGACAGGGTCAGCAGATCTTCGACCAGCTGCGTCATTCGCTGCGACTGGCGCTGCATCTCGGCCAGCATCGGCGCCCAGTCGGGACACTCGGCCGGATCGAGCAGGTCCAGGTAGCCGTGGACGACGGTCAGCGGCGTGCGCAGTTCGTGCGACACGTTGGCGACGAAGTCGCGGCGCATCTGCTCCAGCTGCAGCAGCCGGCTGACATCGCGTGCGATCAAAAGCCAGAGGTTCTGCGAGTAGGGGATCAGGCGCAGGCTCAGGGTCACGCCCGGGTTCGACGGCGAGGCGATTTCCAGCGGCTCCGCGTTGCGGCCGGCCGCCAGCCAGTGCGCGAGCGGCAGCGGACGCAGGCGTTCGACGAGCGAGCAACCGAGGTCGCGCGGATAGTGCAGGCCCAGCAGCGGGGAGGCGGCGCCGTTGAACCACTGCACGCGCTGGCTGTTGCGCTCGACCACGACCACCGCGTCGGGCAGTGCCGCGGCGACGGCGCGGTACGCGCGCAGCATCTCGATCAGGCGCCGCTTGCGTCCGCGCATTTCGGCCTGTCCGCGGTAGAGAAGGCGGTTGAGCTCGTTCCAGACGCCGAATCCGGTGATGCCGACCATGGGTTCCGGTCTTCGCCGGTCGGCAAGTCGCTGCAGCACCATCCGAAGGCGCCAGTAGAGCCATGCGAGCACCGACAGCGCGGCGACGGCGATCGCCTGCCACGGATACCCAGCCAGCGCGCCGACGGCCGCTGCTGTGCCCAGCAGCAACCCGAGGCGGCCGAGCGTGCGGAACCATACGGAGTGGGTGCGGGGCGGCATGTCGCTCAGTATCCAACGTTTGTGCGGCAGGACGGCATGGGAACCGGTTGCTTGCAACTGGCGCGGGCGGCGCCTGCCGGCAATGCGCGGGTCGTATCAGGCGGCCGACAACCGGTATCCGGCGCCCCGCACGGTCTGGATCATGCCGTCGAGCTCGTAGGGTTCCAGCGTCTTGCGCAGGCGCCGGATGTGCACATCGATGGTGCGTTCCTCCACGTAGACGCTTCCGCCCCAGACGTGATCGAGCAGTTGGGCTCGCGAATAGACCCGCTCGGGGTGGGTCATGAAGAAATGCAGCAGGCGGAATTCGGTTGGGCCGATCTGCACCGCCTGGACTTCGCCGCGCACATCGGCGAATACGCGATGGGCAGCGCCGTCGATCCGCAACGGTCCGATGCCAACGCTGCCATCCTCGTCGTCCTCGCGCGAGCGGCGCAGCACCGCGCGTATGCGCGCCAGGAGCTCGCGGGCGGAGAACGGCTTGACCACGTAGTCGTCGACCCCGGCCTCCAGTCCACCGACCCGGTCGTTCTCCTCGCCGCGGGCGGTCAGCATGATGATCGGGACCTCGCGGGTCAGCTCGTCTCTGCGCCAGCGCCGCGCCAGTTCCAGGCCGCTGGTCCCCGGCAGCATCCAGTCGAGCAGGATCAGGTCCGGCACGCGATCGGCGATCGCGGCCTGGGCCTCGCGCGCGTCGCCGGCATGCACGGGCTCGTATTCCGCCTTGCGCAACGCGAACGCGACCATGTCGCGTATCGCCGGTTCATCTTCGACAATCAGGATGCGCTTCTGCACGGAGTCACCGGGTGAGGCGGTAGGCTTGCCGCCGGCAAGCATAAGCCGCGCGGCGGTCCGGCCAGTACACGAGGATTCTGTGACAGTCCGGTGACAGGACGGCAGCGCGGCGCGCAAAGACCAGCAACAGCGGCGCCCGCAGCGACCTGCCGGCGGGCGTTACTTGCGGCGCAGGTCCTCGTCGCGGATGCCCTGTCGGCGCAGCTCAAGCACGACCGGGGTGATCTGCGCGATGCGCGCCTCGATGCGCGCCCGTCCGTAATAGTCGAGCTCGGGATGCCGCTTGAGCGTGTTGAGCTGCACGAGGGCCTGTTCCGGCCGGCCTCCGAGCAGCGCCGCCTCGGCATAGGCCTCGCCTGCGCGGATCGGATCGCCTGCGACCTCGCTGGCGCGCGCGAACGTCCGCTGGAAGGGAGCATCGTTGGCCGAGCTGCCCAGCAGCGGCCGCAGCAGCGCCTGCGCGCGCTTGCCTGAGGCGACGTCGTTGCGTTCGGACAGCAATCCGGCGTAGGTCAGCGCCACCGCGCGGTTGCTGGGGGCCTGGCGCAGCAGCGCCTCCAGGCGCTCGTCGGACGCGGCGCGCCGGCCACTGCGCGCTTCGGCTTCGGCCAGCCCCAGCGTCAGCCACGCGTCGCCCGGCTGGCGCTGGAGCAGGGCGCCGAGCGTCGAAGCGGCCGCCGCGGCCTCGTTGGCCCGCAGCCGCGCGATTGCAAGCCCGTACTGCTGCGCCACGCTGAGCTCGCCTGCCGCGGCGATCTGCTCGTACTCGCGAATCGCCGCACGCGGCGATTCCGCGCTCAACACGCGCAGGCGCTCGCGCGCCATCTCGAAGCGCCCGGTCCCGTCGCGTTGCAGCATCGCGCCCGGGAGCGTGAATCCGCCCGGCAGCAGCGGGTTGTCGCTGGCGACGGCCGGGGCAACGTAGCCTGCGGGCTGCGCGGCGATCTGCTTGGCGCGGGCCTTGGCTTCGCTGATGCGGGTGGTGGTCACCGGGTGGGTCAGCAGGTAATCGGGGCTGTCGCCATAGAACGTCGCCGAGTTGCTGCGCGACCGGGTCTGCATGGTCTGGAAAAAGCCGGCCATCGCGTCGGCGTCGTAATGGCTGCGGGCCAGGGTCTGGATGCCGAGGCGGTCGGCCTCGTGTTCATTGGAGCGCGTGTAGTTGATCTGGCGCTGCTGGATCAGGCCCATCGCCGAGACCATCGCGGCCTGCGCCGCGTCGTCGGCCGAATTACCGCCGGCCGCCTGCGCGGCCACGACCGCACCGAGCATCGCCAGCAGGATCGGCAATTGGTCGCGCTGCGCACGTTCCGCGCCGCGCAGCACGTGTTCCTGGGTGACGTGCGCGATCTCGTGCGACATCACCGCCGCCACTTCGTCCTCGCGCTCGGCCGCCAGCACCAGGCCGGCGTTGATTCCGATGTAGCCGCCGAGGGTCGCGAACGCGTTGATCTGCCGCTGACGCATCATGAAGAAGGTGAACGGTTGCCGCGGACGATCGCTGTTGGCGGCCAGGCGCGTGCCCAGGCTCTGCAGCCAGCTGTCGATCAGCGGGTCCTCGAGCAGGTACTCGTGGTGGCGCAACTGCGCGAGCATCATCGCGCCGTAGCGTTCCTGCTGGACCGGATTCAACAGCTCTCCGGCCGAGGATCCGATGTCCGGCAACGAGGACTCCTGCGCCGCCGCTCCGATGCCGGAGACGGCCAAGGCGAGGGCGGCGGTGAGCGTCACGATGCGGCGCACGGGATCTCCTCGTCGGGTCTGAAACTGCGTGTTCGGGGAAGCACCTTTGAAGTATCCAGCACAATGCGCTCGATCAGGGGCGTTGCGCGCGGCGGGGGTGAATCGGTGGTGAACACCAAGGCAACCACCGTCCGTAATCCCTCGCTGGAAAAACACCGCCGATGCACCCATATTCCCAAGATGACGCCGCCGCCGCTGCGCCGGCCGGCATGAGGTGTGTGGGCCGGTACGGCAGTTGGACCCCACGCGGCGATCCAAGTTCACCCGATCGGGTCATCGATCCACACCCACACCAGGAGACCGTTTTGAGCGAGCGCCAGGCACCCGAAATCACCCTCTACACGTCCGCGATCTGCCCCTACTGCGTGGCCGCCAAGAACTTTCTCCAAAGCAAGGGCCAGAGCTGGACCGAGGTCCGGATCGACCAGGACCCCGAGGAGCGCGAGCGGATGGTGGCGCGCGCGAAGCGCACCAGCGTTCCGCAGATATTCATCGGTGAGACCCACATCGGCGGCTACGACGACATGATCGCGCTGCACCGCAAAGGTGGCCTGGAGCCGCTGCTGGCGGGTGAGGCGTGAGCGAGGACGAAGGCACCGCGGCGCACAACGGGCAGGCCGACCGCGTAGGCGAGTTCACCGCCTATCGCAAGCGCATGAACGAACGCATCCTTGCCGAGCCCAATCAGGTCGTCCGCAGGTTCTTCGCGCTGGACACCCAGACTTACCAGCCCGGCGCGCTGGATATGAAGACCAAGGAACTGCTCGGGCTGGTCGCATCGATGGTGCTGCGCTGCGACGACTGCATCAGCTACCACGTCGCTCAGTGCGCAGACGCAGGCGTCAGCCGCGAAGAAATGTTCGAGGCGTTCTCGGTGGGCCTGGTGGTCGGGGGATCGATCGTGATCCCGCACATGCGTCGTGCGGTGGCATTCCTCGACGAGCTGGAGCAGCCGCGGCGCGAAGCCGCTGCGCGCGAGCCGCACCGGCACGATTGAATTGAAGTTGCAGGCGCGTGCGTGGGGCGTCGTCGGCCCCCGCACACCTGCAGGCAGTCGCCGCATCCGGCATAATCCCGCGGCTCGACTCTCGGCGCCGCACCCCCGCGCAGCGCGCCCACAGCTGGAAACCAATCAATGACGCAGACCATCACCGTCATCCGTGGCGATGGCATCGGCCCGGAAATCATGGACGCCACGCTCCACGTCCTGGATACCATGCAGCTCGGGCTGAAGTACGAGTTCGCGGACGCCGGACTGGTCGCGCTGGAGAAGCACGGGGAACTGCTCCCCGCGGCCACGATGGACTCCATTCGCGGCAATCGCGTGGCGCTCAAGAGCCCGCTGACGACGCCGGTCGGCGAGGGCTTCTCGTCGATCAACGTGGAACTGCGCAAGCGTTTCGACCTGTACGCCAACGTGCGCCCGGCGAAGTCCTTCCCGAACACCAGATCCCGCTTCCCCAGCGGCGTGGACCTGATCACGGTGCGCGAGAACACCGAAGGCGCCTACAGCGCCGAGGGGCAGGCGCTGTCGGAAGACGGCGAGACCGCCACGTCGATCACACGCACCACGCGGCGCGGCTCGCAGCGCATCGTGCGTTACGCCTTCGATCTGGCGCGCAAGGCGGGCCGCAGGAAAGTCACGGTGGTGCACAAGGCCAACATCCTGAAGTCCACCTCGGGCCTGTTCCTGAAAGTCGCCCGCGAGGTTGCCCAGGAGTATCCGGACATCGAGTGCAACGAGATGATCGTGGACAACACCTGCATGCAGCTGGTGATGCGACCTGAGCAGTTCGACGTCATCGTGACGACCAACCTGTTCGGCGACATCATTTCCGACCTGTGCGCCGGGCTGGTCGGCGGGCTCGGCCTGGCGCCGGGTGCGAACATCGGCACCGATGCGGCGATCTTCGAAGCCGTCCACGGCTCGGCGCCCGACATCGCCGGCAAGGGCATCGCCAACCCCTGCGCGCTGTTGCTCGGAGCGGTGCAGATGCTGCAGCACATCGGCATGGCAGACAAGGCGGAACGGCTGCGTGCGGCGATCGTCGCGACCCTGGAAGCGAAGGATTCGCTGACGCCGGACCTGGGCGGCAGCGGCAACACGCTGGACTTTGCGAAGGCGATCGCTGGGCGGGT
>JALYOG010000172.1 GCA_030856985.1 Pseudomonadota bacterium | reverse complement strand
CGCCACCGGGCAGCCGTCCGGACCGATGGTCTGGCCGGGCTGGGAATCGGGGCACTTGTCGATGCAGTCGTTGACGCCGTCGCCGTCGCTGTCCAGGTCGGCGCAGTTGGAGGCGACCGGTGCCGGGCCCACGGGAACCAGCGGCTCCGGTCCCAGCGGGACCACGATGCCGACCGATGCGAGCACGTCGCCGAACCAGTCGGCGCCGTCGTCGCGCGGCGCATCGTCATTGAGGAATGCGCCGATGCTGTCGTCGTCCGCGGACACGCGGTACGCGAGCTCCGTGCGGATGCCGACGCGGCCCATGTCGCCCTGCAGGCCGAGACCGAACTTGCCGGTCACGTTGTCGTCTTCACGCTGGCTCGGAGCGCCATTGCGCTCGAAGCGCGCCGGGAGCAGCGGATTGGAGGGGTCGAACTCCTCTTCGGAGCGCTGGTAGCCGATGCCGGTGACCACGTACGGGTTCCAGTTGCGTCCTTCGGCGATGAAGTGACGGCGGACGTCGAAAGAGATGCCGTACTGGCTCCAGTTGAGATCCTGGTTGCGGTCGACCTGTGCGTTCTGGTAGTTCAACTCACCATCGACGGACCACAGCGGACTGATGAACTTGCCCAGCCCCAGGGTGCCGAATTCGGTGTCGCGGGTTCCGCGCTCGTTGTCCTGGATGTTGTAACCGACAGAACCGGTGATGTACCAGCGGTCGTCGAAGTCTTGCGCACCGGCTGCCTGGGCCAGGCTCAGGCCACCAATAAGGGCGGCGCAGAGGAGTTTCTTATTCATTGTGCATCTCTCCTTGTCTCATTTGAAAATTGGAAACCGCGTCTGCGAGGTTTCTTTCCGTTCGGGACAGCCGCCTGAACGACGCCATCCCGCGCAGGTTAGGTTCGACCTAGTGAAGACCGTGTTAACGGTCGTCTAACAATTCTCCCTCATTTGCCGGCCTCCCTGGGGGACCGGGCAAGGCCGCATTCAGCGAAACATGCCCATGAACTCCGTGATGGGTGTCGCCTCCAGCGTCTGGGGGTCGGACACCAGCGCCATCAGCCGGTCGGCGCGATCGGCCGGCAGCTTGGCGCGCATGGCCGCTTCGAACTTCGCCATGAGCACCGGGATGCCTTCGGCGCGACGCTTGCGGTGACCGATCGGGTAGTCGATCGAAACCTTGTCGCTGGCGCTGCCGTCCTTGAAAAACACCTGGACCGAATTGCCGATGTAGCGCTTGTCCGGGTCGAAATAGTCCACGGTGAACTGCTGGTTCTCGCTGACGACCATCTTCTCGCGCAGCGCATCGATCCGCGGGTCGGCGGCCACCGCGTCGCCATAGTCCTCGGCGGTCAGGCGCCCGAAGATCAGGGGCACGGCGACCATGTACTGCAGGCAGTGGTCGCGGTCGGCATAGTTCGCCAGCGGGCCGGTCTTGTCGATGATGCGCACGCCGGCTTCCTGCGTCTGCAGCTCGATGCGCTCGATCTCGTCGAGGCGATCCTTTACCTGGCCATGCAGCTGCATGGCGCATTCCACCGCGGTCTGGGCGTGGAATTCGGCCGGAAAACTGATCTTGAACAGCACGTTCTCCATCACATAGCTGCCGAACGGCCGCTCGAACTCGAACGTCTTGCCGTTGAAGGCGATGTCGTAGAAGCCCCAGGTCTTGACCGAGAGCGCGCTGGGGTAGCCGACGACGCCCTTGACCGCGTTCAGCGCGTGGGTCACGGCGCGGCGGCAGGCGTCGCCGGCGGCCCAGCTCTTGCGCGGCCCGGTATTGGGGGCATGCCGGTAGGTGCGCAGCACGCCGTTGTCGATCCACGAGTGCGACACGGCCGTCCAGATCGCTTCCTTGTCGCCGCCGAGCATCTGCGTGGCCACGGCGGTCGACGCCAGGCGCACGAGGATCACGTGGTCGAGCCCGACACGGTTGAACGAGTTGCGGATCGCGTAGCCACCCTGGATCTCGTGTGCCTTGATCGCATGACCGAGCACGTCGCGCACGCTCAGCGCCTTGCCGCCCTCGGCCTCGGCCTTGCGCCCGAGGTAGTCGGCGACGGCGAGGATCGCACCCAGGTTGTCCGACGGATGGCCCCACTCGGCCGCCAGCCAGGTGTCGTTGAAGTCAAGCCAGCGGATCTGCACGCCGATGTTGTAGGCGGCCTGCACCGGGTCGAGTTCGTGGTCGGTGTACGGCACGCGCGCGCCGCCCTTCATGTCGGCGCCTGGCACCAGCGGCCCCAGGTGCTTCACGCACTCGGGGTGGTCCATCGCCATGGCCGCGCACGCCAGCGAATCGAGCAGCATGTAGCGCGCGGTGTCGTAGGCCTCATCTGATTCGATGCGGTAGTCGGCGACGTAGTCGGCGACATCCATCATCGGCTGGTCGGGCTGGGGACGGACGGTGGAACGTATGTCGAAGTGACTCATGAACGGGGCGCCTGCTGCGGGTGAGCCGGCTATTTTGCCAGAACGTGAATCCGCGGTATCCATGGCGGACGGGGCGCGGGGCCTGGTAGAGCGGAATATCGCCACGCCAAAACGGTCGACGATCATCCCGCGCTGGGCTACAACTCCCGCCTCGACGAACTCCAGGCCGTCGTCCTGCGTACCAAGCTCAAGCGCATCGACGCGTTCAACGAGGCCCGGCGCCGTATCGCCGGCCTCTACACGGCTGCGTTCGCCGGCCTGCCGGGCGTGGTGGTGCCGGGCATCGATGCGGGCGCGCAGCACGTGTTCCACCAGTACACGCTGCTGGCCGCCGACCGCGAGGGTCTTGTTGCCGGACTCCAGCAGCGAGGCGTCGGCTGCGCGGTGCACTACTTGCGGCCGGTCCCCGAGCAGCGCTCGATGCGCGGCGCACGCGTGCAGGGAACACTGCCCAACGCCCGCGACGTCGCCTCGCGCTGCGTGTCGCTGCCGATGTTCCCGGAGCTGTCCGATGCGCAGGTCGAGCGGGTCATCGACGCGGTAGTGGCGGTACTGCAGGACCGGCCCCGGGCGTCGCCTCGTCCGCTCAGACCGCGGGGCGACGACCCGGCGCAGCACCCCATCGGCCCCGCGTAGCCGCGCACGGAGCGATGCGCGTCGGGCCGGTCCGGCCCCGCGCTGGGAGTGACCGCCCCCGATCCGCGGGCCGGCAGCGTCCGCCCTTTCGGGCCGCTTGGCATTCCGCGCGGACGGGAACATTCTGGGGCCGATGGACGCGCCTACACGACTTCCGACCCTGTTCCTGTCGCATGGCTCGCCGATGCTGGCGATCGAGGCCTCCGATGCGGGCCGTTTCCTCGATGGCCTGGGCCGGCAATTGCCCTGGCCTAGGGCGATCGTGATCGCGTCGGCCCACTTCGAGACCACCCGACCGACCCTGGGTGGGCACCCAAGCCCGCGCACGGTCCACGACTTCCACGGATTTCCGCAAGCGCTCAGTCGGATCGACTATCCCGCGCCGGGCGCGCCCGACCTCGCCGAGCAGGTGTGCAAGCGCCTGGCCGATGCGGGATTCGATCCGGTGATACGCCACGACAACGGCCTCGACCATGGCGCCTGGGTGCCGCTTCTGCGCATGTACCCGCAAACCGACGTGCCGGTGCTGCCGGTGTCGGTGATGCCGCGTCAGAGTGCGTCCGTGCATTTCGAACTGGGCCGGGCGCTCGCGCCTTTGCGCGGCGAAGGCGTGCTGGTGATCGGTTCGGGCGGTTTCGTCCACAACCTGGGCGAGATCGACTGGCGCCAGTCCGACGCCGCACCTGCACCTTGGGCATTGCAATTCGCAGAATGGATGCACGAGCGCATCGCGGCAGCCGACTGGCCCGCGCTGCTGCAGTGGCGCGAGCAGGCACCCCAGGCCGCGCGGGCGCATCCGACGCCGGAGCACCTGCTACCGCTGTTCTTCGCCATCGGCGCGGCAGGAGTCGATGCCTGCGCGCGCGTGATCCATCGCTCCAGCCAGTTTGGCTCGCTGGCGCTGGACGCCATCGCGTTCGACTGAGGCGGACCGGAGCGACGCCATGTGGCCCGCCGTGCCGCGATGCCGGCATCGGCCGCTTGCCGCGCGTCGGCTTTGGCGGCATCGTGCCGGATCACATACGCAAGCGTATTTCCGCATGTCGGCCCTTCGAACTGATCTTTCCGTGCCCCACCCCGTCTATCCGCATCTGTTCGCCCCGCTGGACCTGGGCTTCTGCACGCTGCCCAACCGGGTGTTGATGGGTTCGATGCATACGGGCCTTGAGGACAAGGCGTCGGACTTTCCGAAGCTGGCGGCGTATTTCGGCGAGCGCGCCGCAGGCGGGGTCGGACTGATCGTGACCGGAGGCTTCTCGCCCAACGTGGTGGGGTGGCTAAAGCCGTTCGGCGGAAAACTGAGCTGGCCCTGGGAGGTCGGCAAGCACCGGCAGGTCACGCGCGCGGTCCAGTCGCACGGGTCGCGCATCTGCCTGCAGATCCTCCACGCCGGCCGCTATGGCTACCACCCGTTGCAGGTCGCGCCATCGCGGCTCAAGGCACCGATCAATCCGTTCACTCCCAGGGCGATCTCCTCGCGCGGCGTCGAACGGCAGTTGCAGGCCTTCGTCAACACCGCTTGCCTGGCGCGGGAGGCCGGCTACGACGGCGTGGAGGTGATGGGGTCGGAGGGCTACCTGCTGAACCAGTTCACCGCCCCGCGAACCAATCGGCGCACCGATGCCTGGGGTGGCGATGCCTCCGCGCGCATGCGCTTCGCGGTGGAGATCGTGCGTCGCATCCGCGAGGCCTGCGGCGCCGACTTCATCCTCATCTATCGCCTCTCGATGATCGACCTCGTCGACGACGGCCTGAGCTGGAACGAAGTGGTGGCGCAGGCGCGTGCGGTCGAGGCGGCCGGGGCCACCCTGATCAACACCGGCATCGGCTGGCACGAAGCGCGCATCCCCACCATCGCCACCTCGGTGCCCCGGGGCGCATTCGCCGGGGTCACCGCGAGGCTCAAGGGCGAGGTGAACCTGCCGCTGATCACCACCAACCGCATCAACATGCCGCAGGTCGCCGAGCGCATCCTCGCCGATGGCGACGCCGACATGGTCTCCATGGCGCGTCCGCTGCTCGCCGATCCGGAGTGGGTTGCCAAGGCGCGCACCGCGCGCGTGGATGAGATCAACACCTGCATCGCCTGCAACCAGGCCTGCCTGGACCATGTGTTCGAAAACAAGCGCGCCAGTTGCCTGGTCAACCCGCGCGCGTGTTCGGAGACCGAACTCAACTACCTCCCCACCGCCGCGCCGCTGCGGGTGGCCGTGGTCGGCGCCGGCCCTGCAGGGCTGGCGTGCGCCACGGTTGCGGCCGAACGCGGCCACCGGGTGACGCTGTTCGACGCCGCAGACCAGATCGGTGGTCAGTTCAACCTCGCCAAACGTATTCCCGGCAAGGAAGAGTTCCACGAGACCCTGCGCTACTTTGCGCGCCGGCTCGAACTGCTCGGCGTGGATCTGCGGCTCGGCACCCGGGCGGACGCTGCCGCCCTGGCCGATTTCCACCATGTGGTCCTCGCCACCGGGATCATTCCAAGGGACGTGGACATCCCCGGCATCGATCACCCGAAGGTCTGCAGCTACATCGATGTGCTGACCGGGCGGGTGACGCCGGGCAGCCGGGTGGCGATCATCGGCGCGGGCGGGATCGGCTTCGACGTCGCCGAATTCCTGGTACACGCCCCCGCGGGCGCCGAAGGCCGGCCTTCGCTGGACCCGGCGCTGTGGCGCGCCGAGTGGGGCGTGGACCTGGAGTACACCGACAACCGCGGCGGATTGGCGGTGGCTCGACCCGAGCCGCCGGCGCGCGAGGTCTGGCTGCTGCAACGCAGTCCCGGCCGGCCCGGTGCGCGCCTGGGCAAGACCACCGGCTGGATCCACCGCGCAACGCTCAAGTCCAAACGGGTGAAGATGCTGGGCGATGTGAGCTATCTCGGCATCGACGACCGGGGCCTGCGCATCAGCATTGGCGGCGCCGAGCAGATGCTCCCGGTGGATCACGTGGTGATCTGTGCGGGCCAGCAGCCGTTCAAGCCGCTGTTCCCCGACCTGAACGGCGCAGGCGCGGTGGTCCACGTGATCGGCGGCGCCGACATAGCCGCCGAACTGGACGCAAAACGGGCCATCGAGCAGGGGAGCCGCCTGGCGACTGCGCTATAGCGCCGGCTTGCGAGCCAAAGCGGGACGGCCCGAAAGCTGAATTGGCGTTTTGCTGCGGACCGTCATCCGGTCCGCAAACCCAGACCCCATCGGGGTCGCCGCGGCCCCCGGTTCCTGAACAGGCTGTTGCGAGGGTGCGCTCGCGGATACCCATTCACCTGCCGTTTACCTTGGGGCGGCTACCGTGCGCCAACTTTCAGCCACCAGCCAGGTGGCACCCATGCCGCCCCCGCCGTATTCGGGGAACGGTGACGGGGCAAAGCGCGCCAAAGAGCCGCCGCCCTCCCCATTTCGCCATGCCGGCCCGCGCCGATCGCCGCGTCTTCCCAAAAGGGAAGCGCTGCCCAAGTGCGGTCAGGCGCAACGGAGCAAGGAGCTGGACCGATGAAGCTGGACTGGATCTTGTGGTTGTCTTCGGCGCTGACGCCGCAGGCGGCCGACTCACTCTGCCTGAGCACGACCTTGTACCTGGAAGCCCGCGACCAGTCGGTGCGAGGGCAGCAGGCCGTCGCCGAAGTGGCGCTGCGGCGCCGCGACAGCGGCCTGTGGGGCGACACCACGTGCGAGGTGGTCATGGCCCGCAAGCAGTTCGCTCCCACCATCGTTTCCCCGCGCACGCGGATCAACAATTTCCAGGCCTGGTCCGACGCGGTCACGGTCGCGCTGGAAGCCGAGCGCAACTGGGCCCTGCCGATTGGCCAGCGCAAGGAGATCGTCCCCGGCGCGAGTCACTTCCTCGCGCACGCCATCGCCGCGCCGAGCTGGCGCAATGCCTACCAGGTGGCGACCATCGGCGACCACACCTTTCTTCGCGTGCAGAAGCTGACGCCTCGCAAGATCTGAGCGCGACGCGGCCGGTCGATTCGGCATGTCGAACATGCCCGCGAGCCCGCTTGTCGATGGCGACCGGATATGAGCAGACGCGCGAACACGAGCCCTCGGTCGCCGATCAACCCCAGTGCCGGTACATGGCCGTGCATACGTGTTGCCCACGCACCAGCGGCCGCCACCGGCGGCCGCGAGGGCGGGATCAGCGTGCGCCCACTTCCACGTACTCGCGATCTTCCGGTCCGATGTAGGTCGCGCTGGGGCGGATGATCTTGCCGTCGGCGCGCTGCTCGATCACGTGCGCGCTCCAGCCGGTGGTGCGTGCGATCACGAACAGCGGCGTGAACATCGGCGTCGGGATTCCCATCATGTGGTACGCAGAAGCGCTGTACCAGTCGAGGTTGGGAAACATCTTCTTGCGTTCCATCATCAGGTTCTCGATGCGCTCGCTGACGTCGAACAACCCCTGGTTGCCGCCATCGGCGCACAGCTGGCGCGAGAGTTCCTTGATGATCGGGTTTCGCGGATCGCCGACCGTGTAAACGGGATGGCCGAAGCCGATCACGATTTCCTTGCGTTCGATCCGCGCCAGGATGTCGGCCTCGGCTTCATCGGCGGTCGAATAGCGCGAGATGATGTCCATCGCCACTTCGTTCGCGCCGCCGTGCTTCGGGCCGCGCAGCGCGCCGATGGCGCCGGTCAGGCACGAGTGCAGATCCGATCCGGTACCGGCGATCACGCGCGCGGCGAACGTGGACGCATTGAATTCGTGCTCGGCGTACAGCACCAGCGACTTGTCGAGCGAGTCGGCGTGAAGCCGGCTCGGTGGCTGCCCGTGCAGCAGGTGCAGGAAGTGCGCGGCGACGCTGTCGTCGTCGGTCTCAACGTCGACGCGACGACCATTGCGGGTGAAGTGCCACCAGTACAGCAGCATCGAGCCGAAGCTTGCGATCAGCTTGTCGGCGAGGTCGCGTGCTTCGGCTGCGGGATGGCCTTCGCGTTCGGGCAGCACCGTGCCGAGCATCGAGCAGCCGGTACGCAGCACGTCCATGGGATGCGCATTGGCCGGCACCAGTTCCAGAGCTTCGGTCACCAGCGCCGGCAGCCCGCGCAGGCGCTTGAGCTTGAGCCGGTAAGCGTCGAGCCGCGATTGTGTCGGCAGTTCGCCGTGCACCAGCAGGTGTGCGACCTCCTCGAAGGTCGATCGGGTGGCCAGATCGTGGATGTCGTAGCCGCGGTAGTGCAGATCGTTGCCGCTGCGGCCGACGGTGCACAGGGCGGTGTTGCCTGCGGGCGTGCCGCTGAGTGCGACGGACTTCTTCGGCTTCGGCATGGTGGCGCTGGTGTCGGTCATTGGAACTCTCCTTCGGCCGGGGCAAGCCCGGTGGTCAGCCTCTGGCGTGTCGGTCCTTGAAGACCGGAACGCTACAGAACGGATCTCGGTGATGCAGGTGCTGCGATGGCTCGGTTCGGCGACATGGATCGCCTACCCGCTTACTGCCCGCCCCCGGACTGCGCGAACAGTTCGTCGAGCTTCTCCTCGTAGCTGTGGTAGCCGAGGAAATCATAGAGCTCCGCGCGCGTCTGCAGGCTGTCGACGATGTTCTTCTGCGTGCCATCGCGGCGCACGGTCTCGTAGAAGTTCAGCGCGGCCTTGTTCATCGCGCGATAGGCGCCGCAGCAGTACAGCGCGATATCGACGCCGGCTCCGCGCAGCTCGTCGGTGGTGAAGAACGGCGTGGCACCGAACTCGGTGAGGTTGGCCAGCACCGGCACCTTGACCGCCTGCTTGAAGCGGCGGTAGTCGTCCAGGGTCTGCATCGCTTCGGGGAAGATCATGTCGGCGCCGGCTTCGGCATAGGCGCAGGCGCGTTCGATGGCCGAGTCGATGCCTTCCACCGCCGCCGCGTCGGTGCGGGCCATGATCACGAAGCCGTCGTCGCTGCGCGCGTCCACCGCGGTGCGAACCCGGTCGACCATCTCCGACAGCGACACGACTTCCTTGCCCGGCCGGTGGCCGCAGCGCTTCTGCCCGACCTGGTCTTCCATGTGCACGGCCGCGACGCCGGCGCGCTCGAAGGAGCGGATCGTGCGCGCGATGTTGAAAGCGCCGCCCCAGCCGGTGTCGATGTCCACCAGCAGCGGCATCCGCGTGGCGTCCACGATGCGGCGCGCGTCGGTCAGCACATCCTCCATCGTGCTGATGCCCAGGTCCGGCACCCCGAGCGAGTTGGCCGCGACGCCACCGCCGGAGAGGTACAGGGCCTTGTAGCCCACGCGGCTCGCCATCAGGCCCGCATAGGCGGTGATGGCGCCCATGACCTGGAGCGGGGATTCCTGCTCTATTGCGGCGCGAAAACGCGCGCCTGCGGAGTCGTTCGACATGCCTCACCTCGATGATGCTGCGGTAACGGACGGAAAGCTTCTTGTCCGCAAAGATCGCGAAGGAACGCAAAAAAGAGCCGGACAAAGTGCTCGGGAAAAGCCCGGCATGGAGACGATGCGCCGCTACAGCTTCCTCAAGCTTTTCTTCGCGTCTTTCGCGTCTTTTGCGGACAAGCCAACAGATCAACCCAGCAGGTGAGCCACACCGGCACGCTCTTCTTCCAGTTCGGCCAGCGTGCGGTCCATGCGCTCGCGGCTGAAGTCGTCGATCTCCAGGCTTTCGACGCGCTCGTAGCCGCCGCCGGAGGCGATCACCGGCACGCCGTAGATCACGCCTTCGGGAATGCCGTAGCTGCCATCGGAAGGCACGCCCATCGTGACCCATCGGCCGTCGCTGCCCAGCACCCAGTCGCGCACGTGGTCGATCGCCGCGTTGGCGGCCGAGGCCGCCGACGACAGGCCGCGAGCCTCGATGATCGCCGCACCGCGCTTGGCCACGGTCGGAATAAAGACGTCCGCGTTCCAGGCCGGATCGCCGATCCGGTCCTTCAGCGACTCGCCGTCGACGGTGGCGAAGCGATAGTCGGGGTACATGGTCGGGCTGTGGTTGCCCCAGACGACCAGGTTCTCGATGTCGCCCACCGGAACGCCGGCCTTGCCTGCCAGCTGGCTCAGCGCCCGGTTGTGGTCCAGGCGCAGCATCGCGGTGAAGTTGGCGGCCTTCAGGTCCGGCGCCGACTTCATGGCGATGTAGGCATTCGTGTTGGCCGGATTGCCGACCACCAGCACCTTGACGTCGCGGCTGGCGACCTTGTTCAATGCCGCGCCCTGGGCGGTGAAGATCTTCGCGTTCTCGAGCAGCAGATCCTTGCGCTCCATTCCGGGTCCGCGCGGCCGCGCGCCGACCAGCATCGCGATGTCCGCGTCCTTGAACGCGACCTCGGCGTCGTCGGTGCCCACCATTCCGGCCAGCAGCGGGAACGCGCAGTCCTCCAGCTCCATCATCACGCCCTTCAGCGCGGCCTGCGCCTTCTCCATCGGCAACTCGAGCAGCTGCAGGATCACCGGCTGATCCTTGCCGAGCATCTCGCCGGACGCAATGCGGAACAGCAGCGAATAGCCGATCTGGCCGGCAGCACCGGTGACGGCAACGCGGACGGGAGTCTTCATGGGAGTTTCCTTGGACGCGAAATGAAAAAGGTGGACGCCGCCGGTCAGTAGATGTCGTAGCCCAGCGGGGTGAGTTTCTGGTCGAGTGCCGCGGTGTCGTAGCCGCGCACGAGGTGCTGGCCGATGACCGTGGCCGGCACGCTGCGCACGCCCAGGGCCTGCGCGGTGCGCCTGCCTTGTGCGGTGTCGAAGTCGATGGTGCGATAGCGCACGTTCGCGCGCTCGAAGTCGAACTGCTGCTTGCGGCAGTAGCCGCACCAGTCGGCGGTCAGCATCACGATGCGTTGCTCGCCGGTATGCACCCGCGGATCACCGGGAAGCAGCCCCTGCCGTTGCGCGCGCTGGCTCCACGCATGCAGGCCGCCGAGCACGCCGACGATCGTCAACAACCAGAGCAGGCGCATCGGAGTCGTTCCCCAGATGGTCGAAGGTCAGGCAAGTTCGGCGAAGAATTCCCGGATGCGCTGCATGCCCGGCTCCAGCTGCGGCGTCGGGCAGGTGTAGCTGATGCGCAGCGCGCGCGGCTCGCCGAACGCGGAGCCCGGCACGCACGCGACGCCCTTGGTCTCCAGCAGCGCATTGCAGAACTCGACGTCGTTGCCGATCGCCATGCCGCTGGGGCCATGGATCTTGCCGAAGGCCACGCTGATGTCGGGAAACACGTAGAACGCGCCCTGTGGGCGCGGGCAGATCACCCCAGGGATCTCCGCGAGCACCGCCATGACCCGGTCGCGCTTGGCGGCGAACTCGGCGCATTTCTGCTCGGGGATGTCCTGGGGACCGGAGAACGCGGCCGCGGCCGCGGCGCTGACGACCTCAGGCAGGTTGGTGATGTGGTTGGAGTTCATCGTCACCACGGCCTGGGCGACCACTTCCGGTCCGGCCATGAATCCGACGCGCCAACCGGGCATGCCGTAAGTCTTGGAAATCGAGTCCAGGAAGATCACCCGGTCGCGCAGTTCGGGCCGGAAATGCAGGAAGTTGTGGTAGCCCACACCGTCGAAGATCATCCGGTTGTAGATGTCGTCGGTGATCACCCAGGTGTCCGGATGCCGGACCAGAACGTCGGCCAACGCCTCGATCTCCTGCCTGGAATAGACCATGCCGGTCGGGTTGGACGGGTTGTTGAACAGGAACACGCGCGGCTTGTTCGCCAACGCGGCGTCCAACTGCGCCGGAGTCAGCTTGTAGTCCTGCGCGGCCGGACACGGCAACAGGTCGATCTTCGCGTTGAGGATCTCGGCGATATCGACGTAGCTGGTCCAGTACGGCGTCGGGAACGCGATGGTGTCGCCTTCGTCGAGCAGCGCCTCGCACAGGTTGTAGATCATGTGCTTGGCGCCGACGCCGGTCGCGACGTTGGCCCGGGTGTAGCCGGTCAGTCCGATCAGCTGGATATGGCCGAGGAACGCATCGAGCATCGCCTCGCTGCCGCGGTTGCTGCCGTACTGGCCGCTGTCGTTGCTGAGCGCATCCCGGGCGGCAGCGTATACGTGCGGGCCGGGCAGGAAGTTCGGCACGCCGATCGAGAAGCTGATGATGTCGCGGCCTGCGGCCTTGAGCCGCTTCGCATTGTCGGCGACCTGCATGATCGCGCTGGGCTTGGCGCGGCCGATGCGCTGTGCGAGCTGGGGCATCGTAGTTCCTGGAAAGTGCAGGGAATCGGCCTGGCGGCCGGCAATTCAGCCGAAAAATGTTAGCACGGCCGCGTCACCGCACCGGCTGCCCCGGCTGCGGTCGGGGCGCCGGGGCACCGGATCCGGCCAGACACGAGCGCGCCCGCCACCGGTTCGGCGGCAGGCGCGCGAAAGTCGTACTCAGGCGCGAGCGCTGGCGTCGAGGATCTTGTTCCAGTCGGCCACCCGGTCGGCCTTGGCTTCGAGCACGGCGTCCGCATCGCCCTCGATCTTCAGCGATTTGATGGTGTCGCCCTGCTTGATGCGGTCGACGACGTCCATGCCGTCGGTGACCTTGCCGAAGACCGTGTGCTTGCCGTCCAGCCAGGGGCATGCGACGTGGGTGATGAAGAACTGGCTGCCGTTGGTCCCGGGGCCGGCGTTGGCCATCGACAGCACGCCGCGCTCGTGCGACAGACCATTTTTCGTCTCGTCCTCGAAGCGATAGCCCGGACCACCGGTGCCGCTGCCCTGCGGGCAGCCGCCCTGGACCATGAAGTCCGGGATCACCCGGTGGAAGTTGAGTCCGTCGTAATAGCCGCGCTTGGCCAGATTCACGAAATTGGCGACGGTCAGCGGCGCTTTCTCCGCCTGCAGCTCGACCTGCACGGCGCCCTGGTCGGTATCGAAAGTTGCGGTCAGACTCATGTTGGGGCTCCTGGGGAATAGGATTGGGCTCGCATCAGCGCATCATCTGAACGAGCAGACCTCAAGGATAACGCAGCCCGGCATCGTGAACGGGCAGTGCTCGTCCGCGACCGGTATAATGGCCGGCTTCCTCCCCGCCCGAGCGCCGGTTTGCCGGCCTTTTTTCGCATGTCTATCGAACGCCTGCGCAACATCGCCATCGTCGCCCACGTCGACCACGGCAAAACCACCCTGGTCGATTGCCTCCTGAAGCAGTCCGGCACCTTCAGCGAACGCACGGTCACCACCGAGCGGATGATGGATAGCAACGATCAGGAAAAGGAACGTGGGATCACGATCCTGTCCAAGAACACCGCCATCAACTGGAATGGCAACCGCATCAACATCGTCGACACCCCGGGCCATGCCGACTTCGGCGGCGAGGTCGAGCGCGTGCTGTCGATGGTGGACTCGGTGCTGATCCTGGTCGATGCGATGGACGGCCCGATGCCGCAGACGCGCTTCGTGACCCAGAAGGCCTTCGCGATGGGCTTCAACCCGATCGTCGTGGTCAACAAGATCGACCGTCCCGGCGCGCGTCCGGACTGGGTGATCGACCAGGTATTCGACCTGTTCGACAAGCTCGGCGCGACCAACGACCAGCTCGATTTCCCGATCGTGTACGCGTCCGCGCTGCACGGCTATGCCAGCCTCGACGACAGCGCGCGCGACGGCGACATGACCCCGCTGTACGAAGCGATCATGAAGCACGTGCCGGCGCCGACCGTCGACCAGGACGGGCCGTTCCAGATGCGCGTGAGCCAGCTGGACTACAACAACTTCGTCGGCCTGATCGGCGTCGGCCGCATCCAGCGCGGCAAGGTGCGCACCAACATGCCGGTCAGCGTCGTCGACCGCGAAGGCAGGAAGCGCCAAGGCAAGGTGCTGCAGGTGCTGGGCTTCCTGGGCCTGGAGCGCGTCGAGGTGGAAGAGGCCGAGGCCGGCGACATCGTTGCGATCTCCGGCGTCGCCGACCTCAGCATTTCCGACACGATCTGCGCGCTCGACACCCCCGAAGCGCTGCCGGCGCTGACCGTCGACGAGCCGACGATCTCGATGACCTTCCAGGTCAACAACTCGCCGTTCGCCGGCAACAAGGACCGCAGCGGCGGCAAGTTCATCACCAGCCGCCAGATCCGCGAGCGCCTGGAACGCGAGACGCTGCACAACGTCGCGCTGAAGGTCGAGGAAGGCTCCGACCCCGACAAGTTCCTGGTGTCCGGCCGCGGCGAGCTGCACCTGTCGGTGCTGATCGAAACCATGCGCCGCGAAGGCTTCGAACTGGCCGTGTCGCGCCCGGAAGTCATCATCAAGGAAATCGACGGCCAGCAGATGGAGCCGGTCGAACAGCTGGTGGTGGACATCGAGGAGCAGCACCAGGGCGGCGTCATGGAGAAGCTCGGCACCCGCAAGGCACAGCTGAAGAACATGGAGTCCGACGGCAAGGGGCGCGTGCGCCTGGACTACATGATCCCGGCGCGCGGCCTGATCGGTTTCCAGAACGAATTCAGGACCCTCACGCAGGGCTCCGGCCTGCTGTTCCACGTGTTCGATCACTACGGCCCGCGGGAAATAGGCGCGATCGCCAAGCGCCAGAACGGCGTGATGATCGCCAACGCCGCGGGCGCCACGCCGGCCTACTCGCTCGGACCGCTGGAAGAGCGCGGCAAGCTGTTCGCCGCCGAAGGCGACAACGTGTACGAAGGCCAGCTGATCGGCATCCACTCCAAGGACAACGACCTCACGGTCAATGCGATCAAGACCAAGCCGCTGACCAACATGCGCGCCTCGGGCAAGGACGATGCGATCAAGCTGACGCCGGCGATCAAGTACACGCTGGAACAGGCGCTGGACTTCATCGAGGACGACGAGCTGGTCGAAGTCACCCCGAAGGAAATCCGCCTGCGCAAGAAGCATCTCAGCGAGAGCGATCGCAAGCGGTCCAGTCGCACTGGCTGAAGCCGGCCAAGCGCCGGGCTGCCGCGCCTCCTGTTCCCGCCCTTACCGGCGGGAACAGCCGTGACCGCCATCCGTAAGGCCTGCGCCGGCATGTTTCGGGCCCTTTCAGGCCCGCAATCGCGCTTGCGAACCGGGAACGCACCGCATCGGCCCTCCACGACCGCTGCCGCCATTGCATACTTGCGTTCCGACCAGCAACGGACCGCCGCATGCGTCCCACCCATTCAATCGCGTCCGTCATGGCAGTGCTGGCGACTCTGACCGGTTGCGCCGCCATCCCCAGCCCTGCGGCAGCGCCGCCGTCGTTCCGCGATGACCCCGGTGTGCTGGTGGAGACGGACATTGCCACCCTCAGCGAGCGGATGCGCAGCGGGCAGATCAGCAGCGCGCAGCTGACGCAGCGGTATCTGGACAGGATCGCCGCGCTCGACGATGCCGGTCCGCGCCTGAACGCTGTGCTCGAACTCAATCCGGATGCAGTGCACGAAGCGACGATCCTGGACGCCGAACGCGCGAACGGCGTGCTTCGCGGGCCGCTTCACGGCATTCCCTTGTTGCTCAAGGACAACATCGACGCCACGCCGATGGTCAACTCGGCCGGATCGCTGGCGCTGGCCGAGCACCGGCCGATCGCAGACGCACCGCTCGTGGCGAGCCTGCGCGCCGGCGGGGCGGTGATCCTGGGCAAGACCAATCTCAGCGAATGGGCGAACTTCCGCTCCACCCGCTCAACCTCGGGCTGGAGCGCGCGCGGCGGCCAGGTGCGCAACCCATACGTGCTCGACCGCAGCCCTTGCGGCTCCAGCAGCGGCACCGGCGCAGCGGTTGCAGCCAGCCTCGCCGCTGCCGGAATCGGGACCGAGACGGATGGCAGCATCCTGTGCCCCGCTGCCGTCAACGGGCTGGTCGGCATGAAACCGACGGTCGGGCTGATCGGGCGCAGCGGGATCATCCCGATCTCAAGCAGCCAGGACACCGCCGGCCCGATGACGCGCACCGTCACCGATGCCGCCACGCTGCTGACGGTGATGGCCGCGACGGTGGATCCGGGCGACGACGCCAGCCGCGCTGCGCCGAAGGGCGGCATCGACTACCGCCTCGCACTGCGTGCGGACGCGTTGCGCGGTGCTCGCATCGGGTTCCTGCACAAGACCGGCGTCGACCCGCAGCCGGACGTGGAGGCCGCAACCGAGCGGGCGCTCGCCACGATGCGGGCCGCAGGCGCCACGGTGGTGGAGGTCGAGATCCCCGGCAGCGGCGAATGGCTGGCCTCGGAATACACCGTTCTGCTGTACGAGTTCAAGCACGGATTGGAACGCTACCTCCGCGACAGCGGTGCGCCGATCCGCACGCTGGCGGAACTGATCGCATTCAACAATGCCAATGCCCCCAGGGAGATGCCGCACTTCGCCCAGGAACTGTTCGAACGAGCGCAGGGCATGGGCAGCCTGGACGAGGCAGAGTACCGCGCCGCCTCGCGCAAGGCGCGGCAGCTGGCCGGGCCGCAGGGCATCGATGCGCTGCTGGAAAAACATCAGCTCGACGCACTGGTCGGACCGACGACGGGGCCGGCATGGCCAATAGACCCGGTCAACGGCGACAACTTCACCGGCGGCGGCTACGGAGCGGCCGCGGTGGCAGGTTACCCGAGCCTGACGGTGCCGATGGGAGATGCGCTCGGGCTGCCGCTGGGGTTGGTTTTCATGGGGCCGAAGTGGAGCGAGGAGCGTTTGCTGGCCCTGGGCTTCTCGTTCGAGCAGCTGACCAAAGCCCGCACGGTGCCGCAATACCGGGGCACGATCGATCCCTAGACGGGCCACCCGGCGCTCAGGCCCGGGCGACGACCTGCTGGTGCTTGCGCACGATCAACATCGCGACCTCGAGCGCCTGCTCATAGTTGAGCCGCGGATCGACGGTGGAATGGTAGGCACGTTCAAGGTCGATCTCGGTCAACTCGCGCGCCCCACCAAGGCACTCGGTGACATCCTCTCCCGTCAGCTCCAGATGCGCCCCGCCCAAGCGGGTGCCCGCGGCGGCATGCAGTTCGAACGACTGTTCCAGCTCGCTGCCGATGTTGGCGAAGCGCCGCGTCTTGTACCCGTTCGCGGTCGACTCGGTGTTGCCGTGCATCGGATCGCATATCCACAGCATGCGGCGACCATCGCGGCGCACGGCGTCCAGCAGCGGCGGCAGTTTGGCGGCGATGTTCGCCGCACCCATCCTGTGGATGAAGGTGAGCCGCCCCGGCTCGTCCTCGGGATTGAGCACGTCGATCAGCCGCAGCAGGTGATCGGGAGTGACCGACGGCCCGACCTTGATCGCGACGGGATTGCGGATCCCGCGGAAGTACTCCACGTGCGCCCCGTCGATCGCCGCCGTGCGCATGCCGATCCAGGGGAAGTGGGTACTGAGGTTGAACCAGCCCTGGTGACGCGGCACGCGCCGGCTCAAGGATTCCTCGTACGGCAGAAGCAGCGCTTCGTGGGACGTGTAGAAATCGACGCGGTTAAGGTTGTGCACCTCGGCGCCGGAGAGAGTCTCCATGAATCGGACCGCATCGCCGATCGCCTCGACCATGCGCCGGTATTCGTCGGCGAGCGGCGAATGGCCGACCCAGTTCAGGTTCCAGTATTCGGGGTGATGCAGATCGGCGAAGCCGCCGTCGATGAGCGCGCGCACGAAGTTCATGGTCATCGCCGAACGCGCGTGCGCCTTGATCATCCGGCGAGGATCCGGATTGCGCGACTCGGCGGTGAAAGCCGAACCGTTGACCATGTCGCCGCGGTAGCTCGGGAGGGTCACACCGCCGATCGTTTCGGTATCGGTCGAGCGTGGTTTGGCGTACTGCCCGGCAAACCTGCCCACCCGCACCACCGGCTTGCGCAGGCCGTGCACCATCACCAGGCTCATCTGCAGCAGCACCTTGAGCCGGTTGGAAATGAGCTCGGAGGAGCAGGCATCGAAACTCTCGGCGCAATCGCCGCCCTGCAGCACGAAACGCGTGCCCTCCTGGGCTTCGGCAAGCTGCTGTTTCAACGCCAGTATTTCCCACGACGTCACCAGCGGCGGCAGCGCACGCAGCTCGCCCAGCGCCGACTCCAGCGCCGCGGGGTCGGGGTATTGCGGCAGCTGCAGTGCCAGCCGGTCGCGCCAAGACATGGCGGACCACGCATCGGGTGAGGCCATGGCGCGGAGATTGCAGTCGGAGGAATTCATGTCTGGATCGTCAAAATAAAAGGTCGTGGGCGTTCGTGGAGAATCAGCGACCGCGGAGTGCAGCGTACCCGACCATGATCGCGAGCCCGACGAACCACAGCAGGCTCCAGGCCGGCATCGAAAGGCCGAGAAAGCTCCAGTCGACGTTCGCGCACTCGCCGGACCCGGTCATCACCCTGCGGATGACGCCGGTGACCGGCATCGATTCCATCATGTACTCCAGGCCTGGCCCGCATGAGGGGATCTGGTCGGGCGGCAGGTGCTGCAGACGGACGTGATTGCCGGCCACCGCGACTCCCGCGAGCGCCGCGATCACACCCAGTACGCCGTACGCGCGCTTGCCGGTCGTTCCGCCGGGCGCATGCAACGCACCCACCAGGAAGACCAGTCCCAGCGCGGCGAACGCCACGCGCTGGAAGATGCACAGCGGACAGGGCTCCAGGCCCGAGTGCAATTGCATGTAGATCGCATACGCGAGCAGACCGGCGCAGGCCAGGAAGCCGAGCAGGAACAGGGTGCGGAAAGAGAGCGGTTTGTGGGCCATGGCGACACCTTACGAGGTTGGCGATTGCGTGCAAAGGGGCGCTGTGCAAGGACCGTGTCGGCAAATGCAAAAAACCCCAGCACCAGGGCCGGGGTTCAGCAAAGCAAACGCGCAACGCCCTGCGGCGTTTATTCCGCGGCAGCCTCGGGCCTGTCGACCAGCTCCACGTACGCCATCGGCGCATTGTCGCCAGCGCGGTAGCCGCACTTGAGGATGCGCAGATAACCACCCGGGCGGGCGGTGTAGCGTGGGCCGAGCTCGACGAACAGCTTGCCGACGGCCTGCTTGTCGCGCAGGCGCGAGAAGGCGAGGCGGCGGTTGGCCACTCCGTCCACTTTCGCCAGGGTGATCAGCGGCTCGGCGACGCGGCGCAGTTCCTTGGCCTTGGGCAGCGTGGTGCGGATCAGCTCATGGTTGAACAGGGACGCGGCCATGTTGGTGAACATCGCATCGCGATGGGCACTGGTACGGTTGAATTTACGTCCGGCTTTCTTGTGGCGCATGGTCGTATCCTTAAGCTGCTTCAATCATCCTGATTAAGAACCCGGCCATCCATCGCCGGACTATTCAATTCAGCCCATCATGCCGTGCGAGGCGACGCCGGCAGGGGGCCAGTTTTCGAGCTTCATGCCGAGCGAAAGGCCGCGCTGGGCGAGCACTTCCTTGATCTCGGTGAGCGACTTCTTGCCGAGGTTCGGCGTCTTGAGCAGCTCGACTTCGGTCTTCTGGATCAGATCGCCGACGTAGTAGATGCTCTCGGCCTTGAGGCAGTTGGCCGAGCGGACGGTGAGCTCGAGGTCGTCGATCGGACGCAGCAGGATCGGGTCGACACCGCTGGTGGCCGGCTTCGCCGCACCGCGGTCGCGGTGGGTGAAGTCGCCGAACACCGACAGCTGGTCGCTGAGGATGTCGGCGGCGGTGCGCACGGCTTCCTCGGCGTCGATCGTGCCGTTGGTCTCGATATCCAGGACCAGCTTGTCCAGATCGGTACGCTGTTCGACGCGGGCGGCCTCGACCGCATACGCGACGCGGCGAACCGGGCTGAAGCTCGCATCCAGCATCAGGCGACCGATGGTGCGGGTCTCCTCGTCCGGACGGCGGCGCGCGGAGGCCGGCTGGTAGCCGTAGCCACGCTCGATGCGCAGGCGCATGTTGAGCGTCGTGTCCTTGGTCAGGTGAGCGATCACGTGGTCGGGATTGACGATTTCGACGTTGTGGTCGGTCTTGATGTCGGCTGCGGTCACGATGCCCGGGCCCTGCTTGGCCAGCGACAGCGTCGAGGAGTCGCCGGTGTGCATCCGGATGGCGACGTCCTTGAGGTTGAGCAGGACTTCCAGCACGTCCTCCTCGAGTCCTTCCATCGTGGTGTACTCGTGCAGCACGCCGTCGATCTCGACTTCCGTGATGGCGAAGCCCGGAATCGAAGACAGCAGCACGCGGCGCAGCGCGTTGCCGAGCGTGTGCCCGTAGCCGCGCTCGAGCGGTTCGATCACGACTTTCGCGCGATTGCCTGCGAGCCGTTCGATCTGGGGGCCGCGCGGACGCAGCACCTGGTTTGCGGTAACCGTCATTTGGGGGTCTCCTGCGAACCTCCGGATGGACCGGAGGCTCATAAAAACATTACTTCGAGTACAGCTCGACGATCAGCGCTTCGTTGATGTCGGCCGGCAGGTCGGCACGGTCCGGAACAGCCTTGAACACGCCGGCGAACTTCTTGCTGTCGACTTCGATCCACGACGGCGAGAGATCCATCTGCGACGACACGGTCAGGGATTCCTGCA